>NZ_JAWQDE010000006.1:0-219463 GCF_036318045.1 Clostridium sp. CM74B_53 | reverse complement strand
CACCTATGGAAAAGCGCAATAAAGTGCTGATGGTTTCAAAAACAATGAGCCAGAAACGCGCAGAAGATCTGGAACGGATCACAAGTGAGTATGGAACGATGCTCCGTATGAATCGCAGTATTCAGGCCGAAGGTTCTTTTGCTGACGTAAAAGAGGACATGAATTTTCGAAGATATCTGTATCGTGGAAAGGCAAATGCACTGGCAGAGAGCATTCTTCTGGCGATGGGACGAAATATCAATAAGCTTCATTGCAAGATTCAGACCGGAAGAACGGGAAGTTATCTTTTTCCATTAAAAAGGGCATAGATTTTGATAGTTGAAAACAAAACAGCCTGAAATAAGGCATGCCGAAAGGGATGCCTGGGAATGAACTGCGTTTATAAAGAATGGCATCGAAAACGTAACCGATTTCGATGCCATTTGGGCATAAAGCAGGGCTGCCGCCCAGCAAAAAATATTTGCTAATGCGACAGCCCCTTCTTTTTCCGCTCAGAACAAGTGAAAACACGCTTCGCGAGTTTCCCCTTGCTATCGATATTTTTATTCAGCGCCCATAGCCTTCTTGACTGTATCGTAAAGGCCATCGCTCCAGCCAAACTCAGATCCTAAATCGTAGAACGGCTGTGCTTTCTCCTTGAATGCCTTTAATACGTCCTCGGACGGGTCTACAACGGTTACTCCCTCATCTTTCATCTTCTGGAGATAATCTGCATCCGCTGCCTGCTGAACTTCATTATTGTATTCTCCTGCTTCCTTGAAGGAATCGAGAACCCAGCCCTGCTGTTCATCCGTCAGACTATGGAACCAATCTGCAGATACAACCCATGTTGTGAAGTTCTTTACATGTCCATCAAGGATTAAATACTTAGCAACTTCGTGAAGTTTTCTTCCGTACAGAGTTGCAAGCGGGTTCTCCGCACCATCGATCGTCTTTGTCTGAAGAGCCTGATAAACATCGCCAAGTGCCATACCTGTGGAAGTTGCTCCTAAAACATCAAAACCCTTGGACTGAATTTCGTTGGATGGTACACGGATCTTAAGTCCCTTTAAATCATCAACGGTATTGACCGGAACAGTTGTCAGAGTATGACGCTCTCCATAGATCCAGTTGGAGGCAACCAGCTTCAGACCTTTTTCTTCCAGCTTATCGCGCTGCTCTTTGTACCAGTCGGATTCGATCAATGTCCAGCACTGATCCCAGGAATCAAAGAGGAACGGTCCAAATACGATACCGAAATCCGGAACCCCGTAATCTGCATAGAATGCACCATCTGCTACGGTACAAACATTTTCACCCAACAACATGGAGTCGATCAGGGAAGACTTATCGCCCAGCTGTGAATCCGGATAGATCTGGATTTCCATCGTTCCGCCGGATTTTTCCTTCAGAAGTTCCTGTGCTTTTACGATACCCTGTCCGATCGGCTCGGAAATAGAGTTCTCAAATGCGACCTGGAGAACAATTGCATCCGAATTGGAGGTCTCTGCTGCAGTTGTTGCATCTGCTGCCGCTGCGGTTGTCTCTGCTGCCGCTGCAGCTGTTGTTGCGGTTGTAGATGTTCCGCCTCCGCATGCGGTCAGACTGAGTGCTGCCATACTTCCTGCCATTGTGAGTGCTGTGATTTTCTTCAGTTTCATCTCTTCTTCTCCTTTTCTTGATATGTTACAGGGGCAAATCATCTTAGAATCCGATCAGTGCCCCGCCGTCAACCGGAATACATGTACCTGAAATATATCTCGCCGCATCACTGCAAAGGAATGCTGCGCACATACCGACATCCATCGGATCTCCAACACTTTTTGCTGGAATACGCCCCAGGATCTTCGCGAGACGCGGCGGATCATTGTCCACGGCTTTGTGGAACATCGGAGTATCGATCCAGCCAGGTGCGATCGCATTCACTGTGATCCCGTATTCCGCCACCTCCGCTGTCAAGGTATGGATCAGACCAAGATATCCTGCTTTTGCAGTAGAATAGCCACATACCTGCGGCTGTCCAATATAGCTTGTCATGCTGGCCTGGAAAATAATTCTTCCCCAGCCCCGTTCCTTCATCTGCGGGATAAAGGCCTTTGTCAATGCAAATGCACCGACAAGATGAACATCCAGGACATTTTTATAGTCCTCCACGCTCATATCCCAAATATATTTCTTGCAGTGATTTCCGGCATTATTCACCAGAATATCAACCGGTCCCTGTTCTTTCTGAATTCTGTCTGCGATTACCTGTGCATGATCCGTATCTGTGATATCAAACTGGTAGAAAACTGCTTTTCCGCCAAATTCCTTCAGGATCTCATTTCCCTTCTTCTCATCTGTCCGGCTCAATGCGATCACTTTTGCGCCGGCACTGACCAGACATCTTGTGATCGCAAGTCCCAGACCGGTGATTCCTCCCGTCACAACTGCTGTTTTTCCGGAAAGATCATACCATTTCTGCATAGAAAATTCTGTTTTCTGCTGTTCTGTAAAAGCTGCCATGATTTCCTCCAGATCCCCTATATTTCTGTCTTTTCACATTTTCGAAATGCAACTTCTTTTTCCTGATACTTATATGGCACAAAGTATTCCCGATGTCCCAATTCTTCACCTTTAGATAGATTTCCCTTTGCTACCTGTACCACATAATCCATCAGCCGGTCCGCCTGTTCATCCTGTGTACATTCTCCGTACAGAACAGGACTGGCGTCAAAGTCCATATCCCCATTCATTCGTCGGAATGTCTCCCGGTTTCCCGTGATCTTGATGCATGGGCTTACTGCGCTTCCGACAACATTTCCTCTTCCTGTAACTAAAAAGACAATGTGAGCGCCGCAGCTGATCAGATCCATCAGACCTTCCGAGTCATTCGGATTTGTGATCCCGAACTGCATCCAATAGGGATCCGGTGTCGAATCCAAAAGCCAAAGGCCATGTCTTTTCGGCGGGCACGAGACTTTGATCACTCCTTCGATCGGACTGGAACCGCTTTTGATCACCGCTCCCATACTCTTTTCTTCGATCGTCGAGAGACCGCCGGCAAAGTTTCCGGGGCTCACCGAATACTGGCGCACGGATTTACAATACTCCAGTGCCTTGTCGTATGTATACTGGATCTCCTCTTTCGCGGTCTCAGATGCCGCACGGGATGTCAGCAGCCAGTCAAGGCCGACTGCCTCAACGATCTCCTCAAAGATCGCGGTACCTCCGGCTTTTACAAGTTGATCAAAAAGGCGGCCGACTACAACATTTCCGGCAAGTCCGCTCGTATAATCACTTCCGCCGCATTCTGCTCCGATTACCAGATCCTGCAGCGCCATCTGAACTCTCGGAGTATTCTCCAGCTCTTTCAGCGCCTCACGAACCCAGGCGACTCCTTTTTTGATCGACGGAACCGTTCCTCCTTCATCCTGGATCCGGATCCAGGATGAAATTTTTTCTTCCTGAAGTGCGATCTTTTCCAGCCATTCCGGCTGAACATATTCGCATCCGAGTCCAACCGTAAGCACCGCACCTACATTTGGATGACGGATCAGACTGATCAGCATATTTACAGCATACTGATTATCCGTGCAACCATCAAATCCTAAAAGTTCCACTTCCGGATGATGGACTTCATCCACGATTTTCCTTGCAACATGCTCTGCACATTTTACTGTATAGATCACAAGTACACGATTTCTGATCCCTTTTCTGCCGTCTTTTCTCTTATAGCCCATCCAGGAATTTTCTGTGTGATTCATGTCCGTTCTCCATTATTCATAGCGTGTATCTTTCGGCGCTCCTGTATGCACATCAAGGTGGCTGGACCGCTGGTCATAAATGCTGCACATGACATGCAGATGAACCCACGTCCCCTGACGGATATCTTTCGTTGCACGACCGATCACAACCCCATATTTTACGATATTTTCTCCAGCCGCAATATCTGTCAATGCCACCTTATGTCCCGCAGGGATCTCTTCTCTGACTGAAAGCTTTTTTTCCCGGCTGTCGCCAAGAAGTCTTACGGTCCCCGGTTCCAGCACTTTCAGAGCCGTTGCCACATTATCCCGCTCATCAATCTGAAACGCTGTCATTTCATCTTCCATTTTGCTCATCGTCAGAACTCCTTCAGGTCGTTTTTCTGTTACATGTATCAGATAATTTCATCATACTCTCACATTTTGTATTTGTCAATTTGACATATTTACATATTTTTTGTCTACATATTTGGCGATATGCACAAAACAAATGCAGTCAAGCAAAAAGCGACCACGATCGTATATTCCGATCAGCAGTCGCTTTCATTTCTGATTTGTCTCAAAAAATATTTCTTATGGTCTGAATCCGATAGGATCCTGCTCTTTCTTCCGGAGCCAGTCTCCATATGACGCAAACGTGTCAAGAGATCCTTGTTTTGCTTTTCTTAAATGATTTTTCATCTTATCTGCAGCATCTTCATATCGATCTTCAAGAAGAGCATCAATAATCTCCGCATGTTCCGGTTTTGACTGCATCAATCGATTCAGGTCAAGACTTGTAAGAACGCGAAGACGGGTATTCTGATTATAGATCAGCTCCATCGACATCCACATATATGGATTAGGACTGTTCCGAACAATATATTGATGGAATTCATCATCCAGAGTAAACATTTCGGTCAATCGTTTTTCTTTCGCCGCATCCATAACTTTCTCCGGCGTAATATCAGTTTCGAACTTTTTCTTATATTCCCTCAGTTTTTCCTTATCCAGACGGTTTCCATACATCCGGATCACATATGGTTCTACCATGCATCGCATTTCAAACACAGAACTGATATCATTCATATTCACATCCGAGATGCGAATTCCCTTTTTAGGCATGATCACCAGAAGATGTTCCTGTTCCAGCCGGCCCAGAGCGTCTCGAATCGGCGCCCGGCTATATCCCGTATCCTGAAGCAGTAATTCTTCATTCAGGACCTCATTTGGGGCATATTCGCAATATAAGATCTTATTTTTTATGATCCGGTATGCCTGCTGTTTTAGTGTTTCTCTTCCAGTCTCCATTTACTTCACTTCCGTCCCGTCCGGTTTCCGGAGTCCTCTGGTGTTTTTCTCCACCAATCGTCTCGTAACCATCACCATGTGGCCGCAGCCCATGCATTTCAGGCGGAAGTCCGCGCCCACGCGCAGGATCTCCCACTCCTGACTGCCGCACGGATGCGGTTTCTTTAATTTTACAATATCTCCTACTTCATATACCATCGTTCTGTCTCCTGTCTTTTTTCCGTCCCGGACCAGCAGTTACAGTACACGGGCACTCCATGCCCGCGCACTGTAACTGGAAAAAGTAACAACCAGCAGCCTATGCCAGAATTTCGTCAATCCTCTTCAGCTCATCCTCGGAGAAAGCTATATTTTTTAACGCCGCAAGACTATTGTCCAGCTGGGAAACCCGGCTCGCTCCGACCAGGACCGTCGTCACCTCCGGCCGGCGTAAGATCCATGAGATCGCCATCTGCGCCAGTGTCTGACCACGCTCTGCAGCAAATTGATTTAATTGTTTGATTTTTTCTAATTGTTCATCCGAAAGGTATCTCTGTGCGACGGTCGTTCCTGCACGCGAAGCGCGGGAGTCCGCCGGGATCCCCTTCAGATATTTATCCGTCAGCGCACCCTGCGCCAGCGGGGAAAAGCAGATACAGCCGACGCCGTTCTCATCAAGCGCGGAGAGCAGTCCGTCCTCCACCCAGCGCTCCAACAGGTTGTAGCGCGGTTGGTGGATCAGACACGGAGTTCCGTTCTCCTTTAGGATCTTCACCGCTCTTCTCGTCTCTTCCTCTTTATAGTTGGAAAGTCCGACATAAAGTGCTTTTCCGCTGCGGACGATATCACTGAGCGCACCCATTGTCTCCTCAAGAGGCGTCTCCGGGTCCGGTCTGTGGTGGTAAAAAATATCCACATAATCGAGTCCCATGCGTTTCAGGCTCTGGTCAAGACTCGCCATCAGATACTTTCTGGATCCCCAGTTGCCATACGGTCCCGGCCACATATCATAGCCGGCTTTTGTGGAGATCACAAGCTCATCGCGGTATGTACCGAGGCAGTCCTTCAACGCCTGGCCAAAGTTTTTCTCCGCAAGTCCATTCGCCGGATGACCGTAGTTATTCGCGAGGTCAAAGTGTGTGATCCCGCAGTCGAACGCATGACACAGAATCTCCTCCTGGTCTGCGATCGTCTTTTCCAGTCCAAAATTCTGCCACAGTCCCAGCGCGATCCGCGGGAGTTTTAACCCGCTTCTTCCACAGCGCTTATATTCCATCAAATCATAACGATCTTCTGCTGCCTGATACATTCTGTCTCCTCCCCGTCTCCTGCCGGACCATATCTTTTCCTTTCATCGGATGAATCCCTTATGTATGTTTCCGGCTTTTTCTATTCCATCATAAACACCTGCAGTCCCTGTTTTCAGGTCCTTTATTTTTTGTATCCCCGATTTCCGTACTCAGACTCCGACTGCATCCCCGAGCACTTCCCCGATCGGTCCGCTGATCACAAGGTCGGCGCGGCTGTCCATCGGCGTCACCGACTTGTTGATCAGGATCAGCTTATGTCCTCTGTAATAATCGATCAGTCCTGCCGCCGGATATACAGTCAGGGAAGTTCCTCCGATGATCAGAACATCCGCATTTGCGATATAATTTACAGACTTTTCGATCGTCTCCGAATCCAATCCCTCTTCATAGAGCACAACATCCGGCTTGATTGTTCCTCCGCAGGTACATTTCGGCACACCTGTGGAATTTAAGATCGCATCCAGACCGTAAAATTTTCCGCAGCGGGTGCAGTGATTCCGCAGAACCGAACCATGAAGTTCCAGAACTTCTTTGCTTCCCGCCTTCTGATGGAGTCCGTCGATATTCTGCGTTACGACTGCCTTCAGCTTTCCCATCTCCTCGAGCTTTGCCAACGCTTTGTGCGCCCGGTTCGGCTCCGCATTTGGGAACAGCATCTTATTCCGGTAGAACCGGTAAAATTCTTCCGGCTTTCTCATATAGAAGGAATGGCTGAGGATCGTCTCCGGCAGATAATCGTATTCCTGGTTGTACAGTCCGTCTGTACTCCTGAAATCCGGAATATGGCTCTCCGTGGACACACCTGCCCCACCGAAAAATACAATGTTGCTGCTCTCATCCAGCCACTTTTTTAATGTTTCCCGCTCTGTCATGACAGATCTTCTCCTTCCTATTATAAAAGTATTCTCAATCAACCGTTCACAATTTCACATATTCGGCCGATATCACTCCGCACCTGTCCCCCCGTGAGTCCGGTATCACACGACTTCGTCCAGGAACACTCCATGGAACGGCTCGATAAATTCCCCATATGGGATCTTCTTTACCTGAGCCGGCGTCCGGTATCCGAACAACCACTCCGTGAGTTCCGAGATCGTCAGGACCTCCATCTTGCCTTTCGCGATAAACCTGGATTCCTGCGTCATCCTGGAACCATACTTCGTCAGATGCCATAGCCACGCCCCCTGATTCTGAGGAACGAAGAGGTCGTTGATCCCGATCTCCACTGTCACCTCGTCCTGAGGGCAGTCTTCTGAGAGGTGGATATTTGTCACAAACTCCGGCATGCAGACGATCCTCGCCATGATCGCCGGTTTCTGCCCCGCCTCACTCCGGTAGTGCTCTCCGGTATAGAGATAACGCATCTCCCGCTCCTTTAAGCCCCACTCACTCTGCATTCCGATAAACCAGTCGTCGTCGTAGAGCAGTGTGCAGGTTCCGTTCTCGCTGGCAAGTTCTTTCTCCATCCGCTGTAAATATGCCTCATCACGGATCGCAAAGACCTCATATTGCCTCTTTAACCACGCTGTCTGCCATTCCGCAAGATCTGCTCCAAGTGTCTTCAGATCACATGGCTCCCTGTGGATATGGGGATTATATTTGAGGACCCAGCGCGGCTGATCATAAATATACCGGAAATCATACGGGCGGTACAGGGATTCCCTTGCAGGCATCAGAAAGGTAAACGGCATGCGCTCTTCCTGCATATCCCGCAGCATCGCCAGCATGAGACTTCTCATATATCCCTTGTGGCGCTCAGAAACCAGCGTTGAGACACCGACAATGTAATCACAGACCGCCTCATTTCCCCGCATATAGATCCGGTACGGATTCCGGTGGACCATAGACACGATCTCACCGTTTTCCTCCCGTACAAGGACCCGGTTGTCCTTCATCTTTTCCTTAAAATAATAATCACAAAATTCCGTGGAATCTTCCGGGAATGCCTCTCTCCAGAGATCCAGGCATCTTCCCTTTTCTTCTGTCTCCAAATACCGTATCATAGTTTACTCCGCGCTTCCTGCCTGATAATCGAGCTGCTTAATCCGATACTTTCTCGCAAATCCCATCGGCGCATAGGACATCTTTGCCTGTCTGAGCCCCGGAAGACCCATATCGTCCTCACGGTTTACGATCTCCGCGTCCGGGAATTCATGGATCAGGAACTGCTGGTTGATCATCTGGTAAAGACCCCGCATCTCCGGATTTGCCTTTTCAATATGAATGATCGCCATCTTTTCCTTACTGTTATAGCTTCCGATCGAGAACGCCTCTAACTGGTCATCCACATAGATCCCGCCCATGCGGACCGATAACATCGAACAGTTTCTCAGGATCTCATGGATCCCTTCCACTTCATAATCCAGATGTCCCTCGACTTCCTGTCCTTTTCCTTCTCTCCATTTGTCCAGGAATTTCCATACTTCACAGCCGTCGGAACAGCAGAGAGTCCTGTATTCATACCGTCCGTCATATGCCTTCTTAAAGGCGTTCAGGTTATTTTTCTTCTTGTGGAGTGCCTTTCCTGACAGTGTCTTTAACGCCTCAGCGCTGTAAAGATAGTCCTTCGCGTCCGGGAGTTCCGTCACGGAATATCGCTCAGCCGGGAGGTTTAAATAGTCCACAGCTTCCTGATCCGCAAGATAGATCTCCAGCGGCAGATGAAGATTTTCATTGAAATACCGTTCGATCTCATTGAAATAGTGGGACATATCCTCGATCGCGCATACCGGAAGAGACGCATACATCTTGCCCATGATCTTCATCGTCCAGAGAACTGCTCTGTCGTCTCTCTCGCAGAAGTGGACATGATAATAGTCCGCCCAGAGGAAGTTGTCGAGCATCACGCTGTCGCATGTATTGTCGTGGCGTCTTCCGTAATACTTGCTGAGCTTCTCAAAATTCTCAGCGCTCAGCTTATGAAACTGTATATCCATATATTATTATTTTTTCCTTTCTAACCTGCTCATCATCTCTCGCAGCTGTTTTGGCCGGCGTGTTAAATACACAAACCCATCAGGCAGCTGCCTTTTTTACTTTTTATAGTTTACCACACTTCCATTATAAAATGAAGCGATTTGTTTTTCGGCAGTTTTACTCAGAAAATCCAGTAAAATTAGGCTTTTTCGCTATTGACAATTTGAATCGCGTGAGTATAATCTAATTTAGATGATACCGCAATGCGAAACATGGTTCCGCATTATGAAACTCGGTATTAAAACTCAATATGACTTGATTATTGACTAAAACTGAATTTCCTAAATTTATAAAAACAAAAGGAGACAGGAATCATGAACGAAGTTTTAGAGAAGATCCAGAAAATTGGTATCGTTCCGGTTGTAGTTCTGGACGATGCAAAGGACGCAGCACCGCTTGCAAAGGCACTTTGCGAGGGCGGTCTTCCGTGCGCTGAGGTTACATTCCGTACAGCAGCTGCTGAAGAGTCCATCCGTATTATGGCAAAAGAGTTCCCGGATATGTTAGTCGGAGCTGGTACTGTTCTTACAACAGAGCAGGTTGACCGTGCAGTAAACGCAGGCGCAAAATTCATCGTAAGCCCGGGCTTAAATCCGGAAGTTGTTAAATACTGTGTAAATAAAGGAATTCCGGTAACTCCGGGTACTTCCAACCCGAGCGACGTTGAGATGGCTATCTCCCTTGGTCTTGATGTTGTTAAATTCTTCCCGGCTGAGGCTGCTGGCGGAATCAACATGATCAAAGCTATGGCTGCTCCGTACACACAGATGAAATTCATGCCGACAGGCGGAATCAACGCTAAGAACATCAACTCCTATCTTGCATTTGACAAGATCCTTGCTTGCGGCGGAAGCTGGATGGTTAAGAAAGACCTCGTAGCTGCCGGTGAGTTCGATAAGATCCGCGACCTCACAAAGGAAGCTGTTCAGACAATGCTCGGCTTTGAGCTTGCTCACATCGGAATCAACTGCGACAACGAAGCTGAAGCTGAAAAGACTGCTGATGCATTTGACGGTCTGTTCGGATTCACAAAGAAAGTTGGCAACAGCTCTGTATTCGCAGGAAAAGCTGTTGAGGCTATGAAGTCCAAAGGACTTGGCGCAAAGGGTCACATCGCTGTTGCTACAAACTCTGTAGTAAGAGCAAAGAACTACCTTGAGATGATGGGCTACAAGTTCAACGAAGAGTCCGCTAAGTTCAAAGGCGACAAGATGACAGCAATCTATCTCGCAGACGAGATCGGCGGCTTCGCAGTACATCTGGTACAGAAATAAGCTTCATCTTCCGTTATAAAAATCGTAATTTATACCGCGTAACCAGGGACTCTGCTAACCGCTTTCCCTGCTCCGCGCGGTCCATGACTATAAATCATATTAATTTTAAGGAGAATCCTCATGTCCAAGAGAGTTATTACATTTGGTGAAATCATGCTCCGTCTCGCTCCGGAGGGATACTATCGTTTCGTTCAGGCTAACAACTTCGGCGCAACATACGGCGGCGGCGAGGCTAACGTAGCTGTTTCCCTTGCAAACTACGGTTTTGATGCAGCATTCGTTACAAAGCTTCCGAAGCACGAGATCGGCCAGGCAGCTGTAAACGAGTTAAGAAGATACGGCGTTGATACTTCCACTATCACCCGCGGCGGCGACCGTGTAGGTATCTACTTCCTTGAGAAGGGTGCTTCCCAGAGACCGTCCAAGGTTATCTACGACCGTGCACATTCCGCAATCTCCGAGGCAACTCCGGAAGATTTCGACTGGGCTAAGATCTTCGAGGGCGCTGACTGGTTCCACTTCACAGGTATCACACCGGCATTAAACGACACTGTTGCTGCTATCTGCCTTGAAGCATGTAAGAAAGCAAAAGAACTCGGCATCACTGTTTCCTGCGACTTAAACTACAGAAACAAACTCTGGACAAAGGCAAAAGCAGGCGAGGTTATGGGCGAGCTTTGCAAATATGTTGATGTCTGCATCGCAAACGAAGAGGATGCTTCCGATGTATTCGGTATCAAAGCTTCCAACACAGACGTTACAAAGGGCGCTGTAAACCACGAGGGCTACAAGGACGTTGCAAAACAGCTTGCTGACCGTTTCGGTTTCCAGAAGGTTGCTATTACGCTTCGTGAGTCCATCTCCGCTAACGACAACAACTGGTCCGCTATGTTATACGATGGCAAGGACTACTACTTCAGCAAGAAGTACGCTATGCACATCGTTGACCGTGTAGGCGGCGGCGACAGCTTCGGCGGCGGACTGATCTACGCTTGCTTAAGCGACATGGATGCTCAGAGCATCATCGAGTTCGCAGTAGCTGCATCCTGCTTAAAGCACTCCATCGAAGGCGACATGAACATGGTTTCCGTAGACGAAGTTAAGAAATTAGCTGGCGGCGACGGATCCGGACGTGTACAGAGATAATCAAAATCTTTGATCCTGCATCACCTGTATATCGGGTGATGCGATCATGAAATAGTTGCCCAATTTGCCAATAAGGGCAAGTTTATTCCTCAATATATACCATAAAAATAAGGACCTCAGCGGCTGCCAATCGCTGAGGTCCTTGTTTTTTATCTGTTATGAAATTTCCTGACCGTTTCCGGTGCACCGCAGAGCCGCCATGGCCGGATAAGTCCTCTTTAGGTTACTGAATTTCTCTCACCAGGCAATACTGCTTCAGTCCCATGCCTTTCTCCACGATCCCGAACACCTTAAATCCGAAATGCGCGTAGAACGCCACATTCTTCTCATTGTGCGTCTCCAACGAGATCATCATCCGGTGCTCTCCGGCATACCGGATCGCATCATCCATCAGTTTTTCCGCAACCCCGTGATGCTGTACACTCGGACTCACCGCAAGGTAGATGATATGTAAGCGGTTTTCCTGGTGAAGCTGGGCCGTCCAATGGGAGTTTAAGTAGTCGCGGCCCTTGATAAAGTTCCAGAGCGTCTTTAAGCTCTTGTCCTCCTTGATCAGATACTCATCTGTCTTTAAGGACGCCCACGCTTCTGTAAGGTAAAAGCGGACCGGATCATATTCCTCCGCCTCATCGGAGACAACCAGGAGTCCGTTTAACTCCGGGCTATCCGCAAAAATTTCACATGTCTCATAAAACTCGTTCAGATCACACTCAAAAAGTTCCGGCATCAGCCGCTTTCTCGTCTCGGCATCCGGGATCAGAGTCTCATAAAGCGGGTCTCTGGCAAAACATTCTACCAGCATTTTCTGGAGCCGGGGCAGATCTTCTCTCTGTACCCGGTACAATATCTGGCTGTCCATAACTAAAAATCCAACACCTCTTTCGCTTTTTTTAACCCATCCGTCAGGGTATCCACGGCCTGGGTCATATATCTTATGTCATCGTCAAAGCAAGCAAGCTGCTCTTCCTCCATTTTTTTCAGTGCACAAAGCTCTTCCGTCACGTCATGTCCGCCCTCGGCGATCTTCTTTTTGAGACTCTTGACCTCTTTCGAGAGATCCACATGATGGACGATCCGTCCGGCTCCCCACTGCAGCCGGTCTTTTTCCTGGTTCAGGACATATTCCGTAAAATAGTGATATACTTCATCGTCAAACTGGAACGCATACTGATTGTTGTCCACCAGGTACAAGGCGTCAAGAGCCCCTCTGACGTCCTTATTTTCCAGACTGCGCACTGCATCGCCGATATGGCGCAGATTGCTCTGGGCGGCCTCGTGGGGGAACAGGACCTCATCGTGCCAGTTGAGACGGACAAAATAGTCCTGGCATTTGCGGAACAAATACAGGAGCTGCCTCTGAAGCGCAGCATATTTTGTATTTTCCGGACCGGCCAGCTCTCTTTTCTCCGCTTCCGGCATACTGCCGAAAGCAGCTTTGCCGCTCCATCCGGCACTCTTTTCTCCGGTTTCCACATTTCGCAAATTGCATTCATCGTCCCGGGAGATCTCATTAATCTCTTTCACTCTTTTATATACCGCATCCGCGATCTTCTTCGCCTCTGCCGTCCGCTCCAGCAGGATCCTGATGCCCTTTTCATCTTCCCGGCCAGTAACCGGTCTGACGCTCTCCTGGAGCGCCTGAAGCGTCCGTCCGACATTCACCGGAGCTACTTTTACCCGGTCAAACGCCATGACGAGAAGTCCGTAGAGCTCATGGTGAAACTGAAATACATCCGCATTATAATACTCGTCATTATCAAACTGGGAGTGGTAATGTGTCTCCATGAACTCCGCACTGCTGAATTCATTCACCATCGACGGGATTCCTGAGATCGCGACGGAAAAATCATCCGACCAGGTCTCGATCGGGCACTGGACGCCGAGACCTTCCGGGTAGACCTTTTTTGCGTCCACCGGAAACTCTTTTACAAATTCCTTCAGAAAATCCTCATATTCATAGGTAGACCGGATCGCATCCCACGGATTATGCGCATAGGCCGGAAGCTCAAAATTCAGGTCCGCGATCACCTTTCCCTGCCATTCCGGCCGGATCTTAAAGACCTGCTGCCATGCCCCCGTCGACCAGTCGTACTTGGAGTTTTCAATTCCCCACTCTTCCGCCGCCATACAGCAGAATACGATGGTCTTTTCCGGCTGATAGCCGATCCTTAACAGCGTCCTTGCGATCCCGAACATCAGCGCGATCGCACAGTTGTCATCCTGGAATCCGTCAAAATAGGAATCATAGTGGCCGCTGAGCAGGATCATATCGTCCGACTTTCCCGGGATCGTTCCCCATACATTGTAGGCAGGCATATCTTCCTTCACGACAGACTTTGCATCAAACTGCACTGTAATCCGCGGAGTCTCTTTTAACGCAGTCTTCAGGATCTCCGCATCTTTCTTTGACATGGAAAATGCCGGGGCATCCTTTGGGCCCGCGATATCCTGGGCATTGAGCGCCTCGCTGTCGATCTCCGCATAACCGTTATCCTGAACTGCGATCACCGCCGCTGCACCCTTTAAATGAGCCTGATAGACCGGATAGTTGATCCACCACTCATCTCTCTGGTTGATGTCCACCATCACAAGACATCCCGTCACATCCACGCCGTCGTAGTCCGCTTCCTTTCCGCGGCCTGCGTAGACCAGTGGATATTCCTTCCATCCATCCGTCACAAACTCCGTCTGATAGGCACCGAGCTGGAATTCATGTTCCTTTCCATCCCGGTCCGCAAAACGCAGGACTGCCTTCTCGAACTCCCAGGAATCCAGGCAGAGTTCATCTTTATGGATATCTGAAAGCCCGATCCGCTCCATTTCCTCTTTCAGAAATTCCCCGGTATCAAATTCCGCTTTCGATCCCGCTGTACGGTAACCAAGGACCGGATTACTCTTAAACTCCTCCATCTTTTTCGCCAGATGGTAGGAATAACCGATATCCACCGCTTTTAAATATGCTTCTTCGATCTTCCTTCTGTCGCTCTCCACAGCTGTCATCCTCCTCATCCCGCGCAATCACAAACTCCGCCGCATCCTGCGCACTATTCCCAGTGACGCGAACACGCCGGAGTCTGATCCCGTAACAGAACCGTTACTTTTATTTAGTTTTCAGTCTTGTTCTCAGCTTCGGCTTCTTCCTGTGCTCCGGCTCTCTCGCTGTCCGCCTTCACTTCCACCTGAGTTGCCTGGACCTCTTCCGGTGTGCCTGCCTGTGCAGCCGCTTCCGGATTCGGCACGGTACGCCTTGTGATCGGCATCTGAAGGTTTACGCCGAACGGGTTTACAACAACGCCCTTTGCCTCTTTTACGAGGATGCTCGGGATCTTGTTCGCTGTAACCGCGATCGCCTTAAACTGGTTTTTCGCATTGAATTTGCCGAACTCGATGATATCTGTAAAGATCGGCTGGTACGCATCGCCGTTTTTCTGTTTTAATAACGGAACGCCGCTGCCTTCCTGGAATGCGGTAATGTAGGTTCCCTTGGTGAAGTCCGCAAGGATCTCCTCCTGCATTTCCTTTAATTCTTCCGGCATTGTCTCAAATTTCTGTCTGCGGAGCTCCTGCATGAAGTACAGGGCTGTCAGATGAAGGCTCGGATTCTCGATCCATGTCTTCTTCTCGTCTTCCGGAGCATCCGGCTTATTCTGGCCAGGACGGCTTACGAGTTCCGGAAGCTGGATCCGGCATTCGCTATCCATGTACTGGTCCACCATCAGGCAGTTCACGCCCATCGTGTAAAGGTTTCCGTAGAAGTGGAGCATCTGGTTCGCATCCACTTTTGCGATCTGTACCGGGATCTTTTCTTCAACCAGGCGCTTACCTTCGCGCTTAACATCTTCCTCCGTGAAGTAGATCAGGACTTCATCATCAAATGTCTCCTTGTCGCATACCACATACGGCATTCTTGTGCACAGAGACATGATCACATAGATCTCCTTCGCGTTTCTTAACTGATTTAAAACCTGCTGTTTATCCATTTTTGTTTTCCCTTCCGGTGTTTTCATTCCTGCTGTTTATCCCAACAGTTTTCTATTATTTTTTCGAATTCCAGATGCGCAGGATCCGCTTTCTCAGTTCAAACCCCACTCACTCTCTCATACTCTGCAAATTTCCCTAGTTACAGCAGATAATCGGAATTCCCTTATACGCATTCTCATAGACCTGCGCTGCTACTTTCGGCGGCAGATTGATGCAGCCATGAGAACCATTTGTCTGGTAGATCGTACCGCCGAACTTGCTTCTCCAGTTCGCATCATGAAGTCCGATCCCGCCGTTGAACGGCATCCAGTATTTTACAGGAGTCGCGTAATCTTCTCCCTTTAATACGCGGTCTGTCTGCTTATAATACAGCTCAAACAGTCCCGGAGGCGTCGTATAATTCTTTGACACGTTTCCGGATACGAACGGGCTGTCGATGATCACTTTTCCGTCCTTATAGAAATAGAGATGCTGGGTCGCAAGATCCACCTCGATATAGGTCTGTCCGAAGTCATATCCGTCGTGGGTCGCACCGCGGCTCTCGTAGATCGGTTCCCGATCGGTCGTCTGGCATGCTTTCACAGCCGCTACCAGCGCATCCGTCTCTGCAGCCTGATTGATCTTCCAGCCGTATTTTCCATATACGACAACATCGCGGCCGGATGTCGTCTTATATTTGTGGTTTCCGTAAGTGTCATACTTATCCGCTAAAGATTTCACATATGCAGCGGCTTTCTCACGGTCCACCTGAATCTCATTTCCATTTGTCCCGGTCACCCATTTTGCCAGCTCCATACCATCCAGAGTCTCTTTCTTTGAACCGAAATCATAAGTGATCTTGATGTCCTTATACGCATTTAAGGTCGCACAGAGCTGTACCAGGGCTGCGTCATCTGACTTCACCGTGACTTTTTTGTAGCAGTCATGATCTGTCAGTTTGATCTGCTTTTTCTGGTTTAAAAGCGCATCCTTGACAGCTGCTTTCAGCTTGTCCATATCAAGCTCATTTCCCTGAACTTCCGGAACGATCGTAAACGGTTTTCCTTCCTCATAAGCAGAGATATACGCATTCGAGGTCGGTGTTGCCGCCGTTACACAGTGCAGATTTGCAAGCGCTGCGGCAAGCTTCTCATCGTCGACCGTCGCCTTCACAGTCACGGTATAACTCTGGTCAGAGCCCGGTCCTGTCTTTCTTCCTGCGTCATTCTGCTCCTTTAAAATATCATCAACGCTGCCGGTGACATCCAGATGATATCCAACATCTGTTCCCTTTAAGGTCTCCAGATTTCCGTCCGCGTCCTGTATTTTAATCTCGTAATGCTCGTTGAAGTAGCCTTCAAGATAGCCTTTCGCCTGTGTCGCTGTCTGCTTTGACACATCTACCGCATTGATCGTTGTGCCGCGCACAAACTTGGCCATGTCCGTATCAACAACAGCCGCCATTGCAGGAAACGCTGTTCCCACCGCCAGCATACCGATCACAGCGCCGATCGGAAGAAGCATTCTTAATTTTTTCATGTTTCTGTCCTGCCTTTATTATTTTTACAATTGGGCTTATGCATCTTTTCGGATAAAAGCGCTTATGCAAGCAAGCTTGCTTGAGCATCCTGCAACGGGGCGGATTGCTCTCTTCTTGAATGCCTGCGGCCTTCAAGAAGCTCCGGGCGTCGCCCTTATGCAGCTTTTCACCCAGAATTGCTTATGCAAGCAAGCTTGCAACACAATTCCGGGTAAAAATCTGCGCAATCCCAACTGTTACCATCTATTGTAGCTAACCAATAAGAGGGTGTCAAGGTGATTATTTCTTGCTTTTTCCTTGCTTTTCTACGGCAAAAGTGCGGCTCTAAAGTTCATTCCGTATTGCAGAACAAATCCCTGGATTTCCTGTTCCGCAAAAACGAAACGCAGGTCCGTCCATATAGGACAAACCTGCGCTGTTTCGATCAGAATATAACAATTCCGTACCTTTTTCTGACATTCTTATGTAACTGCGAGAGTACTGAACAGTTACGATCTTATTTCTCGATGATACTTTCCACTACATCCGTTCCTGCGCAGAGAAGTGCCAGGAGCAGTGTCTGCTGGCAGCCCTTATAAGCTCCCTCGACTTTAAACTGCTCAGACAGCATATGCGCATGGATATCGTAATCTGCGCCCATTCCGAGGCAGACGGCCGGAAGTCCTGCTTCCAGTGCACGGTTGCAGTTTGTAGAACCGCCGTTTCCGAGCTTCGGCTCCGCACATCCAAGGTACTCTGCTGCCGCCATCGCGCCCTCTACGATCGGTGCATGCGGATCCTGGTGGCCGGCATTGACATCACAGATATGTTTTACGTCATATGTGATGGTGTCCATACCCCAGCGCTCGGTCTCCTCTTTGCATGCCTCATCGATTGCATCAAAGATCTTCTTGCGAAGTTTCTCGAGTTCTTCCTGGGAGTTGGAGCGGAAGTTGAAGCGGATCTGTGCGACCGGAACGATCGCATGGACAGCCTCAAAGCTGCCTGCCTGCATCGTTGTAACCGCAAACGTGGTCATCGGCTCCTTCGGAACCTGGATCTCAGCGATCTTTGCGATCGCGCGTCCTGCCGCATGGATCGGGTTCGCAACCTTTGCAAAAGCTCCGCATGCATGTCCGCCGACGCCATGGAAATTGATCTCATATGTCTGGATTCCGGTTGCCTCGTAGGTGATCTCCTCAAATCCCGGTCCGTCAACGGAGATGCTGGCATCCAGCTCCGGATGATGGTTTACATAATATTGCATTCCCTTTAAAGCGCCGGTTCCTTCCTCCTGGACAGTTCCGACGAACTGGATATCTCCCTTTGTCTGGATTCCGGCTGCGTTCAGCGCACGGATTGTTGAGAGGACCGTCGCACATCCTCTTGTGTCATCCACGATGCCCGGGCACTTGATAAAACCGTCTTCACGGACGATCTCAAGCTTCGTGTCAAGCGGGAATACCGTATCCATGTGGCCTTCCACAAGGACTGTCTTTCCGCCGCCGGTACCTTTCCGGATACCAACGCAGTTGCCGTACTCGTCGATATGGCAGTCGGTGAGTCCTTCTTCCTTAAACATCTCAAGAAGTCTCGCAGCTTTCTTCTGCTCATGGTTTGTCGGAGCCGGGATCAGTGTCAGCTCGATCTGTTTGTCGATCACGGTATCCTGGTCCTCTTCCATGAACTGTAACGCTTTCTGGACCTTTGCATCCTTTGTCAGGGTGTCAAATTTCTTCTGAACCTTTTCGGAAACTTTGTATTCCATATCTGTGTTCCTCCATTTTTTGAATGTCCTGCCGTGTGCACACACGGGCAGTCGTTCGATGCTGTCTGCCAGTGTACCACAAAAAGCTCCGCATGCGTATTTTTTATACGTACAAAAGTTTTCTTCACGCGCACACGCAGGTGAACAGGCAGGTCTGTCACTTTTCACCCTGACAGACCTGTTTTCCTTCGTATTCTTATTCTAATGCCATTCTGCAATTCTGCGAATCCCGGACATCAGAACTACAGGCGAACCACCATCTCATCGATCGGCATTCTATCTGCGTGAAGTCTTGACGGATGTGCCGTCTCCGCCGGATAACCGAGCGGGAGCATCGCTGTCGCAACGAGTCCCTTCATCTCCGAGAATGTCTCATGAAGCTTTTCCTGGCTGAACATGCCGACATAGCAGGTTCCAAGACCGAGATCCGCAGCCTGCAGCATCATCTGGGTCGCTGCGATCGTTGCGTCGATCTCGCCATGATTCTTCATATCGCCCTCACGGTTCCATGCCTTCGCCGGATCATAAGCGACAACCAGGATCACCGGCGGGTGGAACTTGCACGCGGTGCACTCTTCCGCTTTTTCCAGTGCCTCTTTGCTCTGCATCACGAGAATTCGCTGCGGCTGAAGGTTATGAGCCGTCGGTGCATTGTGGCCTGCCTCCAGAACCTTCTCCAGCTTTTCTGCTTCGACCGGACGGTCGCTGAACTTTCTAAGCGAATATCTCTCTGCACATAATTTTTCGAAATCCATTGTTCTCCTCCTTTCAGTTTCTGAACATCTATTTTCCTACTATCTTTGTGCCATTCATTATATCTCATCATTCCCGTTTTGTGAACCCTGAAATGTTCTCTAGATGTTTTTACTATTCCTGTCTTTTTAACAGTCTCCGATACGTCACATCCATCCCGATCGCCCCGAGCGGCGCCGTGATCAGGATCGCGAGAACCGCCACTGAGAGAACAATCTGTCCGCAGGAAAGCCCCATCGCCATCGGAACAGAACCGATCGCCGCCTGGACTGTTGCCTTCGGCAGATACGCGATCACGGTAAACAGGCGCTCTTTCTTGTTCAGCGCGGTTCCCGCCATGCACACGCAGACTCCGGCTGCCCGGAAAATAAGTGCAAGCAGGATCATCACCACAGCCGCGCCTCCTGCAGTCGCCGTATACCGGATATCCACTGCAGCGCCGACCATCACAAACAGGACTACCTCCGCTGCGATCCAGAGTTTTCCAAACTTCTCTGAGAGTCTTCCGGAAACTGATTTCGGACATTTCATTTTGAGGACGCATGCCATGCTGACAACCGCAAGAAGTCCGGAGACGGAGACATACGGTTTTGCCCATGTTTCCACCGCCATCAGGAGAAACGAAAGCCCGAGGACCACAATGACTTTCATGCTGTTTCTCACATAATGTTCCTTCGCATAAGCAGTCTCAAAGAAAAGGCTGAGAAGATACCCGACAGCAGCGCCCAGCAGGATTCCGAGCACAATGGACACCGGAATATTCAAAAACTGTGTAAAATCTGCCGTTCCTCCCTGTGCCATGCCGGCAAATGTGGAAAACAGGACGATCACGAAGATATCGTCGCACGATGCCCCAGCCAGGATCATCTGCGGGATACTCTTTTCCGTTCCATATCTATTTTCCATCAGCTGTACCATCCGCGGCACAACGACCGCCGGGGAAACAGCCGCGAGGACCGCACCCATGACAGCAGACTCAATTCTCGTTATCCCCAGGATCATCGGAGCGCAGAGAAGATATCCACAGATTTCAAAACTCGCCGGTACAAAAGCCATCATGACGGCCGGACGCCCGACTTTCTTCAGATCCGCAAGGTTCAGGGAAAGTCCCGCCTTTAACAGGATGATGATCAGCGCGATCTGGCGAAGTTCCGAGGAGATCGATAAGATCTTATCATCGAGAAGTCCCAGGACATGCGGTCCCAGGATGATGCCGGTAAACAGCATTCCGATAATGCGCGGCAGGTGAAGATATCCGCAGATCGCCGCCGCGGAAAGTCCCACCAGAAAGATCAGTGCAAGTGATGTCAACATAATTTTTCTCCTTTTTTCTGCAAAAACGTGCCTTCCACAATTCTGCTTTTATTTGGGAAACTGTTACTCAAAATTCCATTTTTAAAGTTCCTATTCCATACGAAACGATTGCTCCCAATTTTATTAATGAGAAAATATTTTCCCGAAAAAATGTGCCTTTTTGCGCGGCAGGAAGTTCCATCGGAATTTCCTGCTGCACAAAAAAAAGAGCTGACTCTCCTGTGACTTAAGCCCCGCAGCACACGCTAAAAAGCGCCGTCCCGGACAGCCCGTCATCACAGAAGTCATCAGCTCATCATAAGCGGTTCTGGTTTCCCATGGGAGAACTTCATTCCCGTCGAAAATTATACAATACCTATCTCCGGTTGTAAATCATATTTTTCAGTTTTTCCTATAGGTGGGTTTTCCCGATGTTTCACATTCCCGATCGCAAGGTCCTACAGGATCTCCCCATATCTTCCGAGGAAACTCTTCATTCTCTCATTGTCAGAGGAGAATACCTTCTCCGGCGTTCCTTCTTCCACGATCACTCCGCCTTCCATGAAGATCACGCGGTGGGAGATATCTCTCGCAAACGCCATCTCGTGGGTGACGATCACCATGGCGATATTTAAATCTGCCAGGGAACGGATCACCTTCAGCACCTCCGCCGTCAGCTCCGGATCGAGCGCAGAGGTCGGCTCATCGAAGAACAGGATCTTCGGGTTCAGCGCCAGGGCTCTTGCGATCGCCACACGCTGGCACTGTCCGCCGGACAGCTGGCACGGATAATAATCTTCTTTGTCCGACAGACCCATCTTCTTTAAAAGCTCTCTCGCTTCCTTATATACAATCTCCTTATCGCGCTTCTGAACATGGATCGGTGCGTCCGTGATGTTCTTTAAGACCGAATAATGCGGGAACAGGTTAAAGTTCTGGAATACGAGGCCATACTGGCTCCGGATCTCCTTCATTTCCTTTTTGTCCGCATAAACGACACGTCCGTCCTTGTCTGTCCATGCAGCCTTTTTCCCAAGATAGACGATCTCGCCGCCATCCATTTTTTCTAACATCGTCGCACAGCGAAGCAGCGTTGATTTTCCGGATCCGGATGGTCCGATGATGGATACGATCTCGCCCTCACCGATGCTGATGGAGATATCTTTCAGCACGGATAAATTTTCAAATGATTTTTCCACATGATTTAATTCTAACAGATTCATGATCCGAACACCTCCATCCTACCGGTAATAATCCAGTTTCTTCTCGATCCACTCCATAACGACCGCCACGATCAGGTTGAACACATAATAGAAGATTCCGGCTGCCACAAACGGGATCATGTTTGTCTGGGAAGCCGCCAGCGCCTTCGCGATCGAGAACATCTCGGCAACGCTCAGCGTGAACGCCAGAGAAGTATCCTTCACAAGTGTGATAACCTCATTCGTGATCGACGGCAGGATCCGCTTGATGACCTGCGGCAGAATGATCTTGAAAAATGTCTGTGCTTTATTGTAGCCCAGGATCTGTGCTGCCTCATACTGTCCCACCGGCATGGACTGGATGCCGCTGCGGTAGATTTCCGCAAAATACGCGGCGTAGTTGATCACAAAGCCGATGAATGTCGCTGTCAGACGATAGCTGCTCCCGACTTTGATATGGAACAGATAGTATGGTCCGAAATAAACGACCATCAGCTGCAGCATTAACGGAGTTCCACGCATGATCGAGATATAAAATTTTACGATCATGCTGATCACGCGGTTTTTCGACATGCGCCCGAACGCTACAACAAGTCCGAGCGGCAGGGAGAACAGCAGCGTGATCACAAAGATCTGCGTACTGATCAGCATACCGCTTCCGAGCTGAGCGATCATCTGCCCGATTGTCATTTTACCCATACGATCTTACCTGCTTTCCTTCATGGTTTCACGGTCCATATCATCTGACCGTGCTTTTGTAAAGTTTCTTTTTAAACAAGACAAATTACGGGAACTGTCAACCGGTTCCCGTAATCTGAGTCCTGCATTCATTTTATATGATATTGACATATGTGTCAAATATCATTTATTTATGCGAACAACGAGCCAAAGTCCGCGCTTACGCGGGACCTTGGCGACTGTCGCGATAACAAGGGGAAACTCGCAAAGCGTGTTTTTACTTGTTTCCGATCGTTGTAACGTCCTCACCGAACCACTCATCAGAGATCTTTGCAAGTGTTCCGTCTGCTGCCATCTCCTCTAAAGTTGCCTGAACCTTGTCTCTTAACTCTGTGTTGCCTTTCTTGAAGCCAACACCGTACTCTTCCTCGGAAAGGGAATCGTCAAGGATCTTGAAATCTGCGTTTCTCTGTTTGATCTGATATCCTGCAACGATAACGTCCATCGCTACGGCATCAACAGCGCCCTGTTCCAGATCCATGAACGCTGTGTTGTAATCAGCCGTTGTTAAAAGCTGTCCGAAGGTGTTTGTGAGGTCCGGATTTTCCTTTAATGCTGCCTCAGCGGAAGAATCTGCCTGTACCTCCACATTCTTTCCGGCGAGATCAGCCTGGCTCTTGATATCAGAATCGTTTGCTACAATGAATACCTGCTTGTTTGCCATATACGGCTCAGTCCATGTGTAATCATCCTCACGGCCTGTGATCGTGAATCCGTTCCAGATGCAGTCGATATTTCCAGACTCAAGCTCCATATCCTTGGAGTCCCAGGCGATCGGCTGTGCCTTGTACTCTAAGCCAAGACGTTTTGCAACTTCCTTTGCAAGGTCAAGGTCGAATCCTGTGTACTCTCCATCATCACCAACGAATCCCATTGGCGGGAAATCCTGGTCAAAACCAACGATCAGTGTGCCGCCTGCTGTCTTTGTCTCCTCTGCTGCGGATGTATCAGCTGCGGTTGTCTCCTCTTTGGACTCAGCAGATGTCTCTGCTGCGGTTGTCTCTGTCTTTGCTCCTCCGCATGCTGCGAGAGAAAGTACCATTGCGGATGCCATAACTGCGCTTAATAATCTTTTCTTCATAATAATTGTCCTCCTCATATCTGCCTGCCCTTGATCAGGCGGTTTCCGTTGACTTTTTTCCTATCCTAAAACCGAATGTCGCGTTTTTATTCGATTTTGTTTCTCTGTTTTCATCGTGTTATCATGTTACCATACTAAAGTGTTTTTGTAAAGCTCTTTTTAATGAATTTTTTCAGGGAATGCGGTATACTGTTACAGTACGGGCATTCTTTGTCCACACGTGCAGCCGCTTTTGCCGTCATTTCGCGTTCGAGTCCAGGCGGATCAGCAGCTGCAGACGATTTCTTACTGATTCGAAACTCATTTCAGAAGACATGCAGTCCATTCTGCACCTTTGGCAGACAGTTCGGTATCTGTCCGGGCATCTGTGCAGTCTTCTATTGGCAATTCGTAACTGCTCAGTACCCTCACAGTTACGACAGTTCTTTGTTCACAACAGGAATGGAGGTTTTCTCTTATGTGTACAGCAGCAACTTACAAAACAAAAGGATTTTACTTCGGACGAACCTTAGACTATGAATTTTCCTATGGAGAAGAGATCACGATCACCCCGCGCAATTACCCGATCCCGTTCCGCCATATGGGCACGCACGACTCCCACTATGCGATCATCGGCATGGCACATATCGCCGGGGATTATCCGTTATATTACGATGCCATGAACGAAAAAGGGCTCGGCATGGCCGGACTCAACTTTGTCGGCAATGCGGCATATGCGGATATGAAAGACGGGGTTGAAAATGTCGCCCAGTTCGAATTTATTCCGTGGATCTTAAGCCAGTGCGCGACCGTCAGCGAGGCGAAAGAAAAACTCGCCGTTATGAACCTTGTCGGGACCCCGTTTAATCCCCAGCTGCCGGCGGCCAGCCTTCACTGGATCATCGCAGACAAAGACGAGGCGATCGTTGTCGAGTCCATGAAAGACGGACTCCATGTTCATGACGATCCGGTCGGAGTTCTGACAAACAATCCGCCGTTTGATATGCAGATGTTCCATTTAAATAATTACCTCAGTCTCTCCCCGCGCCAGCCGGAGAACCACTTCGCGCCGGATGCACCGCTTTCCACCTACAGCCGCGGCATGGGTGCCCTCGGACTCCCGGGCGATCTCTCCTCCCAGTCCCGCTTTGCGCGTGTGGCGTTTACCCGTGCACACTCTGTCTCCGGTGACAGCGAGGAAGAAAGCGTCAGCCAGTTTTTCCACATTTTAGGGTCTGTGGACCAGCAGCGCGGATGCTGTGAGGTCGCGGAAGGAAAGTATGAGATCACGATCTACACCTCCTGCTGCAGCGCGGAGACCGGAACCTATTACTATACAACTTATGAAAATCATCAGATCACGGCGGTGGATATGAACAAGGAAAATCTTGATTCCGGGAAGCTGATCCGCTACCCGATCATTTTAAAGGGCGAAATTCGAAGACAGAATTAGAGCTCTCAGCTCTCAGCTCTCAGCTCTCAGCTCTCAGCGTGATTTTAGGCGGCCATTGCCAAAATATCAATGCAACAGCACCTGACTGAAGCATTTTTACAAAATCATCAACTACAAGCCACGATCATCCAGCGCTGCTATGTTAGGCTCCGCAAAATTACCGACTTTAGCTTAAAATAATCCATTTTCAGGAGGAATCTTCCATGAATTCTTACGCACTGATCGACCTGCACTGTGACACTCTCACAGACTGCATCTACAAGAACTCCGACCCGGACACTCTGGATGACCCGGGTCGCGTTCTTTCTTTATCCGCGATCCCGGCCGATGTCCACTGGGCACAGTTCTACGCGGTATTCATTCCTGACGAATACCGCGGGCAGGCCGCGATCGATTACTATGAGACGAACCGGGATAACTTCAACCGGCAGATGAAGAAATTCTGTGACCGCGTCACTCCCTGCCACACCGCTTCCGATATGAAGGCTGCGTGGAATTCCGGCAAAACCGCAGCCTTTTTGACCATCGAAAACGGCTCCGCGCTTGCCGGTAACATCACCCGCGTAAAAAAGCTTGCGGATGATGGCGTCCGCTGCATGACGCTCACCTGGAACGGCGAAAACGAACTCGGTTCCGGTCATACGACCACACACGGCATGACAGATTTTGGCAGACAGGCTGTCCATGAGATGGAAGACTGCGGAATTCTCGTCGATGTCTCCCACTTAAATGATGCCGGATATGCCGATCTCTTTGAGACCGCCCGCCGTCCGTTCGTCGCGACCCACTCCAACGCCAGAGCTGTCTGCTCCCACAAGAGAAATCTCACGGACGACATGATCCGCGAAATGGTCCGCCGCGGCTGCCTGATCGGTCTCAATTACTGTAAAAGCTTCATCACCGACGGCGGCACCGGCGATTCCCCGGAGGACCTCTATCGCCACATCGAGCACTTTTTCAATCTCGGTGCATACAAAAATCTCGCCCTCGGCTCCGATTTCGACGGTGCGACTCTCCCTACATACCTGAACAGTCCTGAAAAAGCAGCTGCGCTGTATGAATATTTCCTTGATCAGGGGATGTCAACAGAACTGGCTGAAGGGATCCTGTTCCGGAATGCGGAGGAGTTTTTCGAGAAGAATCTGTAAAATGTGCAAGGCTGAAATGCAGGAGTCTCCTGCATTTCAGTTTTACATATAACACATATAAAATGTTTCTTAAACATTTTCGTTTTCTATTGCAATTCTTATCAGGGTAGCTTACACTATTGCTCACCATCTTCTGAATCCTCTGGTCCTATAATCTTGTATCGCATAAATTTTCTACATTCCTTTTAATTTCTTTTTTATACAATCATTACTTCTAAACATGACATCCATATTATCTATTTCACTTTATTTATCAAAGTCACTTTATAACATTTGTTTTCTGTTTGACATGTACATGCAAAACAGGTATAATTGAGGTACATAAATATGATAAAAAACTTCGCAGATAAAGAAACTGAAAAAATCTATAATCAGGAATTTTCAAAGAAACTACCACAGTCCATTCAGAGAATTGCTCTGAGAAAACTAATCATGATCGACAATGCTACTTCCCTAGAAGATTTAAGAATTCCTCCTGCCAATCATCTGGAATTGCTTCATGGAAATCGCGAAGGGCAATACAGCATTCGAATTAATGCACAATACCGCATCTGTTTTAGAATTATAGGAAATGATTTTTTTGACCTCGAAATAGTTGATTACCATTCATGATCATCACATAGTTTAAAATGAAAGGAGATCTTTTTATGCCAAACTATATCACAACTCCAACCATCAGCGAAATTTTAATCGAAGAGTTTATGAAACCCTACGGCATTTCCGCCTACCGCCTCGCGCAGGATATCCATGTCCCTGTCTCCAGGATCCAGGACATTCTGCATGACCGCCGTAAGATCACCGCAGATACTTCTCTCCGCCTCGCCAAGTATTTCGGTGTGTCTGACAAATATTTTCTGGATATCCAGACCGATATCGATATCAGAAATCTCAAACTGTCTGAACAGGAAGAACTCGATTCCATTCCCGTCTGCCCGACGATGGTCTGATTTCCAAAACGTTGTTACTCCGGTTTTCAGATTAGCCCGTATATAAAAAAGGGACAGTCCAAAGAGTATACTGTGCTTCATGCGTCAGGTTTTAAAATCTGACTTCTAAGGCAATATCCTCTTCAGGCTGTCCCCTTTTCGTTTCTTCTTAATTATCTCACATAATGGATCCTGCTCTGATCAAACCGATCCTGCTGGGTGCGTTCCTCAGCCGGATAGCCCATTGCGAAGATTCCGAATGCGCGCTGTCCTTCCGGGATCCCGACAATCTCTTCGACCTCTTTCATGCGGTCCTCACGCGGTGCAACACCGAGCCATACGCCGCCGAGTCCGATCTCATCAGCTGCAAGCCACAGGTTCTCCATCGCGATGCTCATGTCGATGTGTGCAAACTCCGGCAATTCGCAGTCCTCGCGATATGCACTCACGATCGCAACCGGTGCGTTTCCTGCCGGACCCGAGAACGGGCTGGACTCTCCAAGCTTCTTTAATACCTCACGGTTCTGGATCACATAGAACTCCCACGGCTGCTGGTTCTTTGCCGACGGGGCTGCCATCGCCGCTTCCAGGATATATCCGATATCCTCACTGGAAACTGCTTCGTCTTTGAATTTTCGAATACTTACACGGTGAAATAAATCTGCCATCTTAAGACCTCATTCCTTTCCTGTTATATCATCGGCATGATTCGCTGCCATGACAGTATCATTCAGACTTTGGGAATCTGAAGACTCCCGCCATGAAAAGCAGCAAATATCCGCCTTTTTTATTTCCGGCTTTTATCGATCCTACTTTACCTGTCGCTGATCGCCTCAGCCTTATTCCTCTAATTTCTTGATCTCCAGCGGAAAGCTCACATCTTCGGAATCCATATAGACAACTCCAACCTTCGCACCGCTGTCTCCGCCTAAAGCATCTTCATCCATCGGGCAGCCATCTTTCATAAATCCCATCTCGGTTCCATCCGCTGTCACCATGGTAAATGTGCTCATCGCGTTGGCGGTCGTTGTTCCTTCCGCATATGCGATCGTCCAGTCATCATCGCCCGGAGCCGCGATCACCAGCTCAACATCTTTCAGCTGATCGCTGTCATGAAGTTCCTCTCCGATATATCCGATCGCTACAACACTGTCATCCGCGATCTCCGTCTCCACATCATGGATATTTTCCGTTGCGAGCGTATATTCCGCACCGTCATCAGTCTTTACAGTGAAAGTGCCCTTTTCAGAATCCGTCTTTACGATGACACCCTGAAGGAGATGATAATTCTTCAGTATCTCCGCGTCATCCGATGTCTCACTCTCAGCAGGAGACGTACTTTCTGTCTCCGTACTCTGTTCTGCTGTTGTTTCCACAGTTACCGTGGTCTCTGCCGTATCTGCCTTCTGACAGCCAGCCGCCAGAGCAACGCTCACTCCCAATATGCCCATGTACAAATATGTTTTTTTCATCGTGGTCTCCTCTCTGCAAGCTGCACATTATTATACCATGTTTTGAGAGGCATATCAATCCGGTTGGGTTTCTATTCTATCAAAACAAGCGGCAGTCCCACCACACATGGTCCTGCCGCTCTTTCTTATTTCTTATTCTTTTTTCTTTTATTTTACTTTCCGCGCCTCTACGATCGACATTCCCTGCCGGATCAGATCTTCCATTTTGGCTTCACGGGCATTGATCTTTGCTGCCTCTGCGAGGACTTCCTGGATCCGGCCGCCGGGAACCACGACAGCGCCTGTGCTGTCCATAAGGATCAAATCTTCCGGAAGGATCTGGACGCCTCCGATCATGACCGGAATATTAACGCCGACTGTCTCGATATCCCGCGCACTCTTTACCGGGCATGTTCCCGCGCAGTATGCCGGAAATCCAAGTTCTGCGACCTCGTCCGCATCTCTCAGGCAGCCGTTCGTCAGTTCTCCGGAAACTCCGCGCGTTTTTGCCCGCAGAGCAAGGAGCGCACCGCCTGTGCTGACATTCTGAATTCCTGCCATATCGATCACGAGCATATCATACGGCTTTGTCTCTGTATCGATAATTCCGCCCTGACGTGCCTGATTTTTTCCGTCATACGCCGTACTGCGGCGTGCCTGGCGGATCGTAAGCGCAAAACCTGCTGCTTTCTCCTGTTTCGGATCGATCGCATGAAGTCCGATCACTGCACCCCTCCGGATTCCCAGATTATCCATCGCGTCAGAAATATTTCCGGTCGGGTATTTCAGAATTTCCTCTATGATCTTCTTCTTTTCTTCCAGTTCCATAAATGTAACCTTCTTTCCGTCTCTTAGAATTTTCCAGTCATCTTTCTGACATCCGGAACCATATCCAGTTCCATCAGACTTGCATAGATCGCATCTGCATGTTCCTCTCCGACTCTCGGGATCATGATCTCCTTATATTTTCCTGTTACGTCCCCGAATGTCTCATCGATATCGATCTCATGACCAAGAAGATAGGTCGTATTGGTTGCATGCGTTCCGTCTTTAAAGTAGATCGTTGCTCTTCCGCCTCTGGACGGGGTAAATTCATCACTTCCCACGAGCTCCATGCGTTTTAACAGATACTGTACCTGCGGATTCTTTACGTTCGACATCCTGCCTCTGGCCCAGTCGTTCCTGCAGGCTCTGAACCGGAAGTATGATTTCAAAAAATATCTCTCTCCTCTCTCCGCAAAAATGATGCAGGATTACAACTGGCCGGGAAATATCCGTGAACTCAGAAACATCATCGAGCGTGCCGTCATTATCAGCAATGAGGATGAGATCGGTCCTGATGCACTCCACTTATTTCCGGTAAAGGAACGCCCGGAGACAAAGTCGAGAGTCCTGGATCCCGTGAAGGACTTAAAGACTGCTATGGAAGAGCTGGAACTGGAATATATCAACCATGCCTACGAAAAGTACGGAAACGTCCGTGAGGCCGCAGAGAGCCTCGGAATGACACCCTCAACGTTCGTTCGGAAGAGACAGAAATATACGAAAGGTGCGGATTGATAGATGGAAAGCCCAATGTTTATCTGGTTTTGAGGCTGCAAATGTGATATATTGATGATATCTGAGCAAAGGTATCATGTACCTGTGGACTGCCACAGGCAGCCCTCAAACCAATGATTCTGAAAGGGGTATCACTATGAAAAAAATCGGCGCGATTACTGTCGGCCAGTCTCCCAGAGTTGACCTGATTCCTGAGATCCAGCCCATCCTCGGAGACTCGGTTGAGATCATTCAGGCCGGAGCACTGGACGGACTTTCAAAGGGAGAGATCGCAAAGTTTGTTCCGCGTCCCGGTGAAAACGTCCTTGTGTCCAGACTCACGGACGGAACCTCAGCAACATTCGGAGAATCCTACATTCTTCCCCGCCTGCAGCTTTGCATTGACGATCTCGAACAGCAGGGCGTTTCTCTGATCCTTTTCCTCTGCACCGGAGAATTTCCGGCTGAATTTCACTCCAATGTCCCTCTTGTCTTCCCTGACCATATCTTAAAGGGACTGATCCCGGCCATCGGCGTAAAAAATCTGTCGGTCATCATTCCTACAAAGGCGCAGGAGGAACAGATGCCCGGAAAGTGGAAAGACTGCTGTGACTCTCTCCACGTGACCTCTGTATCCCCATACGGTGATCCTCTCGCTGTTTTTGCAGCTGCAAAGGAGATCCCCGCTGATACGGATCTGATCCTTTTAGACTGCATCGGATACACCATCGAAATGAAGGAGCGTATCCAGGCTCTGACCCAGAAGCCAGTCCTTCTTTCCCGTACTCTCGTAGCCCGGGTGATTCGTGAATTAGTCTAATGTTTTTTCCCACTTCATTTTCCAAGGGATTTTCAGTATCTCCTGTTTCCAATACTGTTCCGGTTATCGGGCCAAAACAGCCGAATATCCTGGCATCTCAAGGCGCTGCCTGCAATATAGGATCAAAGAGTACCATATCTCATCGCAATCTCACTATGATGAAAGCTGAATCTTTCGCAAGAGTCCCAGAAATAAAGAAATGCCTGTCCTTCTCCGAAAAATTTCCGGTAAAGGACAGGCATTCTTATATGGTCACATAATTTCTAATTCACTGCGGTTCGTTCACTGCCAATATTCTTATCTCTCCCCGGCGCGGTACTTCGCCAACAGGCGGTTGATTCTTCCTGTCGGGTTTAAGAGATCGCTCAAGGATGCGTCGTGGTTCAAGTTGTCGATGATAAGAGCAATGTACTTACTCATGTCAACATTGATATAGTACGGTTTTGAGAGCAGCTCCGGTGTCTGATAGATAAGGTTTGTCGTCAGGACGCGGTCGATGATGCCATTCTCGTAGTACTCATCAAATTTCTTTAATCCGCCTGTAAAGAGACCGAATGTCGTGCAGATGAAGACCTTTCTTGCCTTCATTCTCTTTAACTCTTTGGCGGTGTCGAGCATGCTCTCACCGGAAGAGATCATATCATCAACGATGATCACTTCTTTGCCCTCCACGCTTGCGCCGAGGAACTCATGGGCAACGATTGGGTTGCGGCCGTTGATGATCTTTGTGTAGTCACGTCTCTTGTAGAACATACCGAGATCCAGTCCGAGAACATTTGCGAAGAAGACTGCGCGTCCCATACCGCCTTCATCCGGGCTGATGACCATCATGTGGTCACTGTCGATCTCAAGCTCCTTCTCGTTCTTTAACAGGTATTTGATAAACTGGTAGATCGGCTGTACCGTCTCAAAGCCCTTTAATGGGATCGCATTCTGGACGCGCGGATCATGCGCATCGAACGTAATGATGTTCTCAACGCCCATGTCAACGAGCTCGCGGAGCGCCATCGCGCAGTCTAAGGACTCACGACCGGTTCTCTTATGCTGACGGCTCTCATAGAGGAACGGCATGATCACATTGATCCTTCTGCCCTTTCCGCCTACGGCTGCGATCACACGCTTTAAATCCTGATAGTGGTCATCCGGAGACATGTGGTTCTTTAAGCCGTTCATCGTGTATGTCATATTATAATTGCAGACATCTACCATAATATAGAGGTCATCACCGCGGACAGACTCTGTCAGCTCTCCCTTTGCCTCACCAGAGCCGAAACGCGGAGTCTTTGCGCCGATAATATAGGAATCTTTCTGGTATCCAGCAAAAGCGATCGTGGTCTTATGCTCGCTCTCTCTTTCTTTTCTCCACTCGACCAGCCAGGCATCTACCTTCTTACCCAGATCCTCACAGCTTTTCAGCGGAATCAGACCTAATGGTCCAACCGGTATTGTCTCAATCTGCTTTTCTTCGTACAGCATTCCTGTTCCTCCCTGATAATTTTCATTTTTTGATATTTTCCGCCGCATCCGGATCCTGCGTTTCCGGATTTCCCCTTCATTTTTGCGGCATCTGGATCACTTCCGCCCGCTTTCTCTGCAGAATCCAACCGGGCATTCGCGATACATCTCATTTATAGCACCAACCATCCATACCGTCAACCGGATTTCCGACCCGTTCTGACAGGATTTCCCATTTTCCGATTAATTTTATCCGGCATCTGGATCCGGCACCTCACAATGCTGTTTTCTCACAGCGCCAGCTCCGCTTTTCCTGAAGCTTTATCAGCCTCTCCGCACAAATCCTCTTCTCACCAGGCGGAGATCGTCACCGATCAGCGGTATGATCTTATACTTGCTCATGATCCTCGAAGTCACGCGCTCCGTGAATGCATCCTGGAGTTCCCCCAGTGTCAGGTTTGTGGAGATGATCGTTCCCTTGTTCCGGTTCAGGCGCTCATTCACACAGTAGAACATCTGCGACGCCGTAAAGGTATTGATCAGCTCCGTTCCCAGATCATCGATGATCAGAAGGTCACAGTCCAGGATATAAGCGGCCCGGTCCTTCGCCTCATCGTCATCATTTCCATTAAACCGGCTGCCCGCCAGAATATCGAACATATCCGTCGCTGTCAGATAGACAACGGAATAGTACCTGCGGATCAGTTCTCTCGCGATGCAGTTGCTCAAAAACGTCTTACCACAGCCGGTATTTCCGGTAAACAGGATACTTTCCTTTTCATTTTTGAAGTTTTCCACATACTCTTTGCATTCCCTGATCATCATGGACATATAGTCGTAGACGGTCATTCCCGTCTTCTCATCCACATGGGTCCTGTCATAGTATTCCATGGACAGGGTATCAAAATTCTCGCGCTCCAGGACTTCGCGGATATTGGACTGATCGTAAAGGATCTCAATTTCCATATGCCGGAAACAGTGGCATTTCTTTCCATCTGCATAGCCCGTATCCTTACAATCCGGGCAGACATACTGGAGTTCCAGATAATCTGCCGGATATCCGTTCTGTTTTAAATAGAGCGCTTTCTGCTCCTTTAAGAATTCCGCGTCCTTTTTCAGCTGGTCCGCTGCCGCCCGGTCACCGGCAAGGAGCTTTCTCGCCGCCTGGGCCATCGTCGCCGCAAGCTCGTCGGACAGCGCCTCTACCTGCGGAATCTTTTCAAAAACTTCAGCAACCCGCTGATCCTGGTCCCGCTTATCCTGAAACTGTCTCTGGTTGTAGACCCGCATGATCGCATCATACTGGGAATTACTGAGTGCCATCCGCACTTCCTCCTTCTTTTCCAGGTCGATCCCGTCCCCGGGATTTTTCCTTCCTGCCTGTCTTTTCCATGTGCCGCGCAGCAAGTGCGCTCATCTGCCGGAAAGTTACTTTCTGCTTTTTATATCCGCCCAGACATAATCATCATAATTATAGGACCGCTGCTCAAAATTATTGAAGCGGTTTGAGGACGTGTTCCGGTTCTGCTTCGGTGCTGCCGTGGATTTCTTCGCCTGCTTTTCCTGACGGCGTTTATCCAGGGCTGCGACGTCCTGTAAGGTCCTCACGCCGTTTTCTTTCCAGCCCGTGAGGATTTTATCCGCATACGGGAAACTCGCCGATCCTGTGGCCGTGAGCGTCCTGTTGCATGCCTCCGTGACGATCGCGGAATCGAAGCCAAATTCCTTAAACCAGCGGCGCATAAATTCCTGCTCCGCAGTTCCGGGAATCCTTCCCATGATGCCGAATGCTTTCTTAACCGCAGACATATCTTTTGAGTATCTTATAGAGTATTCTCGCGCCTCATCCTTAGTATGAATTCCTTCCTCATACCATTTTAAAGCTACTTTCTCTATGTAGCGAATGCTCGTGTGGCCGCCTTCAGCACAGTATTCCGCGAGATATTCGAGAAGCTCGCATGACATGTGCAGTACATCGTAAAAGTAGGCAAATTTCTCACATTCGATCGCGCTGAATGTCTTTCCGAGATACTGCTGAACCGCGTAGAGAAGCGCGGAGAATTCCTCATCGGAGGAAAGGCGTTTCATACGGTCGTAACTGTTTCCTGCATCCGGGATCGCAGGTTTTTCCATGGACGGCACATCCTGGGATGCCCCTTCGTCCATCGGAACCTCCGCCCCTGATTTCTGTCCGTTCATTTCTCCCCGTCCGGGCGCAGATCCCGCATTCTGACGGTTTTCTGCGAACCTCGCGCCTGAATTTTCTGTCTCTTCTGCCATCTCCCGCGTCACCGCAGTCTCCTGCTCTTCCACGGATTCTCTTTCCGGTGCAAGGACACCGGTCCGCTCCCAGTATGCCAGAGCGCGGCGGACATCCGCCTCTGTGTGGTTCAGCGCATCCGCGATATCCGGGATCTCTATGTTCTCACCTTCATGGCGCAGAAGATACAGATACACTTTTACATATTCTCCGCTGGCTGTCCCCATATATTCGTCGATAAAAGTATTGGAAACGGCGGTCACCGCCGCATTGATGTTGTTTTTATAGCCCAAGCTCATTCTTTTCACCCTTTATATTCACGTTACAGTACGCGGGCACTTCAGTGCCCGCGCACTGTAACAGGATTTTGCCGATGCTTCGCATTCCAAATCGGCAAAATCCGCGACCACAACGGTATCATACGGAATTTTCAGTTCAGAAAATTCCTACCCGTGCAAAGTAACATATTCACGTCCTATCTGCAAATATCATACCATACGCCCTAAAAAAATGAAATAGCCGGAATTATCCACTACTCTAATTGTGGATAATGTGGATAACGTGGATAAACGCATTACATAACTGTCAAAAAAGCTCTTAAAATCCCCATAATTCCTTATTTTTCCCGGCTTTCCGGCATTTCCCGATTTTCAGTTATGTAAATCAAAAAATCCACAGGGTCTTCAACAGATTTCTGTTGAAAACTCTGTGGATAATGTGGATAACTTACTGTCCAAGGAGCTTTTCGCCCACTTTTACAATATCTCCGGCCCCCATAGTTATCAACAGGTCGCCGTTGACACAATTTTCAAGAAGGAATGTCTCGATCGCGTCGAAACTCGGGAAATAGTGGGTATCCGTCCCCAGCGCGGCAATCTTTTCCGCCAATGTCCCAGAGCTGATTCCCAGATTGTCCGTCTCCCGGGCTGCATAGATGTCCGCGAGAACCACATGGTCCGCTGCGGATAAGGACTTCGCGAAGTCATCCATCAGCGCCTTGGTTCTCGTATATGTATGCGGCTGGAAGACGCACCAGATCTCACGGTGCGGGTAATTTTTCGCCGCTGCCAGAGTCGCCGCGATCTCCTGCGGATGATGCGCGTAGTCATCAATGACGGTCACGCCGCCGATCATGCCTTTTTTCTCAAATCTGCGGTGTGTACCCGTAAATCTTAAGAGTCCGTTCCTGATCCCATCGCCGCGGATTCCCAGCTCGTGAGCCGCTGCGATGGCCGCCAGGGAATTGTATACATTGTGGATCCCCGGTACACCGAGAGTAATCGTGTCAATGGCTTTTCCGTCCTCTAAAAGAGTATAGGTTGCGCAGGCATTCTCGTTGAATGTCACGTCTGCGGCGCTGTAATGGCTCTTTTCCGGGTCGCTTCCGACGGTGATCACCTTGATCGGAAGTCCGTCGCAGATCTCTCTGTAGTCACGGATATCGCTGTTGATGATGAGGATTCCGTTTTCCGGGAGAAGTTCCGCAAATCTGCGGAATGAATGGCGGATATCTTCGATATCTTTAAAGAAATCGAGATGGTCTGCTTCTATATTTAATATGATCTCCATATTCGGGAAAAAGGACAGGAAGCTGTTTGTATACTCGCAGGCCTCTGTCACGAAAAGTTCCGGTCCGCCGACACGGATATTTCCGCCGATGGAGTCCAGCATTCCGCCGACGGAGATCGTCGGGTTCTTCTTTTCATCCATCAGGATCTCAGTCAGCATGGAAGTTGTCGTTGTCTTTCCGTGGGTTCCGGACACAGCGATGGATTTCTCATAGTTTTTCATGAGCTGTCCGAGAAGCTCCGCTCTGGAGAGGATCGGGAGATTCTTTGCCGCTGCCGCCGCGTACTCCGGGTTATCCGGGTGAACCGCCGCTGTGTATACAACAGCGTCGATATCGTCGGTAATGTTCTCCGCCCGCTGCCCGTAGACGATCTTTGCGCCGTGGGCGGTGAGCTTGTCGGTGAGCTCGGACTCATGGGCATCAGAGCCGCTTACTGTGAATCCTCTCTCCAGCAGGATCTCAGCCAGTCCGCTCATGCTGATTCCGCCAATGCCGATAAAGTGAATATGTTCTGGTTTATTAAAATCGATTTGATACATCGCAGTCTCCTTTCGGATATTTGATCTCTATTTTAGATATTTTTATACTGTGTACATTTAAGCACATAAAAAATATGTGCTTAAATATGCACGGTCTTTTACACATGATATCACAAAAGCAAAAGAAAATCTATCCTCGTGGAAAAATTAACATGCGGCGAAATTCACGCAGATCTTTTCTTTTCTGTGCAGCACTTTCTATATAAAAAGGGCGTGTGAAAAAATGAGAAATCATTTGGCCCTTCTTTTTTATAGGCTATGTTTTTTCACAGCCCCTCGCGCGGTCACTTGCGACAATCTACATCTTCGCGCGAGTGCGCATCTTTGGCACGTTAGTGCCTTTTTATGGAACAGGGAATTTCTCGAAATTTCCTGTTCCATAAAAAATCCCGCATCTACTGGATTTTTCATCCAACAGATACGGGATCACTAATTTTACGCTGCAGCTTTTCCAAAAATCACATGCTGATACCGGATCAGAACGGATAACAGGATCTGACCAAGAAGACCGATAGCCAGGATCTCTCCGATTCCGACTGTGATCGTGGAAAACCAGATCATGTCCTCAGAACCGTATGCGAAGCGGAGCACCCACGGAACAATGATCATGTTCGCGAGGATCGGCGGAACAGATACCAGATAGCGGTTTTTCCGGAGCAGGTAAGAACCTACCGCACCGATCAGGGTCGCAATACTTCCAAAGATCACATCGAGAGCCGCCGCGCCGCCAAGAAAGTTGGCAAGCAGGCATCCGATAAAGAGTCCCGGAATTGCCGCCGGGGTAAAGTACGGAAGTACGCAGAGAAGCTCAGAGATCCTAAACTGGATCGGTCCAAAGCTGATCGGCAGGAACACCATCGTCAGCACCACATAGATCGCCGCGATAGCCGCCCCGTATACAAGTGTCAGTACCGGGCTGTTTGTTGCGTTGTTTTTCATATTCAGTTTCTCCTTTAGTTTTGTTTTACGAGTGGAAGGTCACGAACACTCGATTCATTTTCGCGCAGCAATGAGTCAGGCGGACATGCTCGCATGTACATCTGACGAATGCCGCGGAAGGCATATACTGCAAGTATATGACCTTACGCCGGGAATCGGCGAAAGCCCTTTAAGACCTTGGTTTTTGCGGGCTTAGCAACGTTTGAAAGTATATCACTGCCTTTCTAAGATTTCAAGTTAAAAATTCAATTTTTCCAGAAGATAAATGGGTACGGTCTCTATTTTTCCTTCCTGCCCCCCTAACGTATCACCTTTCAAATACAATAAACAATCAGCTTTTCCCGATTCCAATACTTTTTTTGCCGTATTTCCAATATGTTTTCCAGTTTTCACTTCTATTGCATATCTCCGGGAGGACTTCAGACCTTGTACCACAAAATCTACTTCTCCACCCTTAAAAGTCGCAAATGCTGGCATTTCAAAGGCAATTTCTTCTGGAAAATCCTGCCGCTTCTTCAAATTAATATATACAAAGTTTTCACTCAGCATGCCTGCAATTTCTGTTTGTGCAGCCCCAACTCGCGCCATATAATAACTTGCTAATCCCAGATCCATAAAATAACATCTGCATCCTGGTTTAAAATTTAGAATGTCCATTTCTATAATTTTCCCACAAAATCCAATTACGCCGCAAAAACGTAACCAACTAATTGCCCGGTTGCAGACTGCCTTACTAATATTGCTGGAATAGTCTCTTGTTACCAATTTTTGAAGTTCTTCACTGATACTATCTTCTTCAAGTCCCTTTTTTTCTCTGCCAAGTATCCTGCAAATTGAAAGAAAAATATCCGTAAATACCTGGGTGTCAAGAACATCTGTAAAATAACGAATTGATTCATTCATAAAGGTATCAATGATTCTAATCAATTCACTCCGTGCTCGCTCTATACTTTTCGAATTTAAGTATTCACGAACAACAGATGGATAACCACCAATTTGACAATATATATCATACCATGATTTTAATTCTGCCCCTGTCACTGAATCCAGTTTTTTTCCAAGCAGCTTATATTTTTCAAATAGATCCGTATCCGCTGCTTCCAGAAATTCTTCATATGATAAGGTATAGATTTGAATACTTGTAACATCCCCACTTGAATACCGAAATTCCGGTTCATAGATTCTTCCAAGATAGCTGCCTGTAACAATAAAGCGGCACCGAAACTGTCGTGTGAATTCACGAATTCGGTTATAAATTTCTGCTGACTCTTGAATTTCATCTATGATAATAACGGTGTCCTCTGTGTCTGAAAAATTTTCATCAAACAGACGAAATGCATCATGTAGCGGAGCTTGAGGGCGCGGTCCCTCTCCCGGCTGCCAATCGCATGCCTTTTGATAGCAGGAAAGGAACTGTTCTCCGCTCAGTTCAAATAAGTTTATATACACTTTATGACTAAAATTTTCATCTGCAAATTTGTTAATGATATACGTCTTTCCTACCTGCCTCGCACCATTAACCTCTAGTGTCGTATGACAATTGTCATTTTTCCATTTGAGTAATGTCTGGTAAACATGCCTTTTAATATCCATACATTCACTTCCTATTTTAATTTTATTGGCTTTCCCTTCTTCAGCTGCTTTCATATTTAACAGGTTATATTTTTTTGTACTCAACAGGAGTATAATTTCCTATTACCACTGCTGCATTGAGTGCTGCCAATTTTACAAGAGCGGATACTGACAATTTTTTATCTTCCCAAAACAATTCCATAGGAATATAAAATTCCGGGAAAAATTCTCTTGAATTTGAATGCCAATAGCCATATTTTCTCGCAAACACAGGAGCTGCCTCATATTCCAAGTTAAATGCATTTCTATGAGTCTCATCTCCGCCTGATCTTCCCCGCGTCAAAGAAAGCACAAATGCACAAATCCAAACAGCAGCAAACTCTTCTTCCTTTTCACAAGAACATAACAAGGCAGCCGTTCTAATTGTTCCTTTGCTCCACCCTGCTTCAATTTCCATTCGTCCTGAAGTTAGGGCCGCTACATCAGATTCAATAGATTCCTTCTCTCTTTCTTTTTCAATCCAGTTGAAGCTGTAACACGGTCCAAATCGCGGTTTAGAAATTTCTGTTTTTAAACAGTACTTTTGAGCTGATAAAACAGGAAATTTACACATTTCCCATTTCCAGACTTTATAAATGTCTTCCCATTTCATTGTATCATTTTTATTCATACTATCTCCCTAAATCTTACACTATCTCTTATTCATTATCCATATAAAATTGCTGTTCATTCCAATGCGTGAAAAAATACGGATGATCTTCCTCTAAATTACTATTGGAATATAAAAAAGTAATAATATCTTCATCATCAAACATGTCAAAAACCCAGTCCTCTGAATAGCCCAAATTTTTACTATCTGTTGCTACCCGTTCATCGCTGACTTCCATAAACGCCATTGCTTCCTCATTACATAAATAAATAATGAGTTCTTCCATAACTGTATGTGCTTTAACCATTCTCCCAGTACTTAAACTTCTGCGCAAATGAACAAGTGTACATTTCATTTGATAAAGAAAATCATACGTATATCTCATCAGAAACTGTGCAGGAAGATCCATCTTAATAAACGATGTGTTTAATTGACCAATATGAGAACCCACAGGCATAGATGCAAGATCTGATAGATCCTGTTCAATATAATCAAGCAGGACATCACTGCCTACGGCAAAAGACACAGCTGCTTTAACTCCATAGTTATCTGCTAAAAACTGTGACCATGCTTCATGTCCCTTGTATTCTTCAATCAAATTTTTCCCCGGCTCACTGCCTGCATTGTCAGGAAAACTGCGCCAGTTTAGAGCCTTACAAATTCCTTTACATTTATCTTTTCGAATAGAGCCTCCTGATTCATAGCGGCACCAGGTTTTTACACCTACGCCCGCTCGCGAAGCCGCTTCTTCAATTGTGAGTCTAAGTTCATTGCGCCTGACTTTTATTTTTTTTCCAAGATCCTCATTGCTTAATATTGTTTTAGGAGCCATATTCACTTTCCTCCTTGGTATTTATTGACATGTTATTATATAGTCATTATGTCATTATATATTATGATTGTCAAGTTAAAATTCTCCTCAACTATAAAAGACCTCCATTCCCAATTGACATTTCCCTACTCATCTGCTATGCTGAATACCGTTAGTTAGCTACAGCTAATTGAAAGGAGTTTTACTTTGACATATTTATGGATCAATCCGGTATCGGAGAGGATGATCTCGGGGGCGGCGCTTGAGGGGCTGCTTCGGAGGCATCAGCTGACACGGGTCACCTGCCAGGGGGACTGGGGCGAGATCGTGCTTCGGAAGTACCGGGAGCTTTTGGAACATGCAGATGGAACTTTTGCGGACGCGAGATGTCCGGCAGCGGTATCTCTGGTACATTCCCTGCAGCCTGAAATCCGGATCGCGGATATTGAGCCGATCCTGATCCACTGTGCGAGAGAACTGGCAGAACGTCCGGATCTTGCGAACGGTGAAAAGATCATCACAACGCCATGCCGGATCTTAGCCGACATGGGAAATAAGTTGGAATTAAAAGACACTCATTTTGTACCATGGAACCGCTTTCTCGCATCGATCGGCGAACCGATGGAACCCGCGCCGGACGCAAGCCCGATCCCACCGGGATTCTTTAAGAATCTGCCGTTTTCCGTTGTCAGCCGATCCGGCCGTCCGGCTATTGAGTCCTATGTGACCGGAAATGACTGGAAAAGCGCAAAGCTGATCGAGCTTTTGTACTGTGTTCAGGGCTGCCACAGAGGAGATGGAGTGCGATGAATCAAAAATTTAAAAAATATTTCCCGCCGCTGATCGGCATCCTTGCGGTCTTTGCCGTCTGGTATATCGTCTGCCGCGCAGGCATCTTAAGTTCCTATGTGCTCCCGTCCCCGGGGCGGGTCTTCCAGAGCTTCTGCAAAATGCTGCAAAGCGGTGAACTCTTCCGTGACTTAAGGATCAGCTTCCTGCGCGTTGGAAAAGGCTTTGTAATCGCCTTTATCCTGGCATTTGCCTTCGGCATGCTGCGGGCGATGATTCCGGCCTCCGCAGGTTACTATGAGTACCTGGTGCAGTTCTTCAAGAACGTACCGCCGCTCAGCATGATCCCGCTACTTATTTTATGGTGCGGAATCGGCGAAACTACAAAAACGGTCATCATCGTTCTGGCCTCCTTTTTCCCGATGTATTTAAACATCGTCAAGGGATTTACGGGCTGTGACCGGAAGCTTCTGGAGGTTGGAACCATGTTTGGCTACACAGAACGCCAAAAATTTTTCCGCATCATGCTGCCCTACGCCATGGCGGACATTCTCGTAGGAATGCGCATCGGTCTGGGCTACAGCTGGCGCGCTATCATCGGTGCGGAGATGGTCGCAGCGTCCACCGGTCTGGGACACATGATCCTGTTTGCCCAGCAGATGTCCCGGACCGACAAGGTCATCGTCGGCATCTTCACCATCGGCATCGCAGGTTATCTGACAGACCGGATCTTCGGTCTTCTCATCAGCATCTTTCTGAAAGGAGCCGGTGAAAATGGCTGGAATTAGATTAAAAGACATTCATAAAACATATCAGGTTGACGGCCGGACGTTTCCTGTCTTAAACGGCGTCGATCTCGAAATCCCGGAAGGAAAGATCACCGTGATCTTAGGTCAGAGCGGCTGCGGAAAAACGACTCTGCTGCGGCTCACCGGCGGTCTGGAATCCGCCGACAGCGGTGAGGTTCGCTGGGACGGCGCCCACAAGACCGCCTTTGTGTTCCAGGAACCGCGGCTCATGCCATGGCTCAATGTCTGGAACAATATTATTTTCGGTTTGAAGAAAAATCAGGTCGATCAGGAGAAGATCCAGGACATCGTCTCCACGGTGAACCTGTCCGGCTTTGAAAAGGCATACCCATCACAGCTTTCCGGCGGCATGCAACAGCGCGCGGCTATCGCGCGGGCACTGGCATATGAACCGACCTTCATCCTGATGGATGAACCATTTGCGGCTCTCGACTATTTCACGAGGGAACAGATGCAGAGGGAACTTCTCCGCGTTCAGCAGAAGGAACATTCCAGCATCATGTTCGTGACCCACAGCATCGACGAAGCACTGATCCTGGGTGACCAGATCGTTGTGATCGAAAAAGGTCTCGTGAAACATGTCTATCCGGTAAAGGCAGCGGCCGGAGCGCGGAATCTGCTGGATGAGGAGTTTATTGCGCTCAAGAGAGAGATTATAGAGCAGTTGAATTTTCTTAATTAGATATATTTTATATAAAATTCAATTTAACAAAGTCAGGGACACCTCTGCATTGCATAAGCAATGGGCGGGGACTTACTTATATCGGGATGGAGCAAGCCATCTCTGACAAGTTGCGCAACAGCTATTTGATTATGAACAAGCAACAAAAGCAGATTGCGAATATCTCTTGACTTCTTATGGATATCCGCCTGCAACTCAGGCATATCACATACATTTAATTTTCTACTTATTATGAGGAGGACAACACAAAATGAAAAAACTGATCGCATTAGGACTTGCGGCGTGCATGACATTTTCCCTTGCGGGCTGCTCCGGATCCACAAGCAAAGAGACAGAGGCTGCTTCTGCAGCAGAGACAACCGCAGCTGCTTCCACAGAAGCGGAAACTTCCGCTGCAGCATCTGACACAGCGACTTCCATCGACAAACTCACCGTTACTTATGTGACATCCCCGTTAAACGTACCGACCATCATCGAAAAAGACCAGGGAATCTTCGAGAAAGAGCTCGGCGTTCCGGTTGAGTATGCAGAGCTTACTTCCGGTGCTGACCAGACACAGGCTCTTGCTTCCGGCGATGTTCAGGTTCTTTACGCAGTAGGCGCAACTTCCGTGATCCTTTCTGCTGCAAACGGCGCTGACATCAAGGTGTTAAACATGTATAGCCGTTCCCCGAAGGCATTCTGCATGTACTCCAAAGATGAGACTCTGACAACTCCGGAGAGCTTAAAGGGCAAGACGATCGCAGGACCGACCGGTACCAACCTTCATGAGCTCCTTGTCTCCTACCTTGCTCAGGCAGACATGACTCTTGACGATGTAAATTATGTAAACATGACCATCCCGGACGCAAAGGCAGGTCTTGACGGCGGCAGCGTTGATGTTGCCCTGCTCGCAGGCGCAACTGCTTACAACGCAGAACAGCAGGGCTACCACCTCGTTGCAGACGGTGAAGGCCTGATCAGCGCCCTGATCGCTGTTGCAACAACCCAGAAGTTCTACGATGAGCATCCGGATGTCATCGAGAAATTAAATGCTGCACAGGACGAGATCGCATCCTACATGTCTGACAGCCAGGACGAGACCATGGAGACTGTTGCCGCAGCTCTTGACCTCGACGTGGACGCTGTAAAAGAGATGTACGGCTACTACGATTTCTCCACAGAGATCACCGACGCCGACAAAGAAGGTTTCCAGAAGACTGCTGACTTCATGTATGAGTCCGGCATGATCGAGAACGAGCTGGATGTGAATACGCTGTTTATCCAGTAAGATGTTCTCTGTTTGATATTCTGTTGGCATCTTATTTTATTTCACACGTTTATCGAAAATAACCGCTCCTGTTTTCTAAGGACAGGGGCGGTTATTTTTGTTTTTTGAAACCCGGAGCAAAATATCCACATTTTCCATCCGTCCCCTGCGGAAACTCTTCCTATTTTCCCATTATTACGGTATACTAAAAAACGTGCATTCACTGTTTTCCAGATTTTCTTCATGATCTCAAGATACACATGGTGCATTCACATACTCCCACATATATTATTTTCTCGAAAGGACACGTACATGACAATTTCCCACCCACTCACAAGACTTCAGAAGTTCCGGCTTCTGTCTCTGATCCCTATTTATTTCATGATCGTCGGCCTGTTTTTGCAGCCTGTCACTGAGATCATCCCCGGTCTCATCACGATCATCAAAGAACCGGATTTCCTAATCACAGACTACTTTCTGATCGGCGGGATCGGGACTTCCTTTATTAACGCCGGTCTGCTGACTCTTCTTTGCATCTGGACGATCTATTTTCTCGGAATGGAGATGGACGGACACACGATCACGTCGAGCTGCCTGATGTTCGGGTTTTCCCTTTTTGGAAAGAACCTTTTAAATATCTGGGCAATTCTTCTGGGCGTATACCTCTATTCCCACTATCACAAAAAACACATGTCCAGCTACATTTACATCGGTTTTTACGGCACCAGCCTGTCCCCGATCATCACGCAGATCATGTATATCTCGGATCTGCCCTATGCAGTCCGGCTCATTGCAAGTCTCGCGGTCGGGCTCATCATCGGTTTCGTGCTGCCGCCGTTATCCACCCATGTCCACTATGCGCATAAGGGCTACTCGCTCTATAACGTCGGATTCTCCTCCGGTATCATCGCCACTGTTATCGTATCCGTGCTGAAATCCTTCGGGATCACCACCGAATCCCGCCTGATCTGGTCTGAGGGCAACAACCAGCTTCTGTTTGCGATCCTCTGCGGTCTCTTTATTGCCATGATCGCAGCCGCGTTCCTCTTTGGCGGAAAGAACGTTGGAGACTCTTACTGGAAGATCTTATCCTGTTCCGGGATCGGCGGAACCGACTATCTCCGTGACAACGGCGGCGCTGCAACCGTCCTCAACATGGCGCTCAACGGGCTGTTCGCAACAATCTTTGTTCTCGGAGTCGGCGGCGAGTTAAACGGACCGACGATCGGCGGGATCTTCACGATCATCGGCTTCTCCGCAACCGGAAAACATATCCGAAACATCGCTCCGATCATGTTCGGCGTTCTCCTCGCAAGTTTTACGAAACACTGGACCATCAATGCCCCGTCACCGATCCTGGCGCTTTTATTCTCGACCACATTGGCACCCATCTCCGGAGAATTCGGTGTGTTTGTCGGACTTCTCGCCGGATTCCTTCACTCCTCCGTCGCCTTAAATGTCGGAATTGTGTATGGAGGCATGAATTTATATAATAATGGATTTGCAGGTGGAATTGTTGCAATTTTCATGGTCCCAGTGATCCACTCGATCATGGATCGACGGGCGCGGGCGAAGGAGGATGTTTCCCTGTAAGAAATTGGGGCAAAAACCTCGGCTGGCATCTGCCATGAAACAACGTAACCATTGTATTGCTTCGAATTTCCTGCCCTCAAGGCCATTGCTGCGAACGATACAGACTGTAAATAAGATTTTATATAGAAATGATAATGAATAACAAGCAACCAAAAACGACTCCTGCATTTTCATCAGAAAATGCTTTCAACAACAACCGATCAATCTATCTTCGCCTGCTCGCCTGGATTCCGGCACTCTTTGTCGCCGCCGCGATCTTCTGGTTCTCCTCAAAGCCGGCCGTCGAATCCACGGAAATGAACGATTCCGTGAGCCGACTGATCCTGCTGATCGGGGCGAAACTCGGTTTCTTCCGCGGGAATCCGGCACAGTATGCCGAACTCATCGAACTCATGAGTTTCCCCGTCCGGAAAACCGCCCACATAACGGAATATCTTGTATTTTACTGCACCGTCCGTTTCGGACTTCATTTTACATACCAGCCATTAAATATGAAACGCCGTCTTCTCACCGCTCTCGCCATCGTCTTCCTCTACACCTGCACCGACGAATTCCATCAGCTCTTCGTCCCGGGCCGCGCAGGACGGTTTACGGACGTGCTGATCGACTGCTTTGGGTGCGCAGTCGTAACGCTTATTTGTACAATAAAAAAGTCTTCTTCCCAGCGATGACCATTTTGCTGACATCAGCAAAATGGTCATCTGTTTTTATTTCATTATTTTCTTATCGCATAAAAATGGGAGTCCCACATTTCAGAGACTCCCGCACCAAACAATCTTATTTTATTTTCATTCGCTTCTCTACATCTGCAAGCAACGGCATCGATGGAATTCCACCGAAATTTTCTACACATAGTGATGCCGCTGCATTTGCAAATCCGGCATATTCTACCGCCATATCTAATGTAATTTTTTTGATGGATTCATTTGACTGACTGAGTTTATAAAGAAATGTTCCCCAAAATGCATCTCCAGCTCCGGTCGTATCTACCACATTACTTTCAAATCCGGGAACTCTCTTTCCGCCTTCTGCATTTGCTATATATGCGCCGTCTTTTCCAAGGGTAACTGCTACAAGTTTTACTCCCTTCTCCATCAGCACTTTTGCAGCCTGCTCCGGTTTCTTCTCATCTGTTAGAAGTTCTGTTTCCTCATCCGAAATTTTCATTACATCCACAAATGGAATCAAACTTTTCATTTCGCGCTTTGCTGTTTCCACATTCTCCCACAACGTTGCTCTGTAGTTCGGATCATAAGAGATGACTGCGCCTGCTGACTTGGCTGCCTTTATTGCTGCAAACGTAGTGCTGCGTGCCGGTTCCGACGTCAAAGACAGAGAACCAACATGGAATATTTTCGTGTTCCCAAGAATTTCCATATCCAGTTCTTTCTCTGTGATCTGCGTATCTGCCCCTGGCTTTCTCGCAAATGAGAAGGTACGTTCTCCTTCCGGTGACAGATCCACGAACGCGAGCGTTGTAAAATATCTTTCATCCAGGATAAAGCCTCTCGTATCGATCTGTTCCTTCTCTAAAATCTCCTTTAAAAACCGTCCATGCATATCCGTTCCGGCTTTTCCCAGAAATGCGGTTTTTGCCCCAAAACGAGCCGCTGATGTCAACGCATTCGCCGGCGCTCCACCTGGATTCTGTGCAAATAGTTTTTGTCCGTTTCTGCCGATTCCCTGATACGTAAAATCAATCAGGATTTCACCCAGTGCTGTTATATCGTACATGCCTTCTCCTCCATAAATTTTACTCTCTCCAGAGCTGTCCCGGACAAGTAGTCATTTCCTCCGAGAATAAGCCTCTCAATTACCGGATGTCTCTGGACAGAAAGTTCCGGTAAATCATGAAATTTATAAATCTCAATTACCGTCTCACCGGCAGCAACCATACAGCAGAGAATCGTATGTCCGTCCACATGATTTACAACCGGATCAAAGCACGCGGTGAATCCCAGATTCTCATAAAATTGAATTGCAGCAGACAGGTCTGAAACCTGTAGTCCCACATGTTCAAGACCACAGATCGGTGTCCTGTTCGGCGGAATCTTTTTGTGCAGCTTCTGGCTGACCTCTATCGTAAATCCATATCCCGATATAATGTTGAAATAATTCATTCCTGTTCCATATACTTTTCCACTATACCGCGGTCCTCCGTTTTCTCCGAGCTGCAGATTTAATCCCCGGCTTTCGCAATATGCAATCGCCGCCTCGATGTCATGTGTCTCCAACGCAATATGTCGGAATCCCAGACACATATCATCCGGCCCGTATTTGTCTGCGAGATGTTCCCTGTCTTCTCTTAAAACCAACCGGAAATTTCCATTACGCAGACAAATCATCCCTTTATGTTCTTCTTCCACAAAAAACAAATTTTCACAAAGCCATCTTTTCGCACCGGGCACATCTTCTACCAGAAGCTGCACTCCCCAAATGTACCTGTCGCCCATCCACTTTCACCTCTATATTCTCTGTCAGCCTGCCTTCTCTGTTGTTTTTCTGTTTCAGCCGTCATAGCGGATACTTCCGTCTTCATTTCTGCGGAAATGGCACATAAAGTGATCCCACGTAAGCTGCGCCATTTCTGCTGTGTATGTATGCGGGCAGCTTCGAATGACTGTAAAGCACACCATCGGAGCATGATTTTGATCATACATTACCAATGTATGATATTTTCCATTATCGTACCAATTCTCAAACCCCGGTTCTACTCCGTTGCTGTGGCAGTAATTTTCAAGTGTTGCTCTCGCAATTGTACCCGGATCCAGCGATACGGAAGCGATGTCATATTCTCCAAGCATAAACCATACCGGTCTCTGTGCGCAGCCTTCCAATGGCCGTACCTGTGGATCCCACCCGTCCATTGCCCCGGTTGGAGCAAAAGCTGCAAACCGTTCCGGGATCCTCCGCGCCAGTTCCTGCGTCATATGTGAACCGTTAGAATGTCCTGTCACATAGATCCTGGATGGATCAATCGAATATGTCTTTTCCATGTAATCCAGCATTTTCTCAAAATAAGGCACCTCATCATGAAGCGGAACTCCCATTGATTCCAACGCCCAGTGCGGAACCGGAAATTTTGCCAGTCCGTCATTATAAGGATATGCTGACGCAAAGCATACAAAGAAACCTCTCTCTTCTGCAAGGCGATACCAGTCACTGGTACGTTCAAAATATTCTGCATTGCAGGACATGCCGTGAATCGCCACAACGAGAGGATACTTTTTTCCATCTCCAGATCGATATCCGGACGGAACATAGATATCCCAATATCTTGGCAGACCTTCTACGATTTGTTCTACTCGTACAACCCCAATCTCCTCCTGCGTTCTCATAGGCCTTAAACAGTTATTTCCAAAACTGCCCCAGCGTGAAAACCGCAGGACAAATTTTATCATTTCTTCATTAAGTGTTTCCCGTGATACCTCACTCACACTCTCGGAATTTCCAAGCCATGCCTGTGCAACAGGCTGTGCATTAACATAATACTGTCCGCGCTCCGGCTGCTCCAGATAAACTTCTCCATATGCATTTGCCAGACCTTCTTCTTTAGCCCGAAGAATCGTCTTCATATATTCGAATGTTTCCTTTGCTTTTCCACTTCGGTCAATCAGGAATCCGGGAATCGCAATATCTGTTTTCTTTAATGTCAAATCTCCATCCGATGGAAGTTTTCCGAGTATCTCCAGCAATTCAGGATCTACCGCACAGTTTCCATCAGCCGCAAAAGCTGCAAACGTCGCACTGTACGTCAGTGCAAATGCCGCGGCAATTTCCGCACCGGCACCGAATCCCATAACATACATATAGGATTCACAGATATCGACTGTCAGCCGCTGCACAAACTCTAATGTGATGATCTCCCACGCATAATCAAATTCTTTATCAATCTGTTCTCTGTCCCATTGGCTGCTTTCAAATACTACCAAAGCTGTATGATATTTTTCCGCCAGCGCGATCCAGTTATCAGAATGAATAAATGCTTCCGCGTTCGTCCCATTTTCCGGGAATACAAAAATCCCTGCTCCCTTTGAGATCATTCCATCCGGCACATAGATTGCATATTTCCGCTCCTGACCATTTATCACGATCGTTTTTTCTGTAATTCCAAGATTACACTGATAATACGGGCTGCTATGATTTAATTTATCTTCCGGGATCGGCGGAAACAATTCTCTGTGTCTGTTCCGTTTCGGCGGGTGATATTCTGTTCCTCTTGGTGCCCGTGGCATTAAGATCGATCGGTTATTTTCCGGGCTAAAATGAAAGCTCTCATATTTTCCCATAATCTTTACCTCTTCCTGCATTGCAGCAGTCATTATCCATGATATTGAATACTTCCGTCAGCCTCTCTTGTAAAATGGCATAAGAATGTATCCCAGGTAAGCTGTGCCATCTCTCCGGTATATGTATGCGGGCAGCCTTTCATGATCGTATATCGGATCATAGGAACATGATCCTTATCATACATCACCAACGTATGATAAATTCCATTATCATACCAGTTTTCAAATTGCGGCGTCATATGGTTTGCACGGCAGTATGCTTTCAAAGTCTCTCGGGCAATACTTCCTTCCTCCACTGACGGAGAAGCCATATCATACTCGCCCATCATAAACGCAATTGGGCATTTCATATGATCATCGATCGGTTCGATTGCGTCCGCCGACTTGCCGCCCAGTGCACCCGTCGGCCCAAATGCCGCAAATCGTTCCGGCATTGTCCTTGAAAGCCTCTGTGTCATCCGTCCGCCATTAGAATGTCCGACCGCATAAATCCGTTTCTTATCGATCGGATACTTTTCTTCCATATCATCCAGCATTACCTTGAAATATTCGGATTCGTCCACACCTTCCTGATCGATCGGCCAAACACACCAGCCTGGAAGTGGAAATCTGCTTCTCCCTACATTTCTCGGATACGCGGCTGGATAAACTACAAAAAATCCACGTTCCTCGGCAAGCCGGTGCCAGTCACTTGTCTGTTCAAAATATTCCGGGCTGCAGGAAAATCCATGAATTGCTACAACAAGCGGATATTCCTTTTTGTCATCCGGCCTATAGCAGGAAGGTACATAGATATCCCAGTACCTTGGCAGTCCTGCGATTTCTTTCTCTACTCTTATTACTCCGATTTCCTCCCAGCTTCTCTTCGGCCGCAGATGGTTATTTCCAGATCCGCCCCACAGGGAAAAACGAAGGACAAACCGAAGCATTGCTTCATTTATTTCATTCTGGTCAAATTTCTTTGTACTATTTTCATCCGCAAGCCATACCTGCGAAATCGGCTGCTCGTTTACATAATAAGCTCCGCGTCTCGGCTGCTCCAGATATACGCTTCCATACTGATTGATCAGATTTTCTTCTTTCACGCGGTTGATCTCTTTTATATACTCGAATACAGCTTCAGCATTTCCCTTCTTATCAATGAGAAATCCCGGCATTGCAATTTCTGTTTTCTTCCATGTATCAATTCCATCGGACGGTAATTTTCTCAACACATTAAGGAGTTCTGGATCCACGCTGCAGTCTCCGCATACCGCAAATGCCGGAAATGTCGCACTATATGTAAGCGCAAACGCGGCAGCTATGCCAGCGGCGTCCCCCAAACCGATCGGATAGAAAAACGACTCACAGATATCGACCGTTGGTCTCTTACTGAATTCGTGATAAACAGTCGTCCATGCATAGTCAAATTCTCTTTCAATCTGTTCTTTTTCCCACTTCGGGCTCTCCAGGATCAGCAGCGAGACAAGATATTTATCTGCTAGTTGTTTCCAGTTTCCTGTCTTTATAAATTCTTCTGCTGTAACACCACTTTCCGCAAAGATCACTGCGCAGGCACCTTTTGACCAAAGATTCTGCGGTGCATAAAGTCCATACGGCCGTTTTGCGCCTTCCAGTTCTATCTCCTTCTTGAAAAATCCGGAATTCAACAGGCTATATGGAGCTCTTCCCTTCAGTACTTCCTCCGGAATCGGTTCAAACGGGTTTACAAGCCTGCTGCTGTCCACATGATACTCTGTTCCTTTTGGAATTCTGGGCATCAGCATCGAACGGTTATTAAGCGGACTGAAATGAAAGCTCTGATATTTTTCCATGATGACCTCCCTGTTTATCCAACTCACAACTTTTAAAGAGAATTGATCTCACGAACTCTGCAGCAGGATACAAAATGGCCCGGTTTGATCTCCTCAAGTTTCTGTGGCTTTCTGCAGTTTTCTGTCGCATAAACGCAGCGATCTGCAAACCGGCATCCCGGCGGCGGGTCGATCGGAGATGTGATCTCTCCCTTTAATACGATTCTTTCCTTTGGATGCAGAATATCTGTTGTCGGAATCGCAGACAAAAGAGCTTTTGTATACGGATGAAGCGGCTCCGCAAACAATTCTTTTGTCGGACTTGTCTCTACCAGCTGTCCAAGATACATAACAGAAATATTATGTGAAATATGGCGTACTACAGACATATTATGCGTAATAAACATATATGCAAGTCCATGTTCTTCCTGCAGATCCATCAAAAGATTTAAAATTTGTGCCTGAATGGAAACGTCCAGTGCGGATACTGGCTCATCACATACGATGAACTTTGGATCCAGAGCCAACGCTCTCGCAATTCCTACTCTCTGTCTTCTTCCGCCATCCAGTTCGTGCGGGTAGCTCATCTTGATTCGTCTCGCAATACCCACCATATCCATCAGACGTTCTGTCTCTGCGTCTACATTCTGCTTGTCGCATTTTCCACTAATTAAGAGCGGTTCCTTAATCGTATCCTCGACTGTCATTCGAGGATTCAGGGATGAATACGGATCCTGGAAAATGATCTGAACATCACTTCTCAATTTTTTCAGTTCCTGCGGTGTCGGATTTGTAATATCTTTTCCATTAAAATGAACAGATCCCCCCGTACTCTTCTGAAGATGGATGATCGTTCTTCCAAGCGTTGACTTTCCACAGCCGGATTCTCCTACAACACCCATTGTCTCTCCGGCATCAATATTCATCGTTACGTCATCTACCGCATGAACAGCACCTTTGGGACCATAGAAATATTTTTTTAAGTTTTTTACCTCTACAAGTGCCATACTAATCCTCCTTTTCTGCTGCTTCACAATATGGGCAGCTGCAGAAATGCCCCGGTCTTACTTCTGTCAACGGGAATTTTATCGTTCTGCATTTATCCGTCGCATGCGGACATCTCGGATTAAAACAGCATCCTGTCGGAAGATCTGTCGGATCCGGTGGGAGTCCTTCAATATTGGCAAGTCTCCGCGTATCTACAGAAAGATCCGGAATTGCTCCGAAAAGGCCGATGGTGTATGGATGCTGCGGGTGAAGGAATATCTCCTCTTTTGAACCATATTCCAAAACTTCACCGGCATAGATCACTGCCACATTGTCGCACATTCTTCCAACAACACCGAGATCATGGGTGATCAGGATCATGGCTGTATTGTATTTCTTCTTCAGGTCATCCATCATATCGAGAACCTGAGCCTGAATCGTTACATCCAACGCGGTCGTCGGTTCATCAGCCAGAAGAAGATGTGGATTGCAGGCCAGTGCCATTGCGATAACAACTCGCTGCTTCATTCCACCTGAAAACTGATGCGGGTATTCTCCATAACGTTCTCTCGGAATACCAACCATAGCAAGCATATCTTCGGCCATCTCTCTTGCGGTTTTATCTTCTCTTGTCTGATGTTTTCGAATTACTTCCGCAATCTGCTCTCCAACCTTCATGATTGGGTTTAACGCTGTCATCGGATCCTGAAATACCATCGTGACCTGTCCGCCGCGGACCTTTCTCATTGCTGCCTCGCTGAGAGATAAAAGATCCACACCATCCAGAATGACCTTTCCACTCTTGACCTTCGCCTGAGCGTCCGGAAGAACACGAAGAATCGTTTTCGCAATGGTTGTCTTTCCTGCGCCGGTCTCGCCCACAAGTCCTAAAGTTTTTCCTCTTTCCAATTCAAAGGAAACATTGTTGACCGCATGTACAACTTTTCCACCTGTACGATACTCAACAACGAGATTCTCCACCTTTAAAAATTTTTCGCTCATAACATGTCCCCCTCTTTAGTCCTTTAACTTCGGATCAAGTGCATCGCGCAGTCCATCACCAAACATGTTCAGGCAGAGAACTGAAATTGCGATAAATAATCCAGGGAAAATCAGCATGTACGGATAATCACGAAGGAATCCTCTTGCGCCTGCCAGCATTGCTCCCCATTCAGGAGTCGGCGGCTGTACGCCAAGACCTATGTAACTCAAAGCTGCCAGTTCCAGGATCGCTTTTGCAACGCCCATTGTCGCAGAGACAATCAACGGAGACCAGCTGTTGGGAATAACATACTTCATAATTCTTCTTGCGGTACTGCAGCCGATTGCTTCTGCAGCTTCCAGATACTGGTTTTCACGTGTCTGCATAACCGTTCCTCTTAAGAGGCGGACATTGCCAGGAATCGTTCCGACTGCAATCGCAATAATTGTTTTATCAATTCCAACACCGAGAGCCGCGGAAATAATGATCGTTAAAAGCATCGACGGAATTGCCTGGATAACATCCAGAAGTCTCATAATGACCGTATCGGCTGCACCACCGAAATATCCTGCGATCGCTCCAACGACTGTACCGATAGCGGTTGAAAATAATACTGCCGCAATACTGATACTTAAGGAATATCTTCCGCCGTAAAAGACTCTGGTAAAAATATCTCTTCCGAGATCATCTGTGCCAAACAGGTGCGCAGATGACGGTCCCTGCTTGATTGCCATGACGTCCATCTTATCATACTGATACGGAGAAACGATCGGGACAATGATAATCGCCAGAACCAGGATCACAAATAATGTCAGACCAAACATTGCGTTTTTGTTTCTGGACATCCGTTTTGCGAGGACCAGAAACGCATTTTCTTTTTTATATGTATTGTCCTTCGCCATCATTTTCCCTCCTTGCTCGGTTTCTTCTTTTTGCCCTGATTCTCGTAACGCGCCTTAATTCGCGGATCATTAAACGCGTAACAGAGATCAACTAACAGCATAATTACCGCGAATACTACTGCAAGCATGACAACGCAGCCACGAACGATCGGATAGTCACGCTGATTGATCGCCGTAATCATATACTGGCCGATTCCCGGAAATGAGAATACGTTTTCGATAACAATGGAACCGCCGAAAATAACCGCAAGGTTAGTTCCTGCCAGTGTAATGATCGGGTTCAATGCATTCGGGAGTGCATGCTTTAAGATAACTTCTCGCTGGGTCAGTCCCTTTGAACGTGCTGTGACAACATAATCCGCACGGATGACCTCAAGCATACTTGATCTCGCCTGTCGTGCCTGAGTGGCAAGACCACCGAAACAAAGTGAAACTGTCGGAAGTACATAATACTCCCAACCGCCGATTCCGCTTGCCGGGAACCAGCCAAGTTTTAATGAAAATAAGAGTACAAACAGCATTGCAAGCCAGAATGTCGGAATAGAAACGCCGAGAAGCGCAATGATCATGCTGATTCTGTCTCCCCAGCCATTCTGGTGAACCGCTGCCGTTACGCCAAGCGGGATTCCGATACCAAACGCTAATACCATTGAGGCAATTCCCAGAATCAGTGTTCTTGGAAGTCTCTGCATAATTTCTCCCGCAACCGGAGCACCTGTCAGATAAGATTCACCCAGATCAAAATGAAGAAATACGTCTGATAAGAACTCTCCAAGCTGCACAATAAATGGTCTGTTTAAACCAAGCTGTTCTCTCATCTCCGCAAGTTCATATTCCGACGCTGTACTCCCCAGCATGATCTGCGCCGGATCACCGGGAACCAGGTACAGAATACCGAAGATCAATGTCGCAACGAGCAGTACTACAGGTATCATCTGCAGAATTCGTTTGCCAATAAATCTGATCATTCTTCTTCCTCCCAAATACCTCTGTTTTTAGGAATCGGCGTGCCGAATCCAACTATATGGTTCCTGCACGCCGATGATTGTTGTCATGTAACTATAAAAACTGCATTGCAATTTTCATTCATTTTTATTCCATAAGCTTAGTTCCAAACGTAAGTAGATGCGCCCGGAAGGAAGTTGGAACGGATGCTGTATTTTGCACTTGTAATCTTATTCTTGTTTGTAATATAGTAGTTGTCTTTATGGAAGAGACCATAATGATAAGCTTCTTCAACCATGTACTGCTTTGCAGCATCAATGTCCGCATCGTCCTGAGAAACAGCCGCTGTCATCAGGAGATTGTCCAGTTTGTCATCTCTTACCATTGCCATGTTATGCTCTGCGTAACGTGTGCTGTTTAACTGGTTCCAGATACGGGTAATATAACCGGTTGCCCCGTTATAGGAAATATTAAGATCGAACTTAGCCGGGTCTGTCTGGTATGTATTCCAGAGAGCCTGTTCAAAGGATGTAACCTCACTGTCAATTCCAACTTCTTTTAAGTATGCCTGAATGATCTGTGCAGTCTTTACACGAACCTCATCTGTATCGCAAAGAATTGTAAGTTTCAGACTTCCATCAGCAACTCCGGCTTCCTTTAAGAGTTCTTTTGCTTTTTCCGGATTATAGTTATAATAATCCTCTGTTTTCCATTTTTCCTGGAATCCAATGTTTAAATCACTGCCATAGCAGTAAACCGGCTCACCATGGCCTTCCATAACCACATTGATCAGTCCCTGCTGGTCAATCGCGTAAAGAACAGCCTGCGCAATTTTAAGATCGTTTAACGGACTTTCTGTAGAACGGTTGATCCACATCTGCTGAATATAGTTATCGCGGGCTTCTTCTACATTAAAGTTCGCAGCACTCTCTCCGCCCTCCATAAAGCGGCTTGCATTTGAATAGTTCAGAGAGGTCGCAACATCATAAATACCGGTCTCAAGTCCGATTGCGATCTGAGAGGACTCTGTAACGAAATAATATTCGATCTTATCGACATTCTGCTCCTGACACTCAGCACGAAGATCTTCCTTCTGCCAATAGTCTTCATTCTTTACAAGAGTGAGGGAAGAACCTGTTACCCAGGACTCAACCTTGTATGGACCGGTTGCAACCGGCATGGTTCTCATGCAGTCTCCGCTGTCCTTGTATGCTTTCTCTGAAACGATCATAACCTGAGTCAGCATATTCTCAACTTCTCCTGCTGCCTCACTATTGCACACAAGTTTTACTGTATAATCGCCGGTCTTTTCAATTGATACAAGGGAACCGGTCAATGCTGTATGCTGGTTTCCCTTACCATTTTCAAGACACTCGTTAAAGCTGAATACTACATCGTCTGCGGTAATATTGTTTCCCGCTGTATCTTTAATATAATCGTAAAGTTCGATATCCCATACCGCGTTTGTCGGAGTAGATTCCGCTTCGTTCTTTGCCCAGTTTTTCGCAAGTATTCCGTAGTACTCACCATCACCACCCATATAGATCAGGTTCTCATATGTATACGCCAGAACTGTCCAACGTCCGCTGGAAGATCCCTCATCGAATGTTCCAAGGGAACCCGGGTCTGAAGTATATGCAATTTTAACAACCTTCTCCTGATCACCTGCCGGTGCTGCTGTCTCAGTTCCAGCTGCTGCCGTTGTTGCCGCCGCCGTTGTTTCCGTTGAACTGCCTCCGCCGCATGCTGTCAACGAAAGCATCATTGCCGCTGCCATAGCGCCTGCAAAAATTCGTTTCGCACTCTTCTTCATATCGTCCTCTCCTTTTTTGTTATATAGTCCCCGATGGACCATTACTCGTTCTGTCAAACGTTTGCGTAAACGTTTAACTTGTTCTGTGGCTTCATTATACCCCCGCCATATATGTATTGTCAATTATTACTAATTTACAAATACTTTTTCGCTTTTTTGTGTACTTTTTACATATTCTTCAGTTTTGCGTTATGGTTAATTTGTCTTGTTTTATTTAATTGACATCAATATTTTTGGGTGATATACTTATGTTAAACGTTTTACAGTGTTGTGAAGGGGGAATAAATGCATATGTCAAAAGTTAGTATTCGTGATGTCGCTGCCCTTGCCGGCGTATCTACTGCCACCGTCAGCCATGTCATCAATAATACCCGTTATGTAAAAGAAGAAACGAAACGGCTCGTTCTAAAAAGTATCGAAGAACTTCACTACAGTCCTGATGCGACTGCACGAAGTTTTAAGACGGGAAAGAGAAATTTAATTGCATTTATTGTACCTGATATTTCAAATCCCTTCTTTGCGACAATGATCGAGGAAGTTGAAAACGTTATCTCCAAAGAAGGCTTCAAGCTGCTCGTTATTAATACAAAGGAAACGAAAGAGCGCGAGATCGACAACCTGAGAATTTTATCCAGCGGTATTGTCGATGGTTTTGTTCTGGCCTCTACGGTTGAAAACTACTCTGATATTTCAGGAATCGTTCCTCCCAGTATTCCTGTTGTCTTAGTTGACCGCTCCCCTTTAGGCGCTCCCTATGATTCCGTGATCTCCGCAAACTATCAGGCCATGTCCGATGGAGTGGAATACCTTATAAAGAAAGGACATTCTAAAATCGGATTCATCACCGGGATTCCCCGCATTTCCACAACAAAAGAACGTCTTGATGCCTATCGCGATACGATGGAAAAACATGGAATCTTTTCTGAAGCCCTGATCCGTACTGGAACGTCTATGACTTCTCTGGTAGTTGAGAATCTCGATGCGCTTCTGGCGCTTGGCTGTACTGCTCTGGTTATTTCCAATAATATTATGGCGATTGAGACTATGATGATCTTAAATCAGCGTGGAATCCGCCCCCACCATGATATTGATCTGATCGGTTACAAAGACAGTGAACAGGCACAGTATGGTCTTCAGCATATGAGCCTGATCAAGCAGCCAGTTGCCGAAATGGGGCGCGCAACAGGAAAGCAGCTTCTGGAACGCCTTTCCCATCCTGATATGCCGATTCAAAGAATCATACTCCCAGCAGAATTTCTTCCGGTCGATTGAGTCCTCCCATTTTTATATCATTTTCTCATACATAGGAAGTTCTATTTGAACTTCCACGCAAACAAAAAAGCTTTTTCAGCATCAGTTTTATTCCTCTAAAACATGTACTGAAAAAGCTTTTTTATTTACAGCATCGGCACCACCACATTCCCCCAGAACCAGCTCACCGGCATGACGAGCACCATGGCGGGGATCATATCAGCAACCGGGAAGTTGTGGATCTTTGCGATGCGGAAACCTGTGGCCAGAAGAAGGAAACCGCCGCAGGCCTTGAAGTCCGCGATCATATCCGGTGTGGTAAGCGGAAAGATGAACTTCGCCGCAGCGAAGATCGCGAGAAAGATCATGCACTGTGGGATCGCAACAGCCGCAACCACCATTCCCAGGGTTCCTCCAAAGATCATCGCAGTAAAGAAGTCCAGGATGGACTTGGAGATCAGGATCGTGTGGTCACCGCTCATTCCGGAGTCCAGGGAACCATAAATTCCCGTTCCGCTGGCACAGAACAGCACGATGATCGTCACGAGCATCGTCATGTACTCTTCTCTGGACATGGACGTATTCTTATTCGGGAAAATCTTTCCGACCGGCTTCTCCATGCACGCCGCGCCGTAGTTGATGATCCCGCCGAGATTCACCGCCAGTCCAAACGCGGTTCCAATGATCACCGCAAAAATAACGGTGGGCATATTTTTCATAAGGCCGATGGAACTTACGCCCATTCCCATAGAGCAGACGCCGAAGATCTTCGTGAGCTCCGAATTGATCCTTGTGGGCAGCTTATGCCCAAATAAAGCCCCGACCACACCACCGATGGCGACGGACAGGGCGTTGATGATAATTCCTACTGGCATGCATCATTCTCCTTTGCACAAGTAACTGCGGTGCAAGGGAGTCCCTGCACCGCAGAATTGACAGTTCGTTATTTAATTTTAGCACAAAGTACGGTATAGCGCAAACACTTTACCTCGCAAAAGTGCATGTTCCCAATTACCATTTCGACAACATTCTTCTGCATTTAAGTCGAACGACCGTGAGACTTGGCGTGTGATTCTGGTCAGCGAAACTGGCTTATTCCTATCAAAATCACTGTACATCCTCGCGGAGCGTTTCCCGGACGATTCTTAGATCCCATGCACCGCGTCACACATAGACTTCACATACTCTTTCACATACGGAACCGCATCTTTTCCATACGTTCCGCAGAGCTTCACAATCGCGGAACCAACGATAGCACCGTCGGAAAGCCCTGCCATCTTCTTTGCCTGCTCCGGTGTGGAGATTCCGAAGCCGACCGCACACGGAATGTCCTTCGCTTTCTTCACAAGTTCTACCATCGCGCCGATATCCGTTGTGATCTCACTTCTCGTTCCGGTAACGCCAAGCGAAGATACGCAGTATACAAAGCCGGACGCCTCTTTCGCGATCATACTGATACGCTCGCGGGAGGTCGGGGCAATGAGGGAGATCAGATCCATATCGTACTTTTTGCATACCGAATCAAACTCTTCTTTCTCCTCATACGGCACATCCGGCAGGATCAGTCCGTCCATGCCGAGCTCAGACGCCTTCTTAATAAAGCGCTCTGTTCCGTAGGAGAACACAACGTTCGCGTATGTCATGAATACCATCGGAATTTGTGTATTTTTCCGAATTTTTTCAACCATTGCAAAAATTTTGTCGGTGGTCACGCCGCCGGACAAAGCGCGGGTATTGGCCGCCTGAATCACCGGTCCCTCTGCCGTCGGATCGGAGAACGGAATTCCAAGCTCGATAAGGTTTGCTCCTGCCTCCTCCATTGCGTATACAAGCTGCTCTGTAACCTCTAAGGACGGGTCACCGCAGGTGATAAACGGGATAAATGCCTTTCCATTTCCGCCTTTGAAGGCGTTTGCGATCTTACTCATGAATATCCTCCCCTCTGTATCTTGCGATTGCTGCACAGTCCTTGTCTCCTCTTCCGGAAACATTGACGACAATGATCTTATCCTTTCCCATCGTCGGTGCAAGCTTCATTGCGTATGCGATGGCATGAGCGCTCTCGATCGCCGGGATGATTCCCTCGATTCTGGAGAGATACTCGAATGCATCGACCGCCTCATCATCGGTAACTGCCACATATTGGGCCCGTCCTGTATCGTAAAGATTTGCGTGTTCCGGTCCGATTCCCGGATAGTCAAGACCTGCGGAGATGGAATATACCGGGGCGATCTGGCCATATTCATCCTGGCAGAAATAGGACTTCATGCCATGGAAAATTCCGAGACGTCCTGTCGCGATGGTCGCCGCTGTCTCTGCTGTGTTCACGCCGCGTCCTGCTGCCTCGCAGCCGATAAGCTGAACGTCCTTATCCTCGATGAAGTTGTAGAATGCGCCGATAGCGTTGGATCCGCCGCCGACACAGGCGAGAACTGCGTCCGGAAGACGTCCCTCTTTCTCTAACATCTGCTCCTTGATCTCCTTGGAGATAACTGCCTGGAAATCACGGACGATCGTCGGGAACGGGTGCGGTCCCATGCAGGAGCCGAGAACGTAATGGGTGTCCTCGATCCGGTTCGTCCACTCTCTCATCGCCTCGGAAACAGCATCCTTTAATGTGCCGGTTCCTGTCGTCACCGCATGGACTTTTGCTCCGAGAAGGCGCATCTTGTATACATTGAGTGCCTGTCGCTTCGTATCCTCCACGCCCATGTAGATCTCGCACTCCATGCCAAAGAGCGCCGCCGCCGTCGCTGTCGCTACGCCGTGCTGGCCTGCGCCTGTCTCGGCGATGACACGGGTCTTTCCCATCTTCTTCGCGAGAAGCATCTGACCGAGTACGTTGTTGATCTTGTGGGCGCCGGTGTGATTCAGATCTTCTCTCTTTAAATAGATCTTTGCTCCGCCGAGATCCTTTGTCATGTGCTCCGCATAGTAGAGTCTTGACGGTCTGCCTGCGTACTCATTTAAAAGTATTGTAAGTTCTTTCTGGAATTCCGGGTCATTTTTGTAATGGTTGTATGCCTCTTCGAGTTCCAGTACCGCATTCATGAGCGTCTCAGGAATATACTGACCGCCATGTGCGCCAAATCTGCCTTTTGACATAGATGTTTCCTCCTCTTGTAGCCTGATATTGTTTCAGATCGACTTTGTCGATCATTTTTTGCGTTCTGATTAGTATTTCTCCGAGTAAAACTCTCGCACCAGCGGGTAGATCCCCTTATATCTCTGGTAAATCCCATGATACCTCGCCGAGATCTCCGGATCCGGTTCCACGGTATCGCAATGTCCGCGGCTCTCCAGCGTGCTGATAAATGCCTGATAGTCCGGGATCACGCCCTCCGCAACGAATACCGCCGAAGCGATCGCCAGCGCCGGAAGAAGGTCCGGATCTTTGTATACAAAAATCTTTTGTCCCATGACATTGCTCAGGATCCAGCACCATCGCCGCTCTCGCGCGCCGCCGCCGATCAGCGTGATCTTTTTCGCGGGCTGGTCAAAGAGCTCCAATCCCTGGCGGATGGAAAATGCCACACCTTCCAGGACGCTCTGCGCCAGATCCGCCGCCGTTGTCTCCTGCGAAAGTCCTAAGAAACTTCCCCGGACGCTGCTGTCCATGATCGGGAACCGCTCGCCCGTCACATACGGGAGAAAGAAAAGTCCGTGACTTCCCGGCTCCGCTTGTTCCAGGAGTTCTGAGATATATTCGAAATCCGGCGTCCCGTCCGGATCTCTGGACAGGATCTTCGCGATCAGCCGGTGGACATTTCCGCCGTTTAAGAACGGAACCACGTTGATCAGAAGATCTTTCTGCATCGCCGCCAGGTTGAATCCGCCGCCTTCGCTCTCCATCCGCCGGTCCGAGACGGCTGCCACCCAGCCGGATGTTCCGAGGTTGATATTATACTCTCCCGGAGACAGGATCCCGCTCGCGAGTGTCGTCGCGCCCGCATCTCCGGTTCCCGCGTAAACTTTTGTCCCCACGGCGTACCCACTTTCAAGAGCGCCCGCCTCCGTGACAGTCCCGACACATTCGTGTGCGCAAAAAAGCTTCGGGAACCGGTCCCTGTCGAGTCCGGCGGCTTCGATCAGCTCTTCCGACCATTCCTTCCGATCGAGGTCCATGGCCCCGGCCGTGGAACACGCTGTCATGTCCCCGGCAAACACTCCGGTCAGTCTTGTGATCACATAATCCTTCGAACTGATGAGGAAACATGCGGTTTTTTCATAGATCTCCGGTTTGTTTTCCTTTAGCCACAGGATTTTTGCGAGTGGCATCGATCCGTCGAAGTGGTTTCCCGTGATCTCCGCGATATACGCATCTCCTAGCGGCACCACATTCCGCTTTGCCGCCTCCCTTATGATCGCCCGCGCCTGTTCATCCGCACGTCCGTCCGAATAGAGGATCGCGTTTCCAAGTGCCTTTCCGTCCGCACCGACCGGGATCACATCCTGCATCTGACCGGAAAAGATGACGGCACCGATCTCCGCGGCGGGGATGATCTCAAACAATTCTTTTGAGAGTCCGCAGAATGCCTCATACCACTCATCCGGGTCCTGCTCTTTAAAATTTTCTGTCTCGATCGTATGGATCACGGAGCTTCCGGTAAAAACCGCTTCCCCGTTTTCATTTACAACGACAGCCTTGACTGCCGTCGTTCCGATATCAAAGGTTGCTGCTAACATGATCTACCTCCCCGCTCCAAGCTTCTGGACCACAACCGCGAGAATGATGATCCCGCCGGTGATGATGTTCTGCATGAAACTCGGCATCTGCAAGATCGTAAGTCCGTTTGCCAGAACTGCCAGGATGATCGTTCCGACTAACGTTCCGACGACGCACGGGACACCGCTCTTTGAGACCGTACAGCCGATAAATACGGCTGCATACGCCTGCAGGAAATATCCCTGCCCGGCTGTCGTATTCGCGGATCCGACGCGGGACGCCACGAGGGATCCCGCAAGTCCTGCAAGCGCAGCGCACAGCGTAAACGCGAGGACACGGTATCGGGAGATCCGGATCCCGGCAACTTTCGCCGCCTCCTCACTTCCGCCGATCGCATAGAGCTTTCTTCCTGCCGCCATGTGGTTCATAAAAATATGAAATACCAGATAGAGCACGACCGCCACGATCGTGATGAACGGGATGTCTGCGATCTTTAAGATCCCTGGGATCGTGAAGCTCTTCGGGATCCCGTTAAATACGGTCGTTCCACCGGTAAGTCCGTAAATCACGCCGTCCAGGACCGTTCCCATCCCAAGTGTTGTGATAAAAGAAAGGATCCCGAACTTCGCGACGATCACTCCGTTCACGCCTCCGACCACGATCCCCACAGCGACCGCCGCGAGGAAGCAGACCGGGACCGGAACGCCCCGGATCGATAAAAGCGCAGCAATGACGCCGCCAAGACTCACGATATTTCCGATTGAAAGATCAAATTCGTTGACCGTCATGACGAAGGTTGCTCCGAGCGCAATGATCGCAAGCGGTGCAGCCTGACGAGTTATATTAAGGAAGTTTTTCAGTGTAAAAAACGACGCAGGTCTTAAAAGTCCAAAAATCCCGATGATCACCACCAGCGCAGCGACCGTTCCGTAATTCTTTAATGCTTTTCCTCTCATCTGTCGTTTTCCTCTCTCTCCGCCTCATAACAGCAAGCCAGCACATCCGCCGGCTTCAGGTCTTTATTTTCAAATGTCTTCCGGACTTTCCCATATGCCATGACGGCAACCTCGTCGGCGATCTCCAGAAGCTCCGTGAGATCCGATGAGACGTAGAGAACAGCTTTCCCTTTTTCTGCTTCTTTTCTCAGCAGTCTGTGGATCTCCTGTCTCGTCGCCACATCCACCGCCTGGGTCGGCTCATCACAGATCCAGATCGACGGTTCCGTGAGGAGTGCCTTCGCAAAGACGACTTTCTGCTGGTTTCCGCCCGAGAGCTCTTTTGCCGGCTGCCCGGCACCCGTGCATTTGATCTTTAGCGCCCCGATCATCTCCGCCGCTTTTATTCCTGCGTCCTGCTTCCGGAACCACCCGTTTTTCGTATAACGGTCGATCGAAGAGAGCATCATATTTTCCTTGATCGAAAAGGACGGGATCATTGCTTTTCCTCTCCGGTCCTCGCAGATGAACGCCATTCCCTGCCGAATGGATCCCGATGGGGTCGGATGCGCGGTCGTCTTTCCATTTACCGCGATCGTGCCGCCCGCCAGCTTTCTCGTTCCGTAGATGCATTCGAGGAATTCCGTCCGCCCGCTTCCACAGAGTCCGAACATTCCGGTGATCCGTCCTGTTTTTACTTCCAGGTCAACGCCCCGGACGATCCCGTCCCCGGAGCGGATTCCGTGGACTTCCAACGCAGTTTTTCCCGGTGCAGTCACAGTCCCATTTCCAACTTGTTTTTCCGTTTTTCCAATGTCCTGCGCATCACACCCATCTGCGTTTCTACCTTCTCCGCGATAAGCTTCTCCCGCTCTCACAGACTGCCCTGCGTTCTTTTCTGCCGAATCCTCTCTTTCTGTAATCCCATGCTCTTCCGATCCGTCAACACCGTCCGCGGCCTCATTTCCGCTCATCAGCCGCACCAGTTCTTTCCGGCTCGTCTCCTCCGTCTTCACAGTAGATACCAGCATCCCGTTCCTCAGGACTGTCACCCGGTCAGTCAGCTCCATGATCTCCTCCAGCCGGTGCGTCACGTAAAGGACCGAGGTTCCTTTCGCCTTTAAGTTTCTCACAATGGAAAACAGAAGCTTCGTCTCCTTATCGGAAAGCGATGCCGTCGGCTCATCCAGGATCAGGAGCTTACAGTCGCTCATCATCGCCCGGACGATCTCCACGCATTTTTTCTGTGCCGGAGTCATCGCAGAGACCGGTTTCTTCAGATCCAGCCGGATCCCGAGTTCCGCGGCTTTTTCCTCCGCTTCCCGCTCCATTTCCTTCCACCGGATCAGCCCGCCTTTTACCGGATACGGTCTTCCGAGACAGATATTTTCCGCTCCCGTGAATGCCGGGATCAGGACATTATCCTGGAAGATGATATTGATCCCGAGATTCCTGCTCTCCTCCGGCCGGATCTCCTCCGGAAGTTCCTTTCCGTCCCACAGGATGCTGCCGCCGTCTCTTTTGTAGACTCCGCCGAGGATCTTGATAAACGTGGACTTTCCGGCACCGTTCTCACCGACAAGTCCGTGGATCTCCCCGGCATCCAGAGAAAAGTTGAGATCTTTCAGCGCATATACGCCGTTAAATTTCTTGTCTGTATTTCTTACATCCAGCAACATCCTGTATCACCTGCCTTGATCATATTTTTCTGAGTACCTGCAAAAGCTTTCAGCAACTGCCTTTCCCTCTTTGCTTTTACTGACCGGGATCACTTGCTTTTCACGCGTAAGTCTCATGTGTATTCGCCCGGGCCTACTGTGCATTCTCCTGTGTAATCAGCTCCGCCGGCGCGTACATCTCGCCTTTTTCGATCTCCTCACCGTTAAAATACTGATCCATCTGCTCACAAACGATATCAGCCATGCCTTCAAAGTTCTGTTTTACGGTCGCCTTTAAGTTTGTGCCGTCCTTGATCATCTCGATCGCCTGCTCATTTCCGTCAACGCCTGTGACAATGACTTCGTCACGTCCTGCCTCCTGGAGTGCCTTTGTTGCACCGATCGCCGGTTCATCCCATGCCGCGAATACGGCTGTGATGGAATCTTTCTCCGAATTCGCGGTTAAAAGGTTTGCGACGATGTCCTGTGCATCATTGATCGGCTGTTCCGCCGGTACATGCTGCTCTGTGATGAGCTTGATGTCCGGATACTCTTTGATAATGTCATCAAATGCCTCACAGCGCTTTACAACACCCGGATGCGGTCTGTGGGTCAGGGCGATCACGGTTCCCTTTCCGCCCATCAGATCGTCAAATAAATATCTCACAATAAGCTCGCCCATCTGGTAATTGTCACTTGTCGCATTGATCTGCATTCCATCGATAAATCCACTGTCGCATCCGAATACCGGGATGTCCGCGTCAAAAGCGTCCTGAAGCTGGTTTGCAACCTGGTTCGGATCAGCGCTCACAAGAACGATCCCGTCTGTTCCGGAAGAAACAACATCCTCGATGCGGCTCGCAAGCTCTGCAAAGTCGTTCGCCGTGTCGATCACAAAGACTTCTGCGCCTTCCGCTTCCAGATCTTCCTTAATGTATCCCGCCATCTGATTTGTCGTGACGGAGGTGAGGTACGGGGTCATGACGGAGATCTTCTTTCCGGAAAGGGTACCGCCCTCTGTCGTTTCTGCAGATTCTCCGACTGCAGCTGTCGTTGTTTCTGCTTCAGCTGCTGTCGTTGCCGCCGTTGTCTCGTCCGCCTCTGTGGAACACCCGGTAAGCAGGATCCCTGCAAGAGCTGCGGCTGCAGCAAGGTTCATGATCGCTGTCATTTTTCTCATAATCATTTCCTCCTCGTTTTTGTCGACTGCTTCCTGCAGGGATAAGTAAGGTGGGGCTTTTTTTGAAACAAAAAATCCCGGACATAGTTCTCACTATGCCGGGACGAAATTTTTCGTGGTGCCACCCGATTTTACAGATCCTGGATCATTCTGAAAGCCGGCTGTCATTGCCCACAGCGATTCTTAATCTGCACCTGCCTTGACGATCCGATCCTTTAGAACAAAAAAAGCAGCTATCCCACATCGGAATATCTGCCACCAATCTGTCTCGTTTCAGAGTACGGAAATCTCTTTCGATACTCTTATCCTTTAACGCAGGAATCACGGCCGCAGCTACTCGAAATTCTTTCACCTGGCGTCTCACAAACCCATTCCATAGGGAACTCCATACTGTCTTCCACCACCGACAGCTCTCTGTGATTTCATTCCGAATGTACTCTCTTTGCTCATCGACTTTTTGTTTTTAATTTTTATGGTTCCAAGATTAGCACACTTCTCTGCATCTGTCAATTTCATTTTCAGAATATTTACATTAGAATTTCTTATATCCAGTCCCTATTATTTTTAATTGGACGTTTTCAGTCACTGTCTTTATAATATTATTCCCCATTTCGTTGGTAGGAATATATGTGTCATACGGAGTTTTCAGTTCAGAAAATTCCTCCCCGTAAAAAGTAACCATATCGCACTATATGCTAAAAAATATTCTGACTTTTCCAATTATGTACATACATAAGTTACAAAATTATTATTTTTTGAACATTTCGCCGAATTAAGTAAAGCAAAAGTAAAAAATACTTGACTTTTTTAAGTTCTGGTTTTATTCTTAGGCACATAATTTTATTAACGATCCCCCCATTTATCAAAGGCGATAACTTCTGTCAGAAGTGCGCCTTTCTTTTTTACCCGGATCTTCCAAAGCGACTGCCGGTTTTATTTCACCGGTACCAGGATCCGGCGGATCGTTCGTAAAAAAAGAGAGAGGAGAGATTCTTATGAAGAAAAGACGATTGATCGCACTTGCAGCCGCAGCCGTTATGGCAGCATCTTCCCTGGCAGGATGCGGCGGTTCCCAGACGACCTCCCAGACAACAGCCGGTTCCACCGCTGAGACGGCTGCTGCCTCATCCAACGCAGTGTCTCCGGATGCCAAATCCACAGATCAGACACTTGCTTCCGGTATCGCAGTTGGTTCTTCCGACGGAGAAGCCGTAAAGGGCGGAACACTGGTAGTGTCCATGCCATCTTCCCCGCTGACTCTCGATCCGAAATCCTACTCCACGATGTATGAAAACCACATCATGTACAACGTCATGGAGACTTTATTTATCTGGGATCAGGATTACAAAGAACTTCTTCCATGTCTTGCGACGGATTACACCGCCAGCGATGATGGTCTCACCTACACCATCAACTTAAGAGACGATGTCTATTTCCAGAAAGGAAAGTTCCAGGACGGAAGAAAGATGACTGCAGAGGACGTCAAGTACTCTCTCGAACGAAGCAAAAATGAAAGTACCACAGACCGTATCTGCCGTGACTTCTTCGATTACTGCGAAGTGACAAGTCCGACTCAGGTCGTGATCCATATGAAGTCCGTTGCAGGACCGTTCATCAACCAGTTAGCTGAGATCGGAAACGTCATTCTTCCGAAAGAGGAAGTCGAAGGCTGGGGAGATGAGTTTGGTTCCCATATCGTTGGTACCGGTCCATTCACCCTCGAAGAGATGGTAACCGATGAAAAGGTTGTTTTAAAGAAGAATGACAATTACTGGGGGACCGAGCCGAACGTCGATGGAATTGAATTCCGCATCATCTCCGACTCCAATCAGGCGATCAACGCAGTACAGACCGGTGAGGTCGATATCGCGATGTATCTCCAGGGCGAAGCGATCAAGCGTGCCCAGGATGCAGGTCTCTTACTCCAGACCGCAAGCTCCGCTGTCACCTACGTCCGCTTTAATATGCAGAATGGTCCGACTGCAAATGCAGATGTCAGAAAAGCTCTCACAATGGCAGTCGACATCGATTCCATGGTAGCCGGCATTTATCAGTACGGTGAGGGCACGAGAGCTTACCAGCCGTTACCGGTATACTCCTTCGCATATGACACTGCCTACAATGACCTCGTACCTTCCTACGATCCGGAAGGTGCAAAGAAACTCCTCGCGGAGGCCGGTTATCCGGATGGCTTCACCATGAGCCTTTACATCGGATCCACTACATACCGTGAGAAGATGGCGCAGATGTTACAGTACTACTGGAGCCAGATCGGAGTCACACTTGATATCAAGTCCTCCACGATGGCCGACTGGTCCGCAACCGTTGTCGATTCCTGGCAGGCTGATACCGTAAACAGCTACGGCGTAAGCTGGAACAGCAACCCGGATCCTTACGGTTTCCTTGGAAAGTTCTTCAGTTCCCAGACCATCCACGCTTCCTCCAACGCAGGCGGCTACAATGATCCGGAGATGGATGACCTCCTCAACAAAGGCTTTGGCTCCACTGACACTGCTGAGCGTGCCAAATACTACAAGGAAGCAATTGAGAAAGTTATGAACGAATACACCGGTATCTACTACGCATACGAGTGCCGGAACTGGGCAGTATCCCCGAAAGTACATAACGCGGTTCTCCGTGCTGATAACCAGATGTTAGTCGCAACACCGTTCAACAATATCTGGATCGAAGAATAAAACTATTACAAAATCTGCAGAAAGGGGAAGCAAATCTGATTTGTTTCCCTTTTTCTGTAGAAATGTTCGCAAAAATCGACTGTTCCCCCATTCACAGTCCCGATGATGGATCCGGACAGTCATGAAAGGATTGGATTTTTATGGGAAAGATCATCATCAAACGATTATTGCAGACGATCCCCACACTTCTGGTCGTCGTTACACTGACCTTCTGCCTGACAAGAATGCTGCCCGGCGATCCGGCTGTGGCGATCCTGGGCATTGAGGCAAATGCGGAGGACATCGAAGCCATGAGAGCCGAGATGAACCTCGATAAACCGCTCCCGGAACAGTACGCACTCTATTTAAACGGACTCGTCCACGGTGATTTCGGTTACTCCTACAGTTACCGCCAGGACGTTCTTCCGCTCATCACTTCCAGGATCCCGAATACACTGACTCTGACGCTGACAGCACTTTTCTTCGCTTTCATCATCGGAACCAGCGTCGGCATCATCGCTGCTTTAAAGCAGAATACGATCTTCGATTACATTGTCATGGTCATCACGCTCGTCGGCGTGTCCATGCCAATCTTCTGGCTGGCTCTTATGCTGGTCCTCCAGTTTTCCGTTAAAATGAATCTCCTGCCTGTCATGGGCATGGGCGACATCTCCAAAGGCATCGGGGATGTGGTGAGCCACATGATCCTGCCAGGTTTCTGTCTCGCGACGATCCCGATGGCGACTTTCGCGAGAACCATGCGTTCCAGCATGATCGACATCATGAGCAGTGACTACATCCGATGTCTCAGAGCCCGCGGCATCCGGAAAATGAAAGTCATCCTGATCCACGGATTAAAGAACGCACTCCCGCCGCTGATCACCGTTCTCGGACTTCAGATCGCCGGAACCTTTACCGGTGCGATCATCACAGAGGGAATCTTCTCCTGGCCGGGCATGGGAACCATGATCAACACCGCGATCAACAACCGCGATTATTCCCTGATCCAGGGAACCGTTCTCTTCTCCGCGATCATGTTCGTCTTCTGCAACATGTTAGTCGATATCGCTTATGCGATCCTGAATCCGAAAGTAAAACTGGAAAAGGGGTGATATGCCATGACATTCTTCAAGAAAAAACCTGCTGCTGCCGCAGCTTCTTCCACATCCGGCGATGCTCTTGGAAAAGACGCCAACATCGCAATGCTCTTAAAAGAACGAAATGCCAACAATGCATGGCATAAGTTAGCCAGAAATAAGACCGCTCTCGTAGGCTTCTTCATCGTTGCCTTCATGGTCATCCTCGCCGTGTTTGCTCCTCTCATCGCGCCGTATGACCCGAATGCGATCAATCCTGTTCTGCCGTTTAAGGGGATCGGAACGCCGGGACATCTCTTCGGAACGGACGATCTCGGGCGTGACATCTTATCCCGTATCATCTACGGCTCCCGCGTATCCATGATCGTCGCAGTCGGTGCCACGATCGTCGGCGCCATCATCGGCGTGCTCATCGGACTCACTGCCGGATATTTCGGTGGATGGATCGATTCCGTTCTCATGAGAGTCATGGACGGCATGTTCTCTTTCCCATTTATCCTGTTAGCCATGATCCTGATCACCGTTCTCGGAAACGGCGTCATGAACGTCATTCTGGCCATCGGTATCGCGAGTGTTCCGGGATTTGCCCGTGTCACGAGAGGTCAGGTCCTGATCGTAAAGGAAGAGGAATACTGCAACGCCTGCCGCGTTGTCGGAGTCTCCCCGGTGAGACTCTTATTCTTACATATTTTACCGAACTGCGTATCCCAGATCATCGTGTACGCAACACTCCGTATCGCAAGTGCGATCATTTCCGAAGCTTCCTTAAGCTTCCTCGGACTCGGCATCGCGCTTCCGACCGCATCCTGGGGCAGCATTCTCCGTGTCGGCCGTGACTGTCTGACAACAGCTCCCCATGTAGCCGGAACTGCAGGCGCCTTCATTCTTGTGACCGTCATCGGTTTCAACCTGTTGGGCGACGGGATCCGCGATGTCATGGATCCGAAAATGAAACAGTAGGAGGTGCAGGCTATGAGTGAAAACGATGCAATCTTAAAAGTAAATGGATTAAAAACATATTTCTACCAGGCGAGCGGCGTTTCCAAAGCGGTCGATGGCGTCAGCTTTACACTGAAAGAAGGAACGACCATGGGGATCGTCGGCGAATCAGGTTCCGGAAAAAGCGTCACCAGCGCCTCCGTCATGCGGCTCATGCCGGCAAAAACAGGAAAGATCGTGGACGGCTCCATCATCTTCGACGGAGTTGATATCCGGAGTCTTTCTGAATCCCAGATGGAAAAATTCCGAGGCGATGAGTGCTGCATGATCTTCCAGAACCCGATGACCTCCTTAGATCCGGTATTCAAGATCGGCCACCAGATGGTCGAGATGATCCGAGAACACGAAAAGATCAGCAAAAAGGACGCCTGGAACAAAGCCGTTGAGGCATTAAAGCTTGTCGGCATCCCGGAGGCTGAGAAACGAATGGACGCGTATCCGCATGAGCTCTCCGGCGGCATGTGCCAGCGTGTCATCATCGCGATGGCCGTCTGCGGACATCCGAAGCTCATCATCGCCGACGAGCCGACGACCGCTCTGGATGTGACCGTACAGGCACAGGTTCTTGAGCTCTTAAAGGACCTCCAGAAGAAGCTCAATACCGCGATCCTGCTCATCACCCACAACCTCGGCGTTGTCTGGGAGATGTGTGACACCGTCATGGTCATGTATGCAGGAAATACCGTAGAATATGCGGACACAAAGACTCTTTATCAAGAGCCGCTTCACCCGTACACCTGGGGTCTTTTGGACTCCATGCCGAAACTCAGCAGCTCCGCGAAAGAGGATTTGAAGACGATCCCCGGAACACCGCCGGATCTCCGTCTTACCGGTTACTGCTGCAACTTTTATAACCGCTGTCCTTATGCCACGGAGATCTGTAAAAATCAGGTACCGCCGCTGAAGGAGGTCGCTCCCGGACATTTCGTGGCGTGCCACAGACAGGACGGAGAGCACAGATTAACACGAGGGGAAGTGAATGAGACATGCAGAAAAATGTAATCATGAGCGTCGATCATCTCAGTAAGGATTTTGTGATCCGCGGAAAAAAGTTAGGGGAAAAGAATAAACTTCTCCACGCGTTGAGCGATGTGTCTTTTGATATCTATGAAGGGGAAACATTAGGGATCATCGGTGAGTCCGGATGCGGAAAGTCCACACTGGGCCGCTGCCTTGTAAAGCTCCACAAGCCGTCCGGCGGAACGATCACCTATAACGGAAAGGATCTCTGGAACATGCCTGTCTACGACCGGGAAGCGGCCCGCAGGGATATCCAGATGATCTTCCAGGATCCGTATTCCTCCCTGGATCCCAGAAAAACGGCTTCCTACTCGATCGAGGAGGCGATGAAGGTCCACCACATCGGTGACACTGCAAGGGAACGCCGCCAGAAAGCGTTAGAATATCTCCAGGAAGTCGGACTCGACATCCAGCACATGGAACGCTACCCGCACGAGTTCTCCGGCGGCCAGAGGCAGCGTGTGAACATCGCGCGCGCCCTCTCGATGGAGCCGAAGATCATCGTCTGTGACGAGCCGGTATCCGCCCTGGACGTTTCGATCCAGGCACAGGTCATCAACCTCTTCCGCCGTCTGCAGAAGCAGTTCAACCTGACCTATGTGTTCATCTCCCATGACCTCGGCATCATCAAATATATCAGTGACCGGATCATGATCATGTACCTCGGGCGCGTCATGGAGTTCTACACCTCCGAAGGCATCTACGCAGATCCGAAGCACCCGTACACGCAGGCTCTGCTCTCCGCGATCCCGCCGGAAAGCCCGTTTGAGAAAAAAGAGCGCCTGCCGCTCACCGGCGATATCCCGAGCCCGATCGGGGATCAGGTCGGCTGCCCGCTCGCAGGCCGCTGCCCGCACTGCACGGAGCGCTGCAAAAAGGAGATCCCGAAACTCGTCGACACCGGAGACGGACATATGGTGGCATGTTTCTTATACGAATAACCTGCCTGCTGCCATCTCATGCGGAATTTTCAGTTCAGAAAATTCCTATCCGTGAAAAACAACTGCCAAACAGCTTTACGGCTGAATACTTTCATAAAGGAGTAATGTAAGATGATCGATTCTAAAAAACTGATCGCAATGGTCGAAAAATATGAAAAACTGATCTATGACACGGCAGACTATATCTGGGCACACCCGGAGACGGGATTCCGCGAGTGGAACACTTCCGCTTACATGGAAAAACACTTTGAAGAGCTCGGATACACCCTGACAAAGGCCGGAAATATCCCGGGATTCTACGCAGATCTCGACACCGGAAAACCGGGTCCGAAGATCGCGATCCTCGGAGAGCTCGACTCCCTGATCGTCGCAAACCACCCGTGCTGCGATCCGGAAACCCATTATGTTCATGCCTGCGGCCATCATGCCCAGTGTGCGGTTCTTCTCGGAACAGCCGCTGCCTTGAAGGAGCCGGGCGCTCTCGACGGTCTCTGCGGATCGATCCGCTTTATCTCCGTTCCGGCGGAGGAGCTGATCGAGCTCGGATTCCGTGAAGGTTTAAGGAAACAGGGCATCATCAAATATTTCGGCGGCAAGGTCGAGTTCATTCACCGCGGATATTTCGACGGTGTGGACATGGCGATGATGATCCACTCCGGAAAGCTTGCGGAAGGAAAAGCACTTTCCATCAGCGACGGCTGCAATGGCTGCGTCACAAAGAACATTACATTCAAAGGCGTTTCCTCACATGCGGGCGGATCTCCGGAAAATGGCCGGAATGCACTCTACGCGGCAACCTGCGCCTTAAACGCCGTCAATGCACTCCGCGAGACCTTTACCGACAATGACCACATCCGTTTCCATCCGATCATCACGGAAGCCGGTCTCGCCGTCAACGCGATCCCGGAGACTGCAAAAGTGGAGTCCTATGTGCGCGGCGCTTCCTTCGACGCGATCCGCAAATACAATATCAAGGTCAACCAGGCACTTGCCGCTTCCGCTGCCGCGATCGGCTGCAACGTGGAGCTGGATGACCATCCGGGCTATTTCCCGTTAAACAACGATAAAAATATGGCCGCTGTCATGAAAGAGGCGATGGAGACCGTTGCAGGCCCTGACAGTGTCGTTGAGGGCGGCTGGGGAACCGGCAGCACCGATATGGGCGATGTGTCCGCAATCATGCCGGTCGTTCACCCGCACGCAGGTGGGTCTGTCGGAACCGGTCATGGAAAAGATTACTATGTGCAGGATAAGAAGCTCGGCTGCCTCTACCCGGCAGAATGCCTTGTTCTGACTGCTGCAAAGCTGCTCTCCGATGATGCTGCTCTCGGAAAGAAAGTAATCGCGGAAGCAAAACCGTACTTCAAGTCAAAAGAAGAGTATCTGGCTGCCATCGACGCGATCACGATGGATCAGGATGCTGTTGTATATAATGATGATGGAACGATCACTCTGAATTTCACAAAATAATGTGTCTCACTAATGCACCATTCAGAAAGGACGGGAGATCTTGTATGAAAAACTTTGTTATCACGGTTGCCAGGGGATTTGGATCCGGCGGGCGTGACATCGCCGCTATGCTTGCTGACGAGCTGGGCGTCCACAGCTATGATAAACGGATCCTGACACTTGCGTCCCAGTACAGCGGCTATCCGGAACACTTTTTCCGGGAAGCTGACGAGACTTTAAACGGCAGTCTGATCACCAAACAGCTTCAGGCACTGCCGAAACATCATGCACCGACCGGAGAGCTCTCAAAGTTTACTTCCGATGACCGGCTTTTCGACTATCAGAAGATCATCATCGAAAAACTTGCCGCCTCCGAGTCCTGCGTCATCGTCGGAAAATGTGCCGATTATATCCTGAAGGATTATGACAATGTCGTCAGCATCTACGTGGAGGCGCCGAGAAGCTACACACTGCGGCGCGTCATGGAACGGATGGATGATATCACGGTCGAGGAGGCGCATCACCTGATCACGAAGACAGACAAGTACCGCGCGGATTACTACAAGTATTACACCGGCGGCAACTACTGGACTAACCCGGTCAACTACGACCTGACGTTCAACAATGCGAGACTCGGGGATGAGCGCTGCGTGAAGCTCACACTCGACTGCATGAAGCTGAAATTCGGGGATGATTTCGTGGAATATATGAAGAGTATCGGCAAAGATATTTAATATCTGTTCACGCCTGCTTGATCGTTATGATTTTTCCCTTTATTTTGTAATACTGGATCCAGGGCTCCAATCCTGCTCCGGACCAGCACCAGCCCCGCCGCACTTCCTCTCTCTTGCGGCGGGGATTTTTATTCAGGAAATTTCTGTCTTTAAAAAGTATCACTCCCACATCTTTTCCTGTTCGCTCGGCTGGAATTGATTTTTATTTTCTGATATGTTACGATAGTTCTATGTTCTCTGACCTGCGAGAAGTTTCCTATTCTTTCGGGAAAGAGTCGAATTCGCTATTACTGACCTTAAGAATGTTCTGACAGGGAAGAAATTGTTATCCGGCATACATATATGCCCTGCAAAAGAAAGTCTGATCCCCTCGCTGCAGCTTCTTGAACTGCATGGAGTCTTTCATATTTAACACTCGGTCTGTATCATACACTTGTACGGGCTTATTTCTTTTCTCTGTCATTATAAGCTCATTATCCACTGCGGCGGCTGTATGTTAAATGAACGGGAAATGCGAAGCCGCTTAAGGAATGCCGCCGACCAGGAGATCCCGATGACAAATTACGGGATCGCGATCGCATATATGAAAGGGATTTTGGAGAGAAGTGTCGAGTGTCTCGGACTCTGAGCGCAGTCTCCATGCTCTTCTGTTTTTATGACTGCTCTGCATGATTTCTGTGCGAATGAGCCAAAACATCGCGACAGTCGCCAAGGTCTCGCGCAAGCGCGGACTTTGGCTCGTTGTTCGCGTAAGTAAAAGCTCCGGTAAAGAAAGGCATCAACACTTTCTGCCTTTTTACCGGAGCTTCTCCATTTATTCGCCAAATCTCAATACAGGCTCTTTTTCTATTGGATCATACAGACCCCGCCTATGCATAAAAATCCGCCTTTTATTTTTCCAGACCTTCAAAATAGGCTCTCAGCTCGTCTACAAGCTCACCGAACTCTTTTCCGGTCTCATCAAGCGTGATATCCGCATATTTCTCATAGTACGGAAGGCGCTCATTGTAGAGATCCCTGAGTGTCATTCCGTCTTTTAAGACAACCCCGCGATCCACAAGATTTCCGAGACGTGATTCCAGATCTTCGTAATTTAATTTCAGATACACGATCGTTGCGGTCTCTTTATAGTGCTCCATGGCTTTCGCCTCATAGATCACACTGCCGCCCGGCGCGATGACAGACTTTTCGACATCCAGATCAAGGTTCGCCTGCTCCTCAACGCGAAGGAAACCGTCATCTCCTTCTTCCGCGATGATCTCCTTCAAAAGTTTTCCGGTCTTCTCCTGGATCACAAGATCCACATCCACGAAGGAATAGCCAAGGCGCTTTGCAAGCAGCACGCCGATGGTGCTCTTTCCGGATGCCGGCATTCCGATCATCAGAATATTTTTCTTCTTCATCACTAAAGTCCTTTCTGCTGTCACACATCCTGTCATTTTTCCGGTTCACGCATCATGATCCGATCACCAGATCTTTACTGTCTGCGCGGTTTTCCGGCTCCTGATCCGGCCTTCCGTCCTGGATTTCCGATGTTTTTCCTTTCGGACGAGGTCTTTTTTCCGGTTTCCGGTGTCTTTCCTCCGGCCTTATTTCCGGCTTTCCTGCGCGGCTGCAGTTCTTTTTCCGCAGTCTTCTTTCCCGTTTCCGGCGCTTTTCTTCCAGCCTGTTTTCCTGCGGTCTTTCCGATCAGAATCTTCTTTTTCTCCGCCTTTCTCACGCTGTAGCCGAAGCTTCCCAGCTCCTCGCCCATCCCGTAATATCTTCCATGGGAATAGGCAAGCGGCTTTGCCATAGAGAGATGGAACGTATCTTTCTCATCCATGTACGCTTCGTCCACATCCACCGCCACAACATCAGCGATAAACATGTGATGGCTTCCGAGCTCCTCGACTTTCACAACACGGCACTCAATGTTTACCGGGCTTTCTTTGATCACCGGCACATTGACAACATTTGCCTTCTCCGGCGTCAGTCCCGTGTCTTTCCACTTATCTGTATCGCGCCCGGAGCGCACGCCGCAGTAATCGGTCGCCCACACCATGGACTCGGTCGTCAAATTGACCACGAACTCTCCGGTCTCTCTGATCATATGGTAAGAGTGGCGTTCCGGCCGAACGCTGATCGACAGCATCGGCGGGTTTGTGCAGATGGTTCCCGCCCATGCCACCGTAAAAATATTCGAATTTCCTTCCCGGTCGGCCGCTGTCACAAGGACCGCCGGAACCGGATAGAGCATATTTCCTGGTTTAAACTGTCGTTTTTCCATTTGCAGATCCCGCCTTTATTCAACTTTTACTGCTGCAATGCCATCATGATCTGCGGTGCAAGCTGTTTCTTTCTGGAAACAACGCCCGGCAGCTTCACGATTCCGGTCTGCGCACTCACATTTTCCACATCCTCATCTGCCACATGGAACGCTGTGGTGATCAGCTGCTCCGCGCCCTGTCCGGTGCAGATCAGATCTGTGGACTCGGTCAGGATGTTGGTGAGCATGAAGAACATCATGTCGATCTCATGCTGCTCTCGTTCTTTTTCCGTGTATACGGACATTCTTGATCTCAGATCCTTCAGCTCCACTGCGTTTAAGGATGTGATCTGTCCAATTCCGAATACGGAATTTCCTACCGTAAAGCGCTTGAAATCCTGATAGAAGATATCGCCGTCAGACTTTCCTTTCAGGTTGCTTCCCGCAGAGAACATGTCGATCGCATACTTTTCAATGTCAAGTCCGGCGATCTGTGCAAGTGCAAGGCCGGCTGCCTTATCGACTGCTGTACAGGTCGGGGAACGGAATAACAATGTATCGGAAATGATCGCACTGCATAACAGACCTGCAGTTGTCTTATCGATCTCCATATGATTTTCCTGATACATCTGATAGATGATGGTCGCGGTACAGCCTAACGGCTGGTTTCTGAAGAATACCGGGGACATGGTCTCAACTGTTCCGAGACGATGATGGTCGATGATCTCACGGATATCGGCGCTCTCCATACCTTCTACCGCCTGACTCTTCTCATTGTGGTCCACAAGGATGATGCTCTTTCCCTTTGCACCTAAGAGGTTACGTCTGGAAATCATACCGATATACTTTCCATCAGAATCCAGGACCGGGAAATCACGGTGTCTCTTGCTCGCCATGATCTCGCGGATATCGTCGAGATAATCTTCCTCGGAGAACTCGATGATATTCTCTTTCGTCATGAAATAGCTGATCGGCATGGACTGGTTGATCAGACGGGCGGTCGTGTATGTGTCATACGGTGTCGTGATGACCGCGCAGCCGCGCTCCTGTGCCAGTTTGCGGATCGTTAAGGAAACGCCCGCACCCTCACAAACGATGATACAGCCTGCCTCCATCTCGATCGCGCAGAGCTGGGACTCATAACGGTTTCCGAGGATGACAAGGTCATGTTTCTCGATGTAGTTTTCCATCAGATCCGGGTTTGCAGCCGCGATCAGGACTTTTCCCTGATCAAAATATGTTTCGGAGTCGCCGACTACCATGCTGCCTTCCAGCGTATCCAGGATGTTCGCATATTTTGTGCATGCTTTGGAAATGATGCTGCTGTCATATAAGTTCATGTAGGACTTGGTGATATCGCCGATAGTGATAACGCCCTCCAGGAGACCTTCCTCCGTCACACACGGAAGTGTTACGACGTTGTTCTCCTGCATGAGTCCCCATGCATTCTTTAATGAAATTCCGCGGGATACGCCTTTTGTCTTGCGGATCTCGATATCCTTGACCTGCGTCTTTACGTTCTCGACAAGGCGCGGCGCCTTTAAATTAAAATAATCCAGTACATACTGTGTCTCCGGGTTTACATTTCCGGCACGGCACGGCTCATAGTTCTCGCCGGTAAGCTGATGCTTGAAACCTGCATAGCAGATGGCTGAGCAGATGGAATCCGTATCCGGATTTCTGTGTCCAAGGACAAGTGTTTTTTTCAGTCCCTCAACTGCCATTGATCTTCTCCTCTCCATTCCATGCGCATATCCCCAGAAAGTTTCTCTGTCGCATTCCTTTCGCAGGTTTTCCCTTTATATCCTTTTCTGGAGCTTTATGCGTTTTTCTCAGACGCACAAATGAGAATGTGTTACAATAACTTCATAGTGCGTTCATAATTTATTCATATTTGTTTTTTATACTTATTGCATAAACAAAAAGTCATTCGACTTTGCTAACTAGACAAATTGCACATAGATTTTTCATAATTGCCCCGGTTGTCGCGACCGGGGTCTCCTCATGTTTAGGGATTTTATATGTCCGTTTATGGCGGACATTTTTCTTTATCTCCCATACAGTCAAGGCCTATGCACATCAGGCACGCTTCGTATCCTTTTCCGGCAGTAAAAAGGGAGCCCGTTTTACCGGACTCTCTCTTCTTTTATCCGAGGATCAGCTTCGCAGCTCCGTAGATCCCGGCATCGTTTCCAAGCTTTGCAAGGACGATGTCCGCTTTCTTTGTCGCCATCGGAGATAATTCATCGTGATATTTCTTGATCATGTCAGTCAGAAATGTCCCGGCTTTGGAAACGCCGCCTCCAATAATATAAGCCTGCGGATCCAGGACCATGGACAGTGTTGCAAGGACCCAGCCAAGATAATAGCAGGACTTGTTGAGGGAATCGAGCGCAAGCTCATCCCCCGCTTTTGCTGCATCCAGCACATTCTTCGCGCTGATATTCTTTAAGCTTCTGAGGCTGGATGGACGGCTGTCCGCCGCCAGCATTCTTCTTGCAGTTCTCGCGATCCCTGTCGCGGAAGCAACCTGCTCCAGGCAGCCATGGCCGCCGCAGTTGCAGGCCTCTTTCTCGCCTTCCATCACATGGATATGACCGATCTCGCCGCCAACGCCCTGCTCGCCGGTCCAGATCTTTTCGTTCAGGATAATGCCGCCGCCGACACCTGTTCCGAGTGTCACCATGACGAGGTTCTTATATCCTTTTCCGCCGCCCTGCCACATCTCACCGAGAGCCGCCACGTTTGCGTCGTTACCGCTCTTTACAGGCATTCCGTCCAGCAGTCTGCTTAATTCCTGCTGCGGATTTCCGGCTTTCCAGCCAAGGTTTACACACACTTCGCAGTGTCCGTCCGGAAGAACCGGTCCCGGGAATCCCATTCCCGCGCCGGAAAAATCAGAGAGTTCAAGTCTGCTCTCCTTCACTGTTCTGCGGATCGAAGCCGCAATATCGCCCAGGATGTACTTTCCGTCCTCTTCTTTTCTTGTCGGGACCTCCCATTTTTTTACAAGAGTCCCATCTTCCTCAAAGATACCAAGCTTCACGCTTGTTCCGCCGATATCGATCCCAATACACTTTAAGCTCATGTGTGTTCCCCTTTTTCCTGAATCTGCCGGATCCATTTCAAACACGTTTTCAGATCCCGCGTGCCCTTAAAACCGTGTCAGTTCAGCCATGCTGCCTTCCGATGTGGATCGCTGCATGACTGAACCGTCACGTTCGGGTTATTTAGAACAGTGTCTTTACTGTATTTACAACGTTCTCAACTGTAAATCCGAATTTCTCGAACAGCTTCGCTGCCGGGCCGCTTGCGCCAAAGGACTTCATTGTCACATAAGCGCCGTCGAGGCCGACATACTTGCCCCAGCCGAAGTCGGAAAGTGCCTCAACGACAACTCTCTTTCTGACCTCTTTCGGAAGTACGGACTCTTTATACTCCGCACTCTGCTCCTCAAAGATATCCATACACGGCATGGATACGACACGGATCTTCTTTCCTTCGTTTGCAAGCTCTGCTTTTGCCTTGACCGCAAGATCAACCTCAGAACCGCTTGCGATGAGGATCGCATCCGGTGTTCCTTCGCAGTCGTCGATGACATAGCCGCCCTTTAACGCTTCCTTGCTGCTTCCCGGGATCGGATTGAGATTCTGTCTGGAAAGAACAAGCGCTGTCGGTGTCTTTTTGGATGTTGCTGCGGAGAGCCATGCTGCAGATGTCTCTGTCGCGTCACACGGACGGAATACATGGAAGTTCGGCATTGCGCGGAACATTGCAAGCTGCTCGATCGGCTCGTGGGTCGGTCCGTCCTCACCAACTCCGATGCTGTCGTGAGTCAGAACGAAGGTCAGCGGAACTCCCATCAGAGCGGAAAGTCTTGCCATCGGTTTTACATAATCACTGAATACGAAGAATGTCGCAACGTAAGCGCGGAGACCGCCGTGAAGCATGATGCCGTTTCCGATCGCTGTCATCGCAAGCTCTCTTACGCCGAAGTGAAGGTTTCTGCCTGCCGGATTCTCTGCGGAGAAATCTCCTGCATCCTTCATTGCTGTCTTGTTCGACGGTGCGAGGTCAGCGGAACCGCCGATCATGTTCGGCATAACATCCTTTAAGATGTTGATCATCTTGCCGGACAGGGAACGTGTTGCCTCTGCCTTGTCTTTTGTGAGCCAGAGTGCCTCGTTCTCGATCAGTGCCTTCGCATCCGGAGCTGTATGGTACTGCTCCCAGAGCTTCTCCATCTCCGGGTACTCATCACAGTATGCAGCGAACATTGCGTTCCACTCTGCCTCTGTGTCTGCTTTTTCCTCTGCAAGACGGGAATAATGCTCATAAACCTCTTCCGGTACGAAGAACGGCTCCTCATACTTCCAGCCGAGGTTCTCTCTCATTGCCTTGATATTGTCAACACCTAACGGCTCGCCGTGCGCGCTGGCTTTTCCCTGTTTTGCCGGGCAGCCGAAGCCGATCTCTGTCTTGATCGTGATGAAGGACGGATGCTCCGTATCAGCCTTTGCAACTTCGATCGCAGCGCCGATCGCATCGATATCTGTTCCGTCTTCGACTGTGATCGTCTGGAAGCCGAATGCTTTCATGCGCTCTTCCACGTTCTCGCGGAATGCGATGTCCGTGCTTCCTTCGATGGAAATACGGTTGGAGTCGTAGAGAACGATGAGTTTTCCAAGTCCAAGTGTACCTGCAAGGGAGAATGCTTCAGAGGAGATTCCCTCCATCATGCATCCGTCTCCGCCGAGTACATATGTGAAGTGATCGACAACCGGATAGTTTTCCTTGTTGAATACAGCTGCCAGATGTTTCTCAGCCATCGCCATACCAACTGCCATTCCCATACCTGCGCCGAGCGGTCCTGTTGTCGCCTCAACGCCTACGGTGTGACCGTATTCCGGATGTCCCGGAGTCAGGGAACCAACCTGACGGAAGTTCATTAAATCTTCCTTTGTCAGACCATAGCCGAACAGATGAAGCAGGGAATATAACAGCATGGAGCCATGGCCGCCGGATAAGATAAAACGGTCACGGTTCGCCCACTCCGGATTTGCCGGATTGTGGTTCATATGGTGTGCCCAGAGCTCATAAGCAGCCGGTGCGCTGCCAAGCGGAAGTCCCGGATGTCCGGAATTTGCCTTCTGGATCGCATCTGCGGATAAAATTCTGATGGAATTGATCGCCAGATTGTCGATTGTGTTCATTGTTTCATTCCTCCTGATAATCCATAAGTGTTGGGAACTGTTGAAGTTTCACAGTTCCATTTACCTTAAATTAATCTCTTTCATCACCTCGCTGCCTGCGGTGATCAGAGAATTGGTACGATTTTTTCCAGCCCTGACGAGCGATACAGAATAATCGAACTGTCCGTTAAACTTTTCGTGCCCGTCCAGGTTGTAGACCCTGCATGATTCCTCATTATACAGGATAAGCCTGTCCCCGTCAATGAGAGCGCCCGTGTAGGCGTAGTCGAAATCAATGCTTGTAACTTTCTTTCCATCCGTGTTGTATACATCAAGCCGGTACGGACTTCCGGATGTGCTGTCAACAATGACAGCCGCGTATTTATCCGAGTAGCAGATACTTCGGATCTCTTCTTCTACCGGAACATAGATCACATTTGTGTCCGGTATCACATTTTTTACAGAGATAAAGGTCAGTCCTTTATCGGAAAAGGCACAGACGGTCTGGTCATTTAAGTATCGGACGCGCCCCACCATCTTATCATCAAATTCTTCCTCAAACGCGGCGATGAAACGGTTGTTGACATTCTTTCCGATCTCAGAGAAATCGTAGAACGCGACCTTGTTCTTTAACGCGCCGTTTTTCATGTACATGATGGACATGACGATCTGTTTTCCGTCGGGGGAAAGTGCGATGTCCACCGGATAACCGTCACCGGAAAGGAGCATCTTGATGTTGATCCCGAGCGACTCGCCGTCCTTCTTGAAGTAGAATATGTAGCTCGCCGTGCTGTCCTCGACTACGGCCGCCGCAACGCCGCGGGCCGATACCGCCGCTTTCGTGATCGGAAGCTGTGTCTTCGCGGTTCCGGTACATCCCTCTTTGTTGCAGATGTACATCTCATTTCCCTGCTGATCCGCGATCACGGCATAATCCCCGTTGATATTGATAATCGGGGTCTTCATCTCATAGCTCTGTGTCCAGATCGTCTTGCCGGAGGCATCAATGTAGGAAGCACCGTCTTTTGTGTACTTGATCATATTGTCGCCGAACACGGCAAATCGGATAAAACTGCTGTCGCTGACTGTCTTTGAGACTTCGGCCGCGGAAGTTGCCGCAGAGTCGGAGTTTCCGGTGTCCGTACCGGCAGCGCTTTCTGCCGCAGCGGTCTCATCGGTCCCATCTGTTCCCTCATCGGCCGCCGCACTTGTTTCCGGCGCCTGTGTTTCTTTATCCGCGTTGGACGTATCAGTATACCGCATGGAGCGCTCCCACTGAACACTGTAGCTGGTATATTCATACTCATTCATATATCTGTATCCGGTAAATCCCAATGCTGCAAGGAAACATGCGGCTGCAACTGCGATGATCCGCTTTTTCTTTTTATATCTGGCAAGCCGTTCGTCATCCATCGGTTCATCCGATACGGCGTCCGGCATCTGTACGATATTTTGTCTGAGCTGCCTCTTTTTGTTCTCTCTGTCCATAGATTGCATATCACTCATAAAAAATCTCCTGAAAAATGGACATATATAGATTAGTATACACCATTTTCAGGAGATGCGCATTAAATTCTTTGTTTTTATTCCAGTTCATTCCGGCAGGCGGAAATACCCGATTTCTATGGCAGAACCAGCTTCTGCCCCGCTACGATATGGTTCACATCGTCCAGGTGATTGAGCGCGCAGATTTCGGACAACCGCTTTAAATTTCCGTACTCTTTCCAGCAGATCCCATATAACGTCTCACCGTCACCGATTTCATAGATCCGATAGCCGTTCGCGGCCGCGGCGGCGTAGTCCACCGGCTCTTTTCCCTGACCGGATGCGTCGCCCTGTCCTTCCTCTTTTCCCATACCGACACGTGGCGAGGTCGGAGCTTCAGCACTGGTGGGTGGAACTGCTTCCTCCACGGCTCCGGACGCTGCAGCGGTCTCGGTCCCGTCAGTACCGGGCTTTCCTGTTGAAGCAGCTGTATCTGGATTGTCTGGCTGGCTTGAAGCAGCGGATTGCCCCAACACGCCGGTTGTCTCCGGATTTCCTGTACTCTCTGATACTTCTGAAGATTTGCTGTTCGTGCCTGCCTCTGTCGCTTCCATCGTCTCCGCCGCGTAACTTTCCCCGGTCTCCCTGCTCTCATCCGTCGGAAATACATTTCCCGGCCGCTCTTCAATGACAAAATCCGGTTCCTGATTCAGCTTGTCCAGATAATCGCTCCAGTTTGCCGTCCCGGCAGGCACCACGGAAGTCAGCACCGTCTCCATCTGCCGCATCTTGTGATAATTATTGACGAGCACAACACCTCCTGCCAGGACCGCCACCGTGAGGACTCCGCACGCCGTCCCCAGGATCCCGGACATATGCCGCCCTGCGTCCGCCTGTTCTTTCCTGACCGTCATCCGCTGCCGGAAATCTTTGATGACCTTCTCATGCGAGCCGGATTCCACCCGGCGCACGTCTTTCCTGGTCACCATGTAATCCTGCATCATCTGATTTCTCTCGTAATAGATGCAATGTCCTTTCAGCCGGTAAAAGCCGTCCTCCGAAGTGATATAGACTGCTTCCTCACCTTCCAGACCATGATTTAAATACATCAGCTTGTTTTTCCCATTAAAGTACTGGTTGTGCAGTTTCCAGTAATTCAGGGGACTCAGCTGGCTCGACGGAGTGCCGCAGATAAACCATCCCTGAACGGTCCGCTTCGGAAACGACTCCTCGATCCCACGATACGCCTTTTTCCAGGCATTTTCGGAAAATTCCACCTTCTCCCCGGATACTTCCACGTCCTCCATCTCGATGGCGCCATCGATAAAGATATACGGAGTCCCGTCATAGTTTTCCGTATTTCCCAGCAAAAGTCCCACACGCAGCGTCTGATTTCCTGCCGGATACAGGCGTTTCAAATATGTATTTACATAGTCCTCCACATACAGCCGGACCACCTGGTCCGTATCACCGATCTGGCGGATATTTTTCGGAAGTTTCGGAAACGGATTGTATAATTCTCCCATGCTGCCACCTCGTTCTATCTTCAGGCAGCCGGCATGTCCAGACAGCGGCCGGCCGCCTCTTTATTTACGCGAACCACGTAAACGCGCTTCGTCGAATTCTTTCCGAAGTATAGCATGGGAGATCTGCAAAACATGTCAAAACGGCACAGTCTGACCGGAAAAGTTTTCGACACGTCTCCCGATGATCCGCAATCCAAGGCAGATGCTGCGGCTGATGCAGTCCGCAAGCCGCATGACCTGGGACAGGCGTATGCTCTGTAAAAATAATGGGTCTCCGCTCTCCGCCCCGCCGACGATCCCGGTGATGGAAATGTCGCCAACGGCGGTAAGTTCCTTTCGCACGCCGAGTCCCGGACGCAGCGGCCCTTTTTCCAGCGTCACAAGCCCCACATGATCCCAACGGCCCACGGCGGCGTCCACAGCTACAATGATCGCATCCGGGTAATGTTCTTCCATCTCCTCGATCGTCCGGTCAAGGTTCACCGCATGGACCGGATGTTCCAGCGTCCCGATCACCGTCACATCGCCGGTCACCTCCGCCGCCAGCTTTGAACCGATGAGCGGTCCCAGACTGTCCCCCGTGGACCGGTCTGTCCCGATGCATAAAAATACGATCCTGCGGCGCCCGGATGCCCGCATCTCATTCATCAGAAGAAGCAGAAGTCTCGCCGCAAATTTCTCCGCCTCAAATCCCGCTTCCGTATCATAATAAGTGATCTTCCGCCTCCCGAATCTCATCGTGAACACTCCGTTTCCTGGTTGGTTTCTATGAGACATTATAGGCGGGATTCAAGCAATTTATACATGTCAAAAAAGGACCAGGTATCTCAGATACCCGATCCTTCATAACATCCCATATTTAATTTAATACTCAAAATGCATCATATCTGCTCTGCTGGCTCCGATCCCCCATCTCCATCCATGTTTTCCAAATGCTTTCACAACATCACTGTCACGACCAATAGAATACGGATTTACGCCCGGCTCCCACTTTTTTCCGACAAGTACAGTCGTACCGTCTGTATCGATCTGCGGATTCGCGTCCGGATTGATATCAATGGCCAGCCCAAAGCTATGTTTACTTTTCACACCGTTGCTTCTCCAGTTATATCCACCGACACTCTCAATCGGGAACTTCTCCGGTCCATTATAGATTTCTGCAAAAATCTCTTTTACGTCGTTTGCAATAGAACTCAAAACCTGTACATGGGCGGTTCCGGCAACTTTCTGATTATTCTTCAATCTCCAGACAGGAATCTCTACACTGACCATCTCCATGGATGCCGTGGCATCATTTGGATTTGTTGAGATCCGTTCAACCTGTTCTTTTACTTTTGTCTCCAGATCTGTACTATGAGCGCCCAGAATAAAGTATTTTTCGTAATAACGATACTGCGCTATGTCTATTTCGCTTAATCCATCTGCTTTCAAATACCATTCCGGGTCATTACTGTAGCTATTGTTAGAATTCTTCTGATTTTCTGAACTGCTGCCGTTCCCTGACGTACTGTTCTTTGTCTCGCCGCCGGCTTTCTGCTTTACCTCGCCTCCAACGACCCAGGCACCGATCCTGTTTACCTGGTAACCATCCGGTGTGGTGGTATTTCTAAGAACATATCCGTTGGAGTCAAAGTAAAAGCTCTCCGCCATTCCATCATTATCGGTATCGATCCATGCCCATCTTCCCTTGGGATATGTTCCATCGTCAAACTGATACCACATTCCGTTTGCATCCGATTTCCATGTCCCGGCAAACGATGCGAACGGCATCGCCATGCAAAATACAGCGGCAGCAAGCGCAAGTTTTATTCCATACTTTGTCATCTTTTGTCCCTTTCCCTGTAATTCTGTCCTTTTTGTAACTGCTCAGTATTTCCTGACCATATTTTATTGCGGCCAGTGCATCAGCTGTTATTTTGCCGTATCTCCCTGACTCTTATAGACCGAGATCGCATCACTGATATTGGATGCCGCACCGCTTCTCACGATATCCGCAAGCGCCGCGAGTTTCTCCGGCGTCATATATTCTTTTCCTATATAAACCTCGTAGTGATCCGTAATGAACAATGCTTTTTCCTTCGCAGCCGTCCGCGTACTACGAAGTTTTTCTGCCAGAGAAGAAAGCTCGTCCTCCATCCGGTTGATCTCCTCTTTGTTGTTTGCCGTGATCTCATCAGAGATGATCGTCCGTGTCACGGTATCGAAGGTCGTAAGTGCTTCCTTCTTTTTCCGGTTGATCTCCGCCGCATCCTGGTCGAGCTGGGCGATCTCATCGTCAAATTTCTGGAGATTGTAGACCGTCTCGTTCTTATCCCGTCGGATCGTCTTCGCGATGACCTTCATCTCTTTTTTATTCGCGCGGATCTTCGCCCGGATCCCAAGTCCTTCTTTCAGCACTTCCATATAGCGCACCTTGGTCATGTTTCCGATCGTTACATAGATCCCGCCAAAGATCAGGATCGCCGCCACATAGATTCCCACGAGATACATAGTCCGTCTCTCCGGGATCAGGAAATATGCTCCGCACGGGATCGCGAGGAAGCAGGTCATGATCGTCATGAGAAGTGCCAGAAAATCCTTAAATGTTCTCGTAAAATAGAGCGCGTAATAGTAACTTCCACGGCAGAATCCCGGAACATGGTTTGCTTTAAACAAAGTTTTCATCTGGTCCGCAAGTTCTTTATTTTCCCGCACAAGCCCCCTGGTATCTTCCTCGATCCGCTCTTTGACACCCTGGTTTTTCGCTTTTTCACGCTTCGCTCTTACTTTTTTCAGGCGATCCTGCACCTTCCCGAGCTCCGCATCGTAGCTTTTTGTGATCTCCTCTTTCCGCTGCTTCACCGTCTGGCTGATGGTTTCTGTAACAGAACGCTGTTTTCCCTTGAGGGAACTCTCTAACTTCTTCTCATCCGCTTCGAGCTGCTCCACCTCTGTATTCAGAGCTTCCAGTTCCTCAACTGCCTGTCCTGCGCTGGCAAAAAAGGCAGCATGATCTGTAATTGGCTGTCCCATCTTTTGTCCTCCTGGCTTTGGTTCAAGTATGTCATCAAATGTCCATATAGGTATAGATTACTACAATTTTTCAGGCGATACAAGGCATTTTCAGTAAAATTCGCATGTCCGTCCCGTGTGATGCCAAAACGTGCTTTTGTAATTTCAAAAATGCGCTGCCGCTGTTCACGTGGCTTTACTTTCTTAAAAAAATCCGTTATACTGTTTTTCAAATCATGACCGTGAACGAAAAAGAATGGAGGACTGTTTTATGTTCCGAATCTGGGGAAAAATATGGAAAGATAATCATCTGATCAAAGATATGGTGTCCTGCAACAACGACTATTCCATGTCGAGAACCGCCATGGTATTTCAGGCTCTGGATGAGATCTGTCACGAATTCGACTTAAGCCAGCCGATCTGGCTCGATTCCAATATCCGCGATTTTCAGCTGCATGATAAGACGCGGTTTACAAAAGACAGTTTTATCGAATCCATCGACTTTGATTATCTGGAGTTTCAGGTGATCGAGGAGTGATCAAAAAACGACTGATCTGCCCGTTGTGTCATTTCTGCCCTGACACATGGAGATCAGCCGTTTTTATTTTATCGTTTCTCATCCTATCCGGCAACATTTTGCCGAATACGTCTAATATTATATTTCTTTATTATAATCTCTTGAGAAGCGCCTCTCTTGCCTCCTCATAACCCGGTTTTCCGAGCAGCGCGAACATGTTCTTCTTATAGCTCTCAACACCCGGCTGGTTGAACGGGTTGACTCCGAGAATGTAGCCGCTGACGCCGCATGCGAACTCGAAGAAGTAAAACAGCTGACCAAGGCTGTAAGCATCCTGCGCCGGGATCTTTACCATAAGGTTCGGCACACTGCCGTCTGTATGCGCAAGGATTGTTCCGTTCATGGCACTCTTATTTACAAAATCAACGGTCTTTCCTGCCAGATAGTTCATGCTGTCTGTATCGACGTCCTCTTTCTGGAGAACAATCTCCGCCGGGGATTCTTCCACGTTCAGAACTGTCTCAAACATGATGCGGGCACCATCCTGGATGAACTGCCCCATAGAGTGAAGGTCTGTTGTCAGATCTACGGCTGCCGGGAAGATACCTCTCTGGTCTTTTCCTTCGCTCTCGCCGAAGAGCTGTTTCCACCACTCAGATACATAATGAAGGCTCGGTTCGTAGTTTGCTACGATCTCCACCTGTTTTCCTTTTCTTAACAGGATATTGCGGACTGCGGCATATAAAAGAGCCGGGTTCTTCTCATATTCTGTCTCAAGAGCAACCTTTCTCGCATCTGCTGCCCCCGTCATCAGGGCATCGATATCCGCACCGCTGACTGCGATCGGTAAAAGACCTACGGCTGTGAGCACGGAGAAACGTCCTCCAACGTCATCCGGAACAACGAAGCTCTCGTATCCCTCTTCGTTTGCCAGATTCTTTAAAGCTCCCTTTGCCTTGTCTGTGGTCGCATAGATCCTCTTGTTGGCCTCTTCCTTACCATACTTGCTGATCAGCATTTCCTTGAATACGCGGAATGCGATCGCCGGTTCTGTTGTCGTACCGGACTTGGATATAATATTAATGGAGAAATCTTTTCCTTCCAGTACATCCTGAAGATCATGAATGTATTTGCTGCTGATGCTGTTTCCTACGAAATAGATCTCCGGAGTTTTTCTCTTTCCCTTCGGCAGCACATTGTAGAAGCTGTGGGATAAGAATTCGATCGCAGCGCGGGCACCGAGATAAGATCCGCCGATACCGATCACAAGAAGTACATCTGAATCGTTCTGAATCTTCTCTGCCGCTTTCTTGATCCTTGCAAACTCCTCTTTATCATAATCAACCGGGAGGTCGATCCATCCAAGATAATCATTGCCTGCACCGGATTTTGCTGTCAGGACATCTTTTGCACCCATAACGATGCTCTTCATGTTCTTCATTTCCTCTTCACTGATAAATCCGGCTGTCTTGGAATAATCAAATACGATTTCTTTACCCATAACCCTGTCTCCTTTTCTTGTGTGAAATTCACAATCTCTGTCCGTTATTATACCACTTCGTGAAACCCTTGACAATGCTTCGCATTCTAAATCAGTGTGTTAAATAATGTTTTCAGCAGCGCCATTTCTTCCGCCGGGATCGAGTTCCGTATCAGCTCAAGATCATCCGGCATTTTCTGACTTTCTCCCGGCTGTTCCCGGCTTGCGGCGATCTGCCTCAGGCTTTCGCTCAGGTGGTTGATGCTCTGGGCAAGTTCCGTCTCACTCGTCAATACCTTTCCACCCGTCCCCATGCTTTTTGAGCCGGCATCCCGGGCATTCTGGCCCGTGCTTCTATTATAGTCGGTTTTTCCTGTTGGCTTTTTTGATGAACTGCCGATACTATTTCCATTTACGGCCGGACCGGTTCCATTCCCTTCAGACACAGATGTTTTTCCGTCCAGCCGCGACAGCTTCACGGCATCCCCGGTTCTTGTAAGGTTTTCATTTTCCAGATTCTCTGTTTCATCGCTTTCATCAGAAATCTGTGCGTCTTTTTTCCTTCTGAGAACAGAAAAACGTCCATTTCCTCTGCCATTTCTCACACTTTCCTGAGTTCTCCCATAGCCTGTACCATTGTCGGAAAAATCTCCAGCCGGAGAAGCTCCCACCGCCTTTTTCCGCTCCTGTCCGGCATAAACGATGTTATCCACACTTTTATAGAAATGCGGTGAGTTTTCCACATAATCCACCAAATGATCCGCAAGCTGTTTCCGTTTCATTCCCGTCCCGATCCAATTGTCCACAAATGCAAGAAACAATCCGCTAAAGACGCCTGCCGCACCATATAATACGATGTAGGAATTGTCACATCGATACCAGTATGCGCCAAATGCCGTTACTCCTCCGACCATAAAGCAGAGGATCATCGCCTGCACGGACAGTTTGTCCCAGCCATCGAGACTTACATGGAGGAATCGGAATCCGTAGAGCTGTTTTTCTATGTATGCGTTTACATTTCGGATCCCGTGGTTGATAAGGAACACATTTTCCATGCGCTGTTTCAGCGTCTTTAAGTTCTTATCTTTCGTCAGCGCCATATTTCCGGTTTCTTTGATCAATCTTTTGTAGAGGCTTCCTGTTGCGAGCTTGCTGAGTGTCCCGAGCGCACAGATTGCCGCCAGAACATAGAGCATTCTCCCTGTCTGTAAAAATTCCAGCATAATCAGTTCCCCTTTCTCCGTCCGGATCATTCCAGATGATGCCACTAATTATAGCGGGCTAGAATGATTTTGAGAAGATTGAGAACGGAAGAATCGTTCGTCAAATGTGGACAGGAAACGAGTTCTTAAGGTAATGACAAGATCAAAGTCTTTTTACTAAAGCAAGCATGAGATTTACAGAATGTTCAACCGCCTTTGCCTCGAACTCACCGTAATCCATATGGGCACTGTCATCTGCTTTATCAGAGATCGCGCGGACGATCAGGTACGGAATCTTATTTAAGTATGCCGCCTGTGCAACAGCTGCGCCTTCCATCTCTGCGCAGTACGCGTCAAATGTGTCACAGATCCATTTTTTCTTTTCCTTACTGTCAATAAACTGGTCACCGCTGGCAACGCGTCCTTTGAAGGTGCTGATGTCCGGGTTTGCCTCTCTGCACGCCTCTTCCGCAAGAGTTAAAAGTCTCTCATCAGCCGGAAATTCCTTTACACCGAGCTGTGGGATCTCACCGACCGGATATCCGAATCCGCCTGCGTCCACATCATGCTGTACTGCCACTGTGGAGAGAACGAGATCCCCGATGTTGATCTCATTTCTCAGGGATCCCGCGATTCCTGTATTCACGATCCCATCAACCTGATAGAGATCCACAAGGATCTGACTGCAGATACCAGCGTTTACCTTACCGATACCGGAACGAACAATGACAACGTCTTTTCCTTCCAGTTTTCCCTTGCAAAAGTTCATTCCGGCCACTGTCTTCATTTCTGTCTCTGTCATTTTTGCGCGAAGTTTCTCAACTTCTACTTCCATTGCTCCGATAATACCAAGCATTTGAATTCCTCCGTGTTATAACATTATTTTACCAAAATATCGATCCTGTTTGAGTTTCAGACAGATTCTCACCATCTTTATCGTTTTCATTATACGGGATAATGGGGCGCAGGTCAAATAAAGTTCCTTTTCATCGTTATCTTTGGCGAACTAATATAAGTCGCTGATACACCCTGCCTTCACACTGTAACGGGAATTTTCCGATACACCGAATCAGGGATCGGCAAAATCCGCATCCGCAGCTGTATGATGCGGATTGTTCATTTAACGAATTTCCGTCCCGCGAATAGTACGGGCAGAGTCTCCAACAAAATGGACTTCAGTGCTTCTCTTGACAATGATTCTCTGCTGTGAGTATAATAAGGATACTTTCAATTCGGCCATACGGCCAGACTTTTACAAACGGAGGTTTTTATATGGTATACAAGACACAGGGCACCTGCTCCAGAGAAATCCATTTTGACGTAGAGAACAACAAACTCAAAAACGTAAGCTTCGTTGGCGGATGCAACGGCAACTTAAAGGGTATCGGCCTTCTTGTTGAGGGCATGGATATCGACGAAGTGATCAAAAGAGTCGAAGGCGTAAGCTGCAACGGCCGCCCAACTTCATGTCCAGACCAGCTTGCAAAAGCTTTAAAGCAGTATAAAGAGCAGCAGGCGTAATCCATCTTCGAACATATTGATCAGTCCGAATATTATTGATCTGACCGATTTTATACGCAGAAATAGTAAAGGCTCTATATCAACCATGCAGCAGGATTCTAAGGAATCCCGCCAACTATTGACATAGAGCCTGATATAAAGCTTAAAAATAGCCCCGCAAGAGGTTGTGTTGCGCGGGGCTATCTCTTTCATTCAGTTTATAAATTTGGAATCATTGTTCTTACCGACCTCGGTCGGCCTTATCTAAGGTATCCTCCCATCAACCATCTCCCTTTATCAAACATGTATTTATATTATTCGGCCGAAATAATATACGAAATTTACGAGTTATACCTCGTGGTCGGTGAGAAGGACGCCATCAGTCTGAGTGGCTTTTCCTTCCATGTTATCTCCCCACTCAACAAGATGCATTGCCCGTGCACGGTAATATTTGTTGACTTCACAGCCTGATACAGTGAAACCTACATGGTAGGATGATAACCTCGGTTCTTCTTCTATACTTTTTACAAAATCCCAGTGATTAACATTTACCCAATCTTCTTTCTTTTCATCCCATACCTCTAAAAATACCGTCTGATATATTTTGTCAACAACTACATGTGCATATGTATCTACGGAAATATGTAATGTACCATCCTGCTGATTAGTGATTTCCAACATTCCTGTCGAAAACACTTTGCCTCTGGTAATATTATCCGTTATATTCGTTGATGTCCTTTCTCCATTAGTCAACACAGTACTCTGCATATTTGTGCGCGCCAATTCTCCCCAGGTTACATTTGGCATTGCGTATGCCGTATTCGTCATCATTACCATACCCACCAACACACCATAGATACATCTTCTAACTTTTTTCATAGCTCATTTCTCCTTTACTTTATTTATTAATATAAACGTATGCAAAAAAGAAATGTGACCGTTTTTTAGGAAAAATATAAATATTCTAATATCTCTTTAAATTTTTCTTCCGGAATAGATCCATAAATACAATAGTAATAATTCTTAATGGGAAAAATTGCTCCACATTCTTGAGATCCATCATCCAAAGAATTTACAGAATATTCTATTTTTTGATTAATCCATTTGTTTATAACAACTTTTTTATTCTCCCTATCTGATACTATTCTCGTCGATGATGTAGTCTCCTTTTTTCGTTGTATAAAGTAAATAAATTTGTCGTTATAACTAAAACGGATTTCAACGCCATCTTCATACATATCATATCCATCAAATTTCATTCCTGATGGATAATAACCAAACAACAGTATTGGAATATCTAATTTTTCTTCTATCTCTTTGTATATTGATTCCAACTTGGAATCTTTTAGTAAATTTTTATCATTATCTAATGAAATCTCTGCAGCACTACCAGATTTCCTAAAGAAATAACTCTTCTTCTCAATCGCCGTCCCCCCAAGCATCCCCGCGATCACTGCAACCAGCGCCGCCGTAGCCAGGACCTTCTTTTTCCCAAACCGGACAATCTTCTTTTTATTCTGCTTTTCATCCTGCTTTTTCTCCAGCTCCAACAGTTCCGGTCTATTTTCTTCTACCAATGTACATTCTTCAGCACCTGCCGTTATTTCCGGGATTGCTCCAGTCCGTGCATCTGACTTCGTCGTTTCCGGTTTTGCTTCAGTGGCTTTCCGCTCCATTTCAGCTTTCCGCTCCATGAACCGCTTCATAAGGCGCTCCTCGGCTCCGGCAAAAGAAACATCCTTAAAATTTTCATTCACATGATCCAGCTGTTTTAACAGCTGCTCATCGGAGTATCCAAATGCTTCCTGAAGGCATTCACTTATTTTCTGATCTTCCTGATTTTCCATGTCTGCCATGATTCAGCACCTCACTTCTTTTCTTCCTTCGTTTCTTTTAGGGGTTGACATTTCTTTTTCAGCCGTTACTATTAAAATATCGGTAATCTCGTGTATCTTGATCACCGCACATGGGTTCCCGCATAACCTGCCGGAGCCGAAACTCCGGACAATTGTCCGGAAATTCCATGGAGGCATTTATGAAAACAATTATTCTCACCGGCGGCGGCACAGCCGGCCACGTTACACCGAACCTCGCCCTGATCCCGTCCCTCAAGGCAGCCGGTTACGATATTCGATACATTGGTTCCTACAATGGTATGGAACGCAAACTGATTGAAAACGCAGGGATTCCTTATGACGGAATTTCTTCTGGAAAACTGCGCAGATATTTCGATCTTAAAAATTTTTCCGACCCATTCCGCGTCTTAAAAGGTTACGCGGAGGCGTTAAAAATCTTAAGAAAATACAAACCAGATGTTCTCTTTTCAAAAGGCGGCTTTGTAGCGGTTCCGGTTGTTCTCGCCGCTAAACACTACCATATCCCGACGATCATTCATGAATCAGATATGACCCCGGGTCTGGCAAACAAACTCTGTATCCCATCTGCTAAGTGGGTGTGCTGCAACTTCCCGGAAACTCTAAAATATCTTCCGGCGGGAAAGGCAGTTCTCACAGGATCCCCGATCCGTGCGGAGCTTCTTCAGGGAGACAGACTTGCCGGTCTCCAATACACCAACCTCTCCGCTGCAAAACCGATCATCCTGGTTATCGGTGGAAGTCTCGGCTCCGTCAAGGTAAATGGCGCAGTCCGCAGCATTCTTCCAAAGCTCTTAGAGCAGTTCCAGGTCATCCACATCTGCGGAAAGGGAAACCTGGATGAATCCCTGATCGGGACTTCCGGTTATGTTCAGTATGAATATGTTGACAGTCCGCTGAAGCACTTATTCGCAGCAGCTGATCTGATCGTCTCCAGGGCGGGCGCAAATTCCATCTGTGAAATTCTTGCGCTCAGAAAGCCAAACGTCCTGATCCCGCTCTCCGCCGCTGCCAGCCGTGGAGATCAGATCTTGAATGCAAATTCTTTTGCAAAACAGGGGTATTCCACAGTCCTGGAAGAAGAGAAAGTAACGGATGATACTCTTTTTGACGCGATCCATGATACTTATGAAAATCGCCGGACATTTATTGAAAATATGGAAAAGAGTCATTTAAATAACGCGATCGATACGATCATGAAACTGATCAACGACTGTGCGGATCACAAATGACCTTTGTCAATACGGCTTTGCAGTTCTTCTCTTAAGTATTTTCTCGCTCTTGAAATTCGCGAACGACACATGTCGTTCGTGATTTCAAGACGCTCACAAATTTCTTCAGTCGTCAGCCCCTGAATGAAATACATGATCGTAACGTCTTTCCACGATTCTCGTAATCCATCCAGGATCTCATAAATCTGACCACAGCTTTCTCTGCTGATCACAGCCTGAAGCGGGTCATGTGCAGAAAAGTCCGCGATGATCTCCAGCTCGCTCAGATCTTCATCCTCATTCGGCCTGATACTTCGTTTCTCTTTTCTGAAATAATCGATGCATTTATTTTCAACAATACGGGCCAACATTGCCTTTACGACTTTTTTATTCTCCAGCTTCCCACCATAATCCGCCCGGTAGAACGACCAGAATGCCTCCATGACAATATCTTCTACATCGTCAAACGGCACTCCGATCGCATACGCCAGCTTCATATACATTTGAGTATATTGCGTAATCAGTACTTGCAGCAGTTCATCTTTGTCCTGCGGCATATGATCTCCTTCAACTCTTTTCTGATTACCGTTTACAGTGCACTCTTGATCTTTTCTGCAGTTTCAGCGAGCACTTCCGGTTTTTCCTCTCCCGGTGTCCAACCGGCAATGACCGGACCACCCTCATAACGCGGAATTACATGTACATGGAAATGAAATACCGTCTGGCCGGCTGCCTCACCGTTATTCTGAACCAGGTTAAAACCGGCACAGCCGAGAGATTTCTTCATTGCTGTTCCAAGTTTTGCCCCGAGAGGAAGTACTTTTGCGGCAATCTTCGGATCCAGTTCGGTAACGTCCTTAAAATGTTCTTTCGGAAGGATCAGGGCGTGACCTTTTGAAGCCGGACCAAGGTCCAGGATTACACGAAAATCCTCATCCTCATATACCGTTGAAGATGGGATCTCACCATTTGCGATCTTACAGAAAATACAATTACAGTCTTTCATTATATGATACCTCCGTTCGGCCATCGGTCTCCCTTAGGCCTATGATATAAAATTATAGCAAGAATAATGCCGATTACAAGGCCAGACAGGTGTGCAATGTTGTCCACACCGGTACTTGTATAGCCCAGATACAGGGAAAAGAAGATCATGACCACAAGCTGTCTTGTATTCAGATCCTCCAATCTTCCTTTATTGATCGTGACCACGTAAAGCAGCCCACCGACCACTCCAAAAATTGCACCGGACGCTCCTGCTGATACTGTCATTGTATCAGCTGTATGCGCCATCATCGACACCCAGTTCGAGCCAATCCCACAGAGCAGGTAAAAGATCAGATACTTCACATGCCCAAGTGCCCGTTCCAGATTATCTCCAAGAACAAACAGGACCAGCATATTATTCATGATGTGCCGGATCCCGAAATGCATGAACATTGCCGTCAAAAGCCGGTAATACTCACCGTCCTCCAGGACCGCCGGCGCGTACATTGCGCCTTTTGTATACATGAAATACGCGTCCTCCGACGAACCTGTGATCTCAAGATACAGGAAAAACAGCACATTCAGAGCGATCAGGAGTCCATTTACATAAGCCTTTTTTCCATATTGGCTTCCCATGGGTTCCATCCTTTCCATGCTGTTATTTCATGACGCCAAGTCCTTTTGCGATAATCGTGATGAAGTCCTGTACATTCGTCACGATGGTCGTCGCCGAAAGACTTCCCCGATCCATGAGCTTGTTCACAACAAATTCATCTGCATCGACCGTGTACAGATAGACCGGTCGGATCGTTCCGTCCTTCATCACGCGGAATGACGGTGTCATATTTCCCGTCGCGATCGTATGGAGCATAGTTGCCAGGCAGATCACGCAGGTTGCGTCCCTGACCATATCCCGCATTGCACTCTGCCCCTGGTACGCGTCTCCGATCACCTCCGGCATCGGACCATCGTCACGGATCGAACCGGTCAGAACAAATGGAATATGATTTTTTACGCATCCGTAGATAATCCCATTGTCAATATGATTTTCCTCGATAAACTTTGGGATCGATCCGCTTCTCCGCACCTTGTTCAGCACATCCAGATGGTTATAATGTCCGTTTGGCTGGGAAACCTGTGTATAAATATCCTGTCCCAGCGCAGTATGTAACAATGCACCTTCCAGATCATGAGTCGCAAGCGCATTTCCGGCCATCAGACCATGTGCGTATCCATTCTCGATCAGCGACTGCATCGCGTTTCTCGCGTCATAGTCGAAGGAGAACGCCGGTCCCATGACCCAGACGATCTTTCCATGTTCTTTCTCATACCGCAAGAGATCCATCAGGCGGTCATAGTCTCTCGCATAGGAGGTCTCTCTGCTCCGGCCCTGGCGAAACACAAACTTATCCGCAAGTGCTGCCTCTTCCTCTGTCTGAAATCCGGTGCTGTGGACATAAATGCCCTCTTCACAGCCTTCACTCCGTCCCAGGATCACCTTATCTCCTTTTTTGAGATTCCGGTTTTCAACCACTTCCAGATGTCCATCCGGACAGATCACTACGCTGGAATCCATGCGGCTTTCTTCCGCCAAAACCCATTTCCCCTGGATCTTAAAATATTCTGGGAACATGGATGTGCTGTGAAAATATTCAGGAGCTACCCCATCCATCTCCACAACTTCCCATCTTGCGTCAGGAGCCTTCAAAAATTGTTCCTGTGAAAAATCGGGATGATGATATTCCGGTATCTGAAATGCCATGATACCCCCTCCTTTCATTATTGATGGATTTATCATAGACCAAATGTCAGAAAAACACCACCCCTGTTTTTATTTTTCCACTGTTACAGTACACGGGCACTCCATATCTCCTCACTATAACAGGATTCTTCCGATGCTTCCCATTCCGAACCGGCAAAATCCACGATGGCTCAATATATGCTTGTCCGTTTTCTATAAGAAACGATATCTCTGATCCGCAAAAGATAACTGATCCCCCGGAGAGATCGTCATGCTTTCATTTGTTTCCAGAAAATGACCGTTCACACTCGTTCCATTCGTGGAGTTGAGATCCGTGATGATATATCCGTCCCCGCTTTCCTCGATCTTCGCATGGATCCTGCTGATCTGGGGAAGATTCAGGCAGAGGTCCGAGATTTCCCGGTTCTTCCCGATCAAAAAGGGAAAATATCCGACCTGAACATCTTCGCCTCCGTTCTCCGGTACGAGCCGCCTTGTCACCGGATAGATCTGCCGCCCGGTAAGAAGGACCGTATGCATCTCATCCGCGTCTTTTTCCCGCCCGGTCTTTTCCTCGGTTTGTGACCCGCGATCATTCTGATCCCGTTCTTCCTGAAAAAAGTGTTTTGCTGCGCCTGAATATCCCGCTTCCGGGATTTCTCCCCGCTCCAGCTCCTCTTCCTCCCGGAACATGATCTCCCAGTCCTCTCCGTTCTCCTCCTCATCTTCTCCTTTCTTCCCGCCCGTTTCTTTTTCCACAGCAAAGATCCCGGCAAGAAGAATTCCCCATGCAGCTAAGATGCCCCATTTTAAACGGATCACCAGTTCCATTCCACCGGCAAGAAATACAGCCGCCGGAACTGCAGGCAGCAATATTCCCAGCAAAACTTGCAAAATTCTCCATTTTATGCCCGGCTCTTCCGTGTCATCGGCGTCCTCCTGTTTTTCCTGCTCTGATTTCCGGACCTGTTCCATATATTTTCCCGATTTCTTTCCTTCTCTGCGTTCCTGCTTTCCCACATAAAATTCTCCCGGAACTGGTTGCTTTTCTTCCTGATCTGCCCGTAATTCTCTCTTATCATCTATACATCCTCCCTGAATTTTTCTCTCATATGTTTCCATTTTTCCTGCTTCCCTGTCGTTTTTTCCACCCGCCCTCAGACATGATTCCAGATCCGCGATCCCAAAGTTCTCCTTTTCTCCTGCTTTGAACAACGCAAACGCAAGGATCACCGCATCACCGTCCGTATGATCCACATGGTCCAGAATATATCTGGAGAGTTTGCGGAAATTTATTTCAAACGATCCTTCCGTTCCCGGAATAAAACAAAAATTTGCCTTGAGATCATCCGGATCCACATAGATCAGATCGGGATCCAGGGCAAGCTGGTCTCCATCCATCAAAAACTTTTCTAAAGATGCCATTGCCATGAGCAGATCTTCCATGATCTGCCGGATCTCTTTCGCTGTAAAAAAGCGGTACTCCATCATCCTGGAAAGTGCCTGTTTTGAAGTAATGTTAAAATAAAGATAGCTTTCCCCATCGACCCGTTTTTCCCGGAAAGGAAGCAGTCCTGTGATCCGGTTTTCTGACAGCATGCGCAGCGAATATGTTTCATTCATTTCCGTTTCCGGATGCAGGACCATATAATTCCGGTTCATTTCTCTCTTAAATTCCGTCCTCATCAGTCCTCCAGCCTGTCCATGATCTTCTTTGCGGCATCTTGTTTTCTTAGGAAAGTTGCCGGCTGAAAATCGGTCCGCTCCATACTCAGATGCCAGTCTCCTGCCGATGCGTCTCCTGTAATCCCGGTTATCCCCGTTTTCAGGCCGATCGTGTACTCTCCAAGAAAAAGTCTCGGATTTCCCATCCGGGTTCCTTCCGCTTCGAACATATCTGGCGTTTTTTTCTTATCAACATTATTTCTCACCCTCTCGATCGTCTCTTCCAGGATCATACCCCCTGTCACAGTATCATGAACGGTATAGGCATACCGGATCAATGAGGCCAGCGACAGGATGACCACCGACATGACTATGGATGCCTCAACAGTCATACTTCCATCGTATTTTTGATTCTTTTGCCTTTTTTCCCTCATAAAACTCTCATCACCGCCATCCACAACGCAGTCGGAAGCAGAAATGGCAAAAATGGAAGCCGCATTTTCCGCAGATTCCCGTTTCCGCCTCCTATCGTCATTACACTTACCGCCATCGCAAGTCCGAAAATACCGCAAAAGAACTGTCCGGAGATCAACAGCAAGACTATCTCCTTCCATTCAAGGAAAAAACCGGCCACAAGAAAAAATAATCCATCTCCCTCCCCGATAATTCCATCCGCAAACCGGTTTATGAGCAAAAGTGCAATCCCCGGGATCATCGCCGGAACAATTTCTTCAAGTACACGGCCTTCCAGCACACAAACAGCCATCCCTGCTGCCGCACCCGCAGTCAATACCTCCAGGCTGATACTTCTTGTTCTGAGATCCTGCCACGCAGCGATCCCCAAAAACAGAAAAAACAGACTCATTCCAATTCCCCCTTTTTTCTCGCACAATAGGAACATAGTCCCATATGTTCCGCTTCCCCGCGCGGCATTTCACGGACATAAGAGATCATAGATGCACAGTTTTTATCGAAATGGTAATGTTCCCCCGCTGCTGTGACATAGACGATCCCGGATCCGTTTTCCTTTCCCGCACACACTGCGCAGGGCGTTCGCTTTTTCCCATAGCTCCCGCCTTTTTCCGCTTCCATCTGCGTCACGCTCTGGTACTCATTGGAAATATAATGGCAGTCACGAAAAAGATGATAACGCCCCATCCCGGCCCCCACATAGACGATCTCTTCGTCCGAATCGCGGTCCGTCTCCAATCCGGTCCCATTTTCTCTCAGTTTTCCCCTCAATCCGATCCATGTCCGCCTTTTTACAGCTGCATTTCTCTGTTGTTTTCCAAGAATTCTCCCATAAAAAGGAACATCTTCCCGGTACTCCACCTCAAATGTGATATCCCCATTTTCTCCATACACCTCTGCCTGTTTTACCAGTACATGATCCGCATACTGCCCGACTCTTCCCCTGATCCAGAGTGCTGCTGCCGCGTCTGTACAGAATGCGGGAAGTCCGCTATTTTCTTCTTCAGGATCCGTATCCATCAGAAGACCATACTGGCTGATCTCCTCCCCTATCCGCTCGGTGCAGGTCTGCACTTTTCTCTGCCGGTCAAGCCAGGATACCGGCTGCAGAAGTGCCAGGAAGAAAAATATCGCGAGCGGAAGCGCAATGGCTGCCTCTGCCGTCATAGATGCCTGAAATCCGGAGGCGCATGGATGTACTCTCCTTGCCGGCGGGGTTAAAAACGTATATTCGTGTACCTGGAGAGACACTTTTTGATGAAAGAAGAGTTTTCGTATATTGATTTTCATAAAGAAACCGGCAAAGAAGAGCACGTCCACACACCTCCTTTCTTTAATTTCTCAGCATTTTTACAGCAACCCGCAAACCTCACTCCAGATCTGCTCCGGCAGCATGATCCCGGCATTCTGTTCCAGCCGTCAATATGATCCCGCCGCATGTACTGTTCCTCTGTATTCCTCTTTTTGAAAAAACATATGCTTTTGCATGACCTCCGCCTCGATCTCGATCTGATACGCACAGCTCGCTACGGAAAAATCAGCCTGTCCCATCCGGATATTCCACTGGATGAGATCCATCATGCGGAAATTTCGTACCCCGCGGTCCATAAAGAACATCATGCAGCTCAAATATTCCGTATAATTTCTCCCGTCCTGTCCGCTCTCTGCCGTTTCTCCCAAAAACGACTGATCCAGCAGACCGGAAAGTCCTGTTTTCCATGTCGCATCCGTTTTCCAGAACGAGACCCTGCCTCCGGCCAGAAGTGTCTTTACATCCAGCACTGCTTCCCCAAATGCCCATAGCGTCAGGATCAGGAATGAGACTGCCATCTGAGCCGGGATGATCCCCGCTGTCACTGCTGCTGCCAGCGCTTCTGCTTCCGCCTTTTTATCAGGAGAATTGAGCAGATACAGAAGGTTCATCGATCCGCGCAGCATAAGCACCTTGTTTACCGCTTCTTTTAAGTTTTCACGGTCTGATTTTTTCCCTGAGAGAAGATATTCCATCTCATAATCAAGAGCAGCATCCGCCTCCCCTGTTCCGTCCGTAAATGATCCAAAATAAAGCGGAATATATTTGCTGACAAGCAGTTCCTTTTCTGCCGTCTCCAGGATTCCCATCGCTCCTGATCCAGTATTTTCAGATCCTGTCTCATGTTTTCCCGCAGATGGGATCCCGTTTAAGGATACTGCCCACCCGGAAACTTCCGTTCCCGCCGGGAGCAGCTGTTCAAAAAGCTCTTTGTCAAAAAGCTCCTCCAGTCTCTCCAGGGCAGCCACTTTTTTCGCGTCTTTCGGTCCGGAGTTCTCTGACTCCGGGATCTCCATTTCATCAGCACACTGGCTGATCGCATCCCAGTCCACGTCGTCCTCTTCATCCGTGTCCGGCTCCATCTCGAGATACCCACAGGCTTCCTCTAAAAGTTCCAGATTTCGTTCCACCTGTGTTTCTGCTTCCCGATACCTTTGCAGACGCTCCTTCGCGCTTTTTATGACCTCCCCGCATGCGGAAATTTCCTGCCCGAGAGTCTCCGCTGCTGTTTCATCCTCCACAGTCTTGAACCCTGATTCTTCATTCTCTTTCTCCAGCCGTCTGATCTCCTGTTCAAACTGTTCCACAAGATTTGGGAAATCCTGGAATTCCTTCTTTAATTTCCTGGCACTCCTTTTCAGCGCAGACGCACTCTCATCAGATGCTGCATTGCTGAATCGGTTCTTACAAGTTTCCATTTCCAGCAAAGAATTTTCAACCTCCCGGGCCGCCTTCTCCAGTCTCCGTACTGCCCGTCCGGACTTTCTGCAGGAATCATACAGATTTCGGAAATCTCCCGCTTTCTTTACCTGTTCCGCCTCTTTTAAGAGCCCGCTGCCGGATGCAAAAAGTTCCGGGACCCGGTACTTCATGTAATCCGCGATCTCTTCCTCCAGCCACCGTCCATTCTCATCAGTCATGCGGAGTACCCCGGAGAGAGAAACCTTTTCCCGTCTTGCCGGATACATATTGGTCTGTTCCAGATAAAAATCAAGATAACGCCCGAATGTCTCCTGGATCGCCGCCTCCGAGTCATATTCCAGAAACAGGAGCTGATAGCGATCCCATAAATTTCGGTTATAATAGCTCATCACCGATGAGACTGCCGAGTCAGACGCCATCCTCAGATACAGTCTTGCCCCGGCCGTCCTGGCTGATTCTAAAAGTCCAAGCATCAGCGACATCACACACAGGATCGTCAGACTCAGAAACACTGTGATCTCTCCCCGGTACCGCATTTAATATACCTCTTTCGCCTGTTTATTGATCTCCGTGAAAATTCCGGTCAGAAGTTTGTTGATCTGGGTCTTAAATACAATGACCAAACCGATCAGCACGACAAGGATCAGCACAACTTCTATGACTCCGACGCCATCTTCTTCCATAAGAAATCTTTTCAACTGCATACACTTACCTCCAAACATTTTTTACAGTGACAAAAACGCCGGTGCGACTACCATGACCATCACAACTCCCAGCATGAGAAACATCGGGATCAGAAGTTTTGTGGACGCTTCTTCGCCTTTTCTGAGCGCAAAATCTTTTCTCTGACGGAATGCCGCCTCCATCTCCTCCTCAAGAAGCCTCCTCAGATCCTTTCCCCCTGTGCTCACACTGTTGCCGAGCAGAGACGCAAATTTCATATAACTGCCGATCCCGATCCGACGCCCGAATTCCGCATAGGCCCGGATCTCCGGTGTTCCCGTCTCCATCTGGTTTAATGTCGTCTGCATTTCCCGGTACACAGGATGACGCTCCTGCTGTTTTTTCTTCATTCCATCCATGACCTGTTTCTTCCAGGCCTGTCTCACCGGATATCCGGCTCCCGTTAATACAAGGAAACCGGACAGCAGTTCCGGATAGTCCAGGATCATGTGCTCTTCCCACTGTTTCCGCTTTTCTTTTTCATCACTTTTTTCCTTTAAGAATAAACATAAAGCTGCCGCGATCCCAAGAAAGATCAGACCTCCATTTCCGCCGCCGGATGCCAGACGGTAATGGAGTGGCTGTCCCTCAAAGCTTTCAGGAAGACTGACCGTAGTCTTCTCCAGGTTCTCCCCCGCGAGTTTCTCCAGAAACGCTTCAAATTTCTCCCCCACCGTCTTTTCTTCAGGAAAAACTGTAGCCTTTATCTCTGCCCGCAGGACTGTGGTTCCATTGGATATCCCGGCATCAAGGACCACCTCCTCCCCCGATTCCGGCACTTCAGAGCCGATCAGCCCCATATCGCTCAAAAGCTCCGGTTTTCCGGATTCCCACTGTACCGACAATCCATACGGTTCTAGCCTGCCTGTCAGCTCCAGATCATGGCGCACCTCGGAGAGAGACTCATTCTCCCCCAATATCTCTCCGATCAGGCATTCCATGATCTCCGGAAACTTTTCCTGCATTTCATCTGCCGACATTTTTCGCTCCGGGATCGTGACTGAGATTTCCTCCTCCCTTTCTCCCAGTCCATCCACCAGAAGATCATACTGACGATCTCCTTCGCCGTATCGTTTTCGCTCCAGAATCGCATTTCGCGCCGGATCCCCCAGCTTTCTGTTCACTTCCGCCGCTCCATAGAGCGCAAATCCGGTCACGACACATGCCGCATACTTTCCATACTCTTTCCCGTACTTTTTTAACCTGCCTTTTTCCACCTTCTCACTCATATCTCGATCTCCAGGAAACTTTTTGCCAGCTGACAGGATACCAGATAGATCCCGAGACAGATCGTCATCAGGATCCGTCCTCCCATGGTCGAATACAAAATCTTAAAAAATCCCGGTGACGTAAGTTCAATGTAGACCACGATCAGGATCGGGATCGCGCTCATGATCTTCTGCTCCATCCGCCTCGATGCGGTTGCCGTCAGGATCTCCTCCTGGATCCGAATTTTTTCTCCGATGATCTCCGCGGTCCTGGCGATGATCTTCATCAGTTCCCCGCCGCTTTTTCTCGCTGCAAGAAAAACATCTGAAAATTTTTTCACATCGTCCAGGCCGCTCCGCTTCGCAAAATCCCCCAATGCCTCCTCGAACGTCAGATTCAGGCGCACTTTCCGCAGGATCAGACGGATTTCCTGCGCGATCATGGAATCACTCCCATGGATCTCCTCCATCTCCTTTAAGCTCACCGCAAACGCATTTTCCACCGAATATCCGGCATTCAGTCCCGAGGCCACTGCCAGGATCGCATCCTTAAACTGCCCCCGCAGGGTCTCCAGCCGCCTTTTCTTCAACTGCTTTCTCAACATAAGAGGAAACAGCATTCCAACCGGCAGCAACACCAGAAAAAGCCCTGCATTCCGGTAAAAAACATAGTCCATCACCGCAATGCCAAGAATCCCCTCTGCCCCGTAGATCCCCCATTCTTTTCTGCTCAACTCATACGTCTCATACATCATACGGAGCTTTTCCCTGTGTTTGAGTGCTCCGACCCATTCAAGGCTTCCTTCCACTTTCCTCCTGTCCCCGATCCGGCTCTCCGGGCACTTTGTCTCCCTGAAAGCGAAAAGGGGATTGAGGATGATCTCGCCGTTTTCAAACCGGTCCACCTCCTCGATCGCTGTTATCTTTCTCGTCTTATCCCGCATTCTCGCCACATGCACCATGACATCCACCGCCGACGCGATCTGACTCCGGATCGCCGGAAGCGGCAGATCTGCCGCCATCAGCACCATCGTTTCCAGGCGTGCGAGCATGTCTTTTACACTGTTCGCATGACCGCTGGAAAAGCCGCCGTCATGGCCCGTGTTGAGACTCTGCAAAAGATCCAGCGCCTCTTTTCCGCGCACCTCGCCAACGATAATCCTGTCCGGCCGCATGCGGAGCGCCGCCCGGATCAGCTCCCCGATCCCGATGGCCCCGGCTCCTTCCGCATTCGCGTCCCTCGTCTCTAACCTTACCAGGTTCTCGATATGGCTTAACTGCAGTTCCGCCGCGTCCTCGATCGTGATCACCCGCTCACCGGATGGGATAAACTCTGAGAGTGCATTTAAGAGTGTCGTTTTTCCCGCTCCAGTGCCGCCGCTGACAAAGATGTTGTAGCGCGCCGCAACAAGCGTCTTCAAGAGATCCGCTGCCTCTTTTGAGATGCTTCCGTATTCCATGAGCCGTTCCATCGTCACCGGCTCCGGAAATTTCCGGATCGTCAAGATCGGTCCGTTTAATGCGATCGGTTCGAGGACCACATGGACTCTCGATCCGTCTGACAATCTGGCATTTGCAAGCGGCGTTGATGTATTGACGATCCTGTTCACACTGCTGACGATCTGCTGGATCAGATCTTCCAGCTGCTCCCTGGATTCGAAAGACTTTTCCCACCGCCCGATCTTTCCCCCTGTCTCTACGAATACCTGGTCCGGACCATTTACCATGATCTCTGTCACCCGCGGATCATCCACCAGCTCCTGCAGGATATCAAGACGCCGGAAAGAGTCAAATAACTCCCTGTGGAGTTTCAGCCGTTCCCCCAGAGTCAGCGGGAATTCTCCCGGCTGCTCCTCCAGACAGGCATCCATCTTCCGGTCGATGAGGTCCGCGATCTCTTCATCCGACATCTGCCGCTCATATGTCATCTCCGCCAGGATCTGTTCCCGCAGGATCTTCTTTAATTGTCCCATAAGTTCCTCTGTCCTTTCAGCAGACTCCTGACAAAATCTCCCATATCTCCCCACAGAAGCTCCTGTGGAAAATGTTCCATCCTTCTCCCTCCGGTCACCATCGGCACATGGATCTTCTGGATCTTTTCTGCGACAGCGTTATTTCCCGTTGTCTCCAGATACTCCTCAAATTCACGCATTTTTTCCGCAGAAAACGGATCTTCTCTGATCGGTGCGTAAACGACCTGACATTTTTCCAGCAGCGGCAGGGCATCCCGCCCGTAATCCCCGATATCGAGGACAAGTGTCGTATAATTTCCTTCCCGAAGGATCCGTTCCATGAGATCCGCCATCTCCTGCGCGGTAAGCTGTGCATAATCCTGAGGGATCCGGATCGGCGGGATCCATGCCATATCTCCCAGATAGTAGACAAGTGAGTTCAGCCGTACTATATGAAACCGTTCCTGCTTATAGTAGTAGATAAGGTCCGAGAGATCCCGCTTCCAGCGCTCATTTAACAGACCGGTAAAACCGGTAAAAGTATCCAGCGTCACAAACAGCACCTTTTCCTCTTTTGCCAGGATCTGACCGATCGCCAGCGCCAGACAGGTCTTTCCGCATCTTCCGACCGGCGAATAGACGCCTATGATCCGTCTGGACTGATCCACGCTTCCTGCGGTATTCGGGCGGATCCCCGGGATCTCACTGTAGACCGCCATCACCTCCCGGATAATATCGTCCCCGGACTGGAACTTATAGATTTCTTTCCCTGATTCCATCTGCCGTTCTGTTTCCTCCGACATATAGATCTTCTGTCCGGACGGAATTTCGGAGATATCCCCGGAATCCGTCCGCTCCCCGGAAAGCAGGACATCGATCTCATGTTTCGCGGCATATTCCGCCAGCTTTTCTTTCGAGGTAAACGCCTGTGCAGTGAATACTCCCCGCTCTTTTCTGTTAACATAATCCGACAATCGTTCCGCGTATCTCGTATCCGCGTCATAAACCGCCATCATCTTTTTCATACTTTTTCCTTTCCCCTACCGGAGCAGACCCGGCATATGATCGACAGGACTGGTTTCCCAGCCTTCAAGACTTGCGGTCCTGCCTGCTATCGGATCAGCAGAAACAGACAGTAGCCCGCGAACAGATACGGCCCCAGCCGCATAAGACTTTCCTTTTCAAAATATCCCGGATATTCCGTGATCTTTCCATTGATCCCGGACTCCACCGCAAACCGCGCGATCCTCTCTAACCGCAGCCAGACGGTTCCCTGTCTTGTCATCCTGCAGGCTGCAGATACAGCCGCGATCACAAATCCAAGACCTAAGATAAAGATCCCGTCCCAGAGTCCTGAAAATCCGACAATCAGCCCCATAAGCTTGATATCTCCCGCGCCGATCATCCGGCAGAGAAAAAAGAGATAAAACACAGCGCATGTCCCGGCAAACCGCAGAACGAAGACTCCCGCGGGAATGAGCACAGAGTTTATCTGTGTCTGTCCGTCCACTCTGTTGCCCATGCAGGCCGACACGATCCCGGCTGCGATCCCCAAAAAGCTCTGGATGTGAAAGATCTTTCCATACCTTCAGTCCGTCACGGCCGCAGACAGTAAAATCGTAAATAATATCATGACAGGATCATCTCCTTTCTCAAAAAGGTGAAGAATTCCCAGTACTTTTTCCATATAGATCCTTTGTGAAAATATCTTCACTGATGCCAGACTGGCGGTACTGGTCTTCGTAACATAAAAAGGATTTCATGCCCTGAAAACGGGCATCCGGCGAAGCTACCGGTCATACATCTGCTATTTAGAAATGAAGAACTCATCTCTGAATGTGCCACTATTATCTCTGAATTTTGAGCGAAAGTCAATTTCGTTTTCGTAAAATCAAGGTGACGTTTTTCGTCAATTTTCACCAAAAATTATTATGTCACCTTTCATTTTCCAGAAATGTTGAACAATTCATTGACGTGATTCATGAAAAATGGTAAAATGCAATTAAGTTTAAATTTTTAAACCAAAACCTTCAGGAAAGGAGAGAATTCATGACCTCAGACAATCTTCTGGGCGATATCTTCGAAGAGTGCATTCCTTTATTCATCGCGCTCGGAGACCGGACAAGACTCACGATCCTGCAGTGTCTCTTTGAGACGCAGACCACCGGCGAAAGCCGGATCCCCGGTTTGAACGTCAATGAGATCACAGACCGGACAAGTCTCTCCCGTCCGGCTGTCTCTCATCATTTAAAGATCTTAAAAGATACCGGCCTGATCGATGTTTTAAAAAAAGGCGTCTGCAATTACTACTATCTTACAAACAAAAGCGCCATCGATAAGCTCGGCCGCTTAAAGAAAGAGCTTGAAAAATATCCTGAATCCTGAATATTCCGGATGAATGGATCTCATACTACCAATTACAGGAACCACAGATCTTTCCGCGGACAGGCACGCCGTGCGGCAAACCGGTCTGCAGACAGGATCTGACAAAACAGGGGCGCAGCTGCCCGGATCTGGCAGCGATACGCGCCGGAAATAAAGGAATTGGAGTATGATACGATGTTTTTCTCTAAAAAATCAGCTTCCCAACAGGCATTCAGCCGGGAGACAAATGAACTGAAGCGCCAGATCGAACTCAGCAAAACGGCGATCCTATCCGCCCAGAACCAGTTCGAACAGGTCGTTGACCCGACTCTGGTCGACTGTTACATCTATGAGCTAAACGCTGCGCAGCTCCGGTATCAGTTTCTTCTCCGACGCCTGAAAAAACGGGAGCTTCAGGAGGTCTGATAACCATGCATACCTGGTACGAACAGGCTGTCTTTTACCATATTTATCCCCTCGGACTTCTGGGGGCTGAGAAAACGAATACACTTACAGAAACCGCCCACCGACTCCGTGATCTTGAGACCTGGATCCCGCATATCCGCGCCTTAAACGGCTCCGCGATCTATATCGGTCCGCTCTTCGAGTCATCCACACACGGCTACGACACAAGAGATTTCCGCCTTGTCGACAGGCGCCTGGGCACAAACGAGGATTTCGCCCATTTTGTGCAGCTCTGCCACGAAAACGGGATCCGCGTTGTGGTGGATGGTGTCTTCAACCATACCGGACGCGAATTTTTCGCCTTTCAGGATATCCGGGAAAAACGCGAAGCTTCCCCTTATAAAGACTGGTATCGCGGCGTCAATTTCGGTTGGGGAAGTCCTCTTGGCGATCCGTTCGGCTACGAAGCCTGGCAGGGGCATTTCGAACTTCCGTGTTTAAATTTATGGAATCCGGATGTCCGCCAGTATCTGTTCGATTCGGTTCGCTTCTGGGGCGACAATTTTGATATCGACGGGATCCGTCTGGACTGCGCGAATGTCCTGGATTTCGGGTTCATGAAAGAGCTTCGTGAAAAAACTTCCGCCATGAAACCGGACTTCTGGCTCATGGGCGAGGTGATCCACGGCGAATACAGCCGCTGGGTCAATCCGGAAATGCTGCATTCCGTCACAAATTACGAGCTCCACAAAGCTCTCTACTCTGGTCACAACGACCACAACTACTTTGAGATTGCCCACAATGTGCGGCGCCTGGAGGCAGTCGGGAAATCGCTTTACACCTTCGTGGACAACCACGATGAGGACCGGATCGCAAGCAAGTTAAATCATCCGGCGAACCTCTTTCCGGTGTACCAGCTTCTCTTTACACTTCCGGGAATCCCTTCCATCTACTATGGAAGCGAGTGGGGGATCGAGGGAAAGCGCTCCAGAACATCCGATGAAGTCCTGCGCCCGGCGCTCACTTTATCCGGCATGGACGGAAAAGCTCCGGAACTTATTTCCCACATCGCGGCGCTCGGAAAGATCCATGCGGAACATGACGCATTCCACAGTGGCTCTTATAAAGAACTTCTCCTCACCAACCGGCAGTATGCATTCAGCCGGTCCGGAGAACACGGCACTCTCATCTCCGCCGTCAATAATGATGAGCAGCCGGCATCCATCTCGATCCCGCTGCCATGCGCGGCTTCAGATGCCGTATCCCTGCTGCCCGGGGAAATCCCATTCTCCCTTGAAAACGGCAGACTTTCCGTCACGCTCCCGGCAAACGGCGGCGCGATCTTTAAACTTCAGGAGGTTTAAGTGATGACAAGAACAAAGAAAACCAAGGCTCCTGCCAAAACAAAAGAAATCGGTCTCGGTTTCATCACCGAACTGGACCGTTACCTCTTCGGTCAGGGGACTCATTATAAAATCTTTGAAAAACTCGGTGCTCATCAGAAAACATATAAAGGAAAAAGCGGCATGTATTTTGCCGTCTGGGCTCCGCACGCAAAAGCGGTCGGCGTTGTAGGCGATTTTAACGGCTGGGATCCGGATGCCGCACCAATGTCACCGTTAGCCGACTCGGGGATCTATGAGACATTTATTCCGGGCGTCGGCCTTGGAGAACTCTACAAATTTGCGATCACCACACAGGATGGAAAGATCCTGTTCAAAGCTGACCCGTATGCAGTCCACGCAGAATTCCGTCCGGGAACCGCTTCCATCACGGAAGACATCAGCGGTTTTAAATGGGAAGATGCAGGCTGGATGGACGCGAGAAAAAAAGCTGATCCTGTAAAATCCCCGATGGCGATCTACGAAGTTCATCTCGGCTCCTGGAGAAAGAAAGACCGCCCGCAGAAGGAAGGTTATTATACATATATGGAGGCAGCCCACGAGCTGGCCGACTATGTGAAGAAGATGGGCTACACCCATGTAGAGCTCATGGGAATTGCAGAACATCCTTATGACGGTTCCTGGGGCTACCAGGTCACCGGATACTACGCACCGACCTCCCGTTACGGCACTCCGAAGGAGTTCATGTACTTCGTAAACTACCTTCATAAAAAGGGCATCGGCGTGATCCTGGACTGGGTTCCGGCTCACTTCCCGAAAGACGCCCATGGACTTGCCGACTTTGACGGACAGCCGCTCTACGAGTACGCGGACCCGCGAAAGGGAGAACATCCGGACTGGGGCACAAAGGTCTTTGACTACAGTAAAAATGAGGTTAAAAACTTCCTGATCGCGAATGCCCTCTACTGGGTGGAAAACTTCCACGTCGACGGGCTTCGCGTGGATGCCGTTGCATCGATGCTGTACCTGGATTACGGCCGCAGCGATGGAAACTGGGTTCCGAATAAATACGGCGAGAACAAAAACCTCGAAGCGATCGAGTTCTTCCGCCACTTAAACAGCGTCCTGACCGGACATCTCACCGGCGCCATGATGATCGCCGAAGAGTCCACCGCGTGGCCGGGCGTCACAAAGGCACCGGAGGAAGGCGGCCTCGGCTTTACCTTCAAGTGGAACATGGGCTGGATGCACGATTTCCTGGAGTATATGAAACTCGACCCGTATTTCCGGAAATTCAACCACAACAAGATGACCTTCGGTATCACATACGCCACCAGTGAGAATTATATTTTAACCCTGTCTCACGATGAAGTTGTCCATCTGAAATGCTCCATGATCAACAAGATGCCTGGCTTAAACGGTGACAAGTTTGCGAATCTAAAGGCCGGATATACGTTTATGATGGGACATCCGGGCAAGAAGCTGCTCTTTATGGGACAGGATTTCGGTCAGTATCACGAGTGGGATGAGAAAGTCGCCCTCGACTGGTATCTCGCCGACGAGCCGCTCCACAAAGATCTGCAGAAGTATTATAGCGATCTGCTGCATGTATACCAGAAATATCCGGCATTATGGCAGCTCGATTCCGACTGGAACGGCTTCCAGTGGATCAACGCAAATGACGGCGACCGCAGCATCTTCAGTTTTATCCGCCGCGATGAGACCGGAAAGAAGAATCTCTTATTCATCATCAACTTCACTCCGGTTGCCCGTGACGATTACCGTGTAGGTGTTCCGAAATCCGGAACCTACTCGCTGATCCTGAATTCCGAACACGGACTTTATAAACGCGGAGAGCACGCGTTCTCCGTCCGCTCCAAAAAGAGCGAGTGCGATGGTCAGCCATACTCCTTCGCATATCCGCTGCCGGCGTATGGGGCTGCGATCTTTAAATTTAACTAAAATATCAGAAATTGTCTCACCTTCACAATGGTGAGACAATTTCTGACAAAAAAGGACCTCGCAAAATCCTGAATCATGGATCCGCGAGGTCCTTTTCCCAAAATACTGTCCATTTTCCATGAAAACCAGCCGGACAGCACCTTGTTCATAACCCATACCATCTGCATTTACTGATCGCAATAAACCCTATTCCACATTCTTTGTCGCCACAACGTCCACTCCCGTTCCGGCAACATCCTTCAATATCACATCCCCGATGTGGACCGGAGCTGCGACCTCAACCGTCTTTAACGCTTTCACACAGTCGAAGATTTTTCCTTTCGGAATATCTTCCTTCGTCTTCACCGAAACCATATCGATGCTTCCGCCGGATACCCGCACAGTGGAAGTCACGATCCTCGTCGGATTTGTCACTTCTTTCCGCCCGTAGATCTCGCCGCGCTTGCAGGTATTCCCTGTCACGCTTACGACCTCACCGCCGTCCATCGTCACGACAAGAGGACAGCCCATCGGACATCCGATACATGTTAATCTTCTTTCCTCCATCGCCTATGCCTCCTCGATCTTGATCGTGATCGTCTTCAGATCCGGATACTTCAAAAGATCCGCTTTTTTAAGTTTCAGTTCTTCCATCTCACCCGGTGCTACGACCGGGCGTTTTCTGTGGATCACACGCTCGTCACCGAAATACGCACTCACATAGCAGTTTTTATAGACACCGCCAACACGGAAGCGGACGGTCAGCTCCTCGTCCATTCTCGCCGGATCGATGGTTCCCGGAACTGTGTAGCGCACACCTTCGATCGGATTTAAGACGATCTCATGTCCGCCGGTCGAACGGTTCTCGCCCTGTTTCACATAGGATGCCGCATTCTTTCCGGCAATCGCCGCTTCCTCAGATACAAAATCCACGAGATCATGGACATGAAGTACATTTCCGCAAGCAAAAACTCCCTCAATATTTGTTTCAAGACTCTCATTGACCTTCGGTCCGGATGTCACCGGGTTCATGTCCACACCCATTCCTCTGGATATCTCATTCTCCGGGATCAGTCCGACGGAGAGAAGCAGCGTATCACAGCTGTATTCCTCCTCCGTTCCCGGGATCGGCTTTCCTTTTCCGTCTACCTGCGCCAGCGTAATTCCTTCCAGCCGTTCTTTTCCTCTGATGTCTACAACCGTATGACTTAACTTCAGCGGAATTCCGTAGTCATCGAGACACTGGACGATATTTCTCTTTAAACCGCCGGAATAAGGCATCAGCTCCGCGACAACCTTGACTTTCGCGCCCTCAAGCGTCATACGTCTCGCCATGATGAGACCGATATCTCCGGATCCCAGGATCACGACTTCGCGTCCCGGCATATATCCCTCAATGTTTACAAGCCTCTGAGCCGTACCTGCAGAGAAGATTCCCGCCGGTCGATATCCGGGAATATTTAAAGCGCCTCTCGACCGCTCTCTGCATCCCATTGCGAGGATCACTGCCTTCGCCCGGATCTCGAAGAGACCTTCTTCCCGGTTCATGGCTGTCACGATCTTCTGCTCACTGATATCCATGACCATGGTATTCAGTTTATACTCGATATTTAATTCTTCTGCCTGTTTAATAAACCGTCCCGCGTACTCCGGACCCGTGAGTTCTTCCTTGAAGGTGTGGAGTCCAAAGCCGTTATGAATGCACTGGTTTAAGATTCCGCCTAACTCCCTGTCACGTTCCAGAATCAGAATACTCTCGATTCCGTTTTTCTTCGCGGAAACTGCAGCGGCAAGACCCGCCGGTCCGCCTCCGATGATCACAATATCATACGATTTCATGCTCTGACACCTCCCTTTTATAACGAATCCTTATTGATTCCCTTGACGATCTGCGAGTTTCCGCCGGATTTTGTGATCTCAAACATGCTCTTATGGCATTCTCTCGCAAGGATCTCCATAGTTCTCGGGGAACAGAAGCCTGCCTGGCAGCGCCCCATTCCGGCTCTCGTTCTGCGTTTTACTCCGTCTAAGGATTTTGCACCTAAAGGTCTTCGGATCGCATCAATGATCTCACCTTCCGTGATCATCTCGCATCGGCAGATAATATTTCCGTACTCCGGTTTTTCCTTAATTAACCGGAGCCGTTCTTCCTTGCTTAAAGTATTCGGGTTCAGAACGCCTTTTCTCGTCGCGATAAAGTTCTCTTTTTCCCTGAGATCCATCTTCTCTTTCAGGATATCCGCCACCATCTCACCGATCGCCGGGGAGCTTGTCAGACCCGGAGACTCGATTCCCGCACAGTCGATAAAGCCTTTCGCGTCCTCCAGCTCACCGATCAGGAATTCATGTCCATCCTCATGGGCACGGAGTCCTGCGAAGGAAGTGATCACCTGACGCATCGGAATGTTCTTCACATTCATCTCTGCCTTTGTGATAACCTCATTTAAGCCCTCTCTCGTCGTGTTCGTTCCCTCTTTATTCTCGATATCGATCGCTGTCGGTCCCACCAACAGATTTCCGTGGACCGTCGGTGTCACGAGAACGCCTTTTCCGTATTTTCCGGGAAGAGCAAACACCGTATGGCTCACATGATTTCCGGCAGTTTTATCGAGCAGACAGTAATCTCCACGTCTTGGGGTGATGTGGATCTTCTTGTTGCTCACCATATTGTGGAATTTGTCTGCGTAGACACCCGCCGCGTTCACGACATACCGCGTCTTATACGTGCCCTTGCTTGTCCGGATCTCCCAGCCGTCTTCCACCGGTCTTAAGTCGGTGACCTCCGTATCAAAATGGAATTCTACTCCATTCGCGTTGGCATTTTCCGCCATCGCGATATTTAAGTTAAACGGACATACGATTCCTCCCGTGGGCGCATAAAGAGCTGCACATGCCTCATCGGAAATATTCGGCTCCATTGCCCGAAGTTCTTCCCGGTTTAAGATCCTTAAGCCCGGAACTCCGTTTGTGATTCCTCGTTTATAAAGAGCTTCAAGCCCCGGCATCTCGTCTTCATGCAGGCAGACTACCAGTGAACCATTTCTCTTAAACGGAAAATCCAGATCCTTCGACAGTTGTTCCATCATTTCATTTCCGCGTACATTGAGTTTTGCCATCAGGGAGCCTTCCGCCGCGTCATAGCCCGCATGGACAATGGCGCTGTTTGCCTTGGAAGTACCGCAGCAGACATCCTCCTCTTTCTCCAGCACGCAGATTTTTGCCTGATAGCGCGACAATTCTCTCGCAGATGCCGCCCCGGCTACTCCTGCTCCGATTATGATCACATCATACATTTACCGTTCACTCCTTTACATCCTGTCCCTTTTAGAAGTTTTCCGCCATATCCCACAACCTTGGGGAACCGGCGGCGTCCGTCCTTGAGAGAAAAGAGCCCGCCAAGTAAACGCATACCCTTATGCGGTTATCCTGTCAGGCTCTCTCATCTCACGCCATGATTATCTGATTGTTAAGCTGCACTGCACCGGGCACAGCCCTCTGTTTTTATCCTACCACGGAATCGCTCCATAAAGGAGAACCGCTACGATCGCACCGATGATCGGTCCAACGATCGGAACTACAAGACCGTAAGAGAAGTTGGAATCGCCTTTGTCCTTGATCGGAAGGACTGCATGTGCAAGACGAGGTCCTAAGTCTCTTGCCGGGTTGATCGCGTAACCGGTAAGTCCGCCGAGGGACATACCTACGGAAACGATGATTCCGAATACGAAGAGTTTATCAACACCTGTGGAAAGTCCTGTTACATTGCCGATACCTTTGATCGCGAAAACGAGGATAAATGTACCGACTGCTTCGCTTAAAATGTTTAATCCAGTGTTCGGGATCGACGGACCTGTACAGAATACGCCAAGCTTTGTTCCCGGATCTTCTGTAGCGTCAAACTGTCCCTTGAAGAGCAGGTAAACGATCGATGCGCCGACAAATGCACCTGCCATCTGTGCGATCACATATCCGGGCACCATGGACCATGCGAAACTTCCGTCAACCGCAAGAGCGATCGTGAGCGCAGGGTTAAAGGACGCACCGGAAGCTTCTCCGAAGATAAATGCCGGTACCAGAACTGCAAGGCCCCATGCCAGTGTGATCTGGACAGCTCCTGCACCTTTCATTCCGGACTTGTTAAGGTTTACGTTTGCAACAACACCATCACCGAGGATGATAAGCATCATGGTTCCAAGAAACTCTGCAATATAAGGCAGCATAGAAAATCCCCCTTTTTGTTGTTTTAGGCATCTCCGGCTTTCGTTCCCCTCAAAAGCCGGAGACAGTTTTCTGTTTTTTCAAAACTTTCTGTTTTGTTTCAACAACTTTGAGTAATTATTCCATTCAAGTCCGTTCTCTGCAAGCCGCAATTCTTACCCGAAACCTTTTCCTCATTTTATATCTCGTTTAGTCTTCCTTCGCCCATCCGTAAGCGTATTTCACAGCCTTATTCCAGCCTTTGATCCGTTTTTCTCTCTCAGCGGCTTCGATCTTCGGCTCGAAGGTCTTATCGATTGCCCAGTTCTTGATGACATCTTCCTTGCTGCTCCAGTAACCAACCGCGAGACCTGCAAGATAAGCGGCACCCATAGCTGTCGTCTCTACGCACTGAGGACGGTTCACCGGTGCGTTGATGATATCGGCCTGTGTCTGCATTAAGAAGTCGTTGGCACTTGCGCCGCCGTCAACCTTAAGAGCCGCAAGCTCGATACCGGAATCTGCCTTCATCGCTTCCAGAACGTCGTTTACCTGGTATGCGAGGGATTCCAGAGTCGCACGGATAATGTGGTACTTATTGACACCACGGGTGATTCCTACGATCGTTCCGCGCGCGTACTGATCCCAGTGCGGAGCTCCGAGACCTGTGAATGCCGGTACAACATAGCAGCCGTTCGTATCCTTTACTTTTTTCGCCATGTATTCGGAATCCGGTGCGGAATCGATAATTCTTAACTCATCGCGGAGCCACTGGATCGCAGCGCCTGCAACGAAGATAGAGCCCTCAAGAGCGTAGTTGACTTTTCCGTCTAAGCCCCATGCAATTGTTGTAACAAGACCATTCTTTGAGAAGATCGGCTTCTCACCGGTGTTCATTAACATGAAGCAGCCGGTTCCGTATGTATTCTTTGCCTCGCCAGGATTGAAGCAGGTCTGTCCGAACAGTGCGGACTGCTGGTCACCAGCAGCTCCTCCGATCGGGATCGGTCCGCCGAGGTAAGACGGATCTGTCTCGCCGTAAATGCAGCTTGACGGCTTCGGCTCCGGGAGAATACACTTCGGGATATCGAGTTCCGCTAAGATCTCATCATCCCACTGCAAAGTATTGATATTGAAGAGCATTGTACGGGATGCGTTGGAATAGTCTGTGACATGAACCGCGCCCTTTGTAAGTTTCCAGATCAGCCATGTCTCAACCGTACCGAATAACAGCTCGCCCTTCTCCGCTCTTTCCCTTGCGCCCGGCACATTGTCAAGCAGCCATTTTACCTTAGTTCCTGAGAAGTACGCGTCGATCACGAGACCTGTCTTCTCCCTGAACTTGTCGGTCAGGCCTTTTTCCTTTAAGGTGTCGCAGTATTCCGATGTTCTGCGGCACTGCCATACGATCGCGTGATGGATCGGCTCTCCGGTATTCTTATCCCAGACGATCGTTGTCTCACGCTGGTTCGTGATACCGATGGCCGCGATATCCGCCGCGGTGGCACCGATCATATTCATTGCCTCTACGGCAACCCCCAGCATACTTGCCCAGATCTCGTCCGCATCGTGCTCTACCCAGCCCGGCTTCGGGAAGTACTGAGTAAACTCTCTCTGCGCTACACTGCACATCTCACCTTTTTCGTTGAACAGGATACACCTGTTGCTGGTTGTCCCCGCGTCGAGTGCCATTACATACTTTGCCATACCAATTCCTCCTTCAATATAGTTTTTCCCATGCTTTATCTCAACTGCCCTTTTCCCGGCGTTGAAACAGCTTGTGTTATCAGTCTATTCACAACTTCCAGACTTCATGATTCGTAGATGAAACTGCCATCGCTCCTGCTGAGAGGGCGCTCATAACGGATTCTTTCTCGGAGATCAGTCCACCCGCGATGATCGGCGCTTTCGACACCTTACACATCTTTGAGATGACCTGCGGCATGATTCCCGGAAGAACCTCGATATAATCCGGCTTCACCTGATGCTGCTGCTGTCTTAAATTTTCATACGCCATGGAATCCAGTAAAAAGCACCTCTGGACCGTTATGAAATTCAGTTCATTTCCCCTTCTGATCAGTGGGACCTTTGTACTAATGATCCCGTCTGCCTCTGTCGACATTTTAATGAAGTCCACCACGATCTCCTTGCTGCTTAAGCCCACGATCAGGTCTACATGCACGATTGCGATCTTCCCAGCGTCCTTTAGGCGTTTTACGATCGTCCGGATCGTACAGATATCGCCGAACAGGACGAATACCACTCGGATCTCTTCCAGAGAACAGCAAAGTTCCAGATCATCCATGTTTTTGATCGCTGCGATGATCGGGGTTTCTTCCAATGCCTGATAAAAATAATGTTTCACTAAACTTTTCTCCATTTCTCAAAAAGAAAAGGAGCGCACCAAGCAACAGCTAATCGTTAGCTGATTACATTTTGCTCTCCTATCACGGCTTCTTTTTTAAGTTAACTCAATCATAGCACATTGCACAATTATTATCAACCATTTCACATTAAAATATATATTTTGTACAATTCTCACAAAGTTTTCTATATTTTTTTATTGTTTTAACCTCTTGCGCGATTATTTATTCTTCTATTTCACAACATTATACACAAATTTTTACGTTCGTATTTTTTTACCTATGTCACTGCATCAAAGCGCCGCGTCGTACCAAAAGCTTTTCTGAATCGAAAATTCTGTACAATACAGTAACTCCTTTGTTACTTTTCATGGGTAGAAATTTTCTGAACTGAAAATTCCGTATGATACCGTTATGGCCGCGGATTTTGCCGATTCGGAATGCGAAGCATCGGCAAAATCCTGTTACAGTGCGCGGGCATAGAGTACCCGTGTACTGTAACACCCCTTTACATTTCTACATAAAAATTTAAGAACGTTCCTTATGTTTTTGCGTCATTTTTATGCTATACTGGATTATGATGTATTTTTTCTTTGATTTGATTTTTTCGTAACTGGAAATATGGTCAGTTACGATTTTTCATCTTTTATTATGTCTGATATGAGGAGGAATCGATTATGCCAACCATTCTCGTCTGCGATGACGACAAACAGATCGTAGAGGCGATCAATATTTATCTGACCGGCGAAGGTTTCAATGTAATTAAGGCCTACGACGGCTACGAAGCACTGGAGCTTCTGGAGAAGAATGAAGTAAACTTAATGATCGTGGATGTCATGATGCCGGGTCTCGACGGGATCCGCACCACACTTAAGGTCCGCGAGACCAGCAGTATCCCGATCATCATCCTCTCCGCGAAATCTGAGGATACCGACAAGATCTTAGGCTTAAATATCGGCGCTGACGACTATATCACAAAGCCGTTTAACCCATTAGAGCTGGTAGCCCGCGTAAAATCTCAGCTCCGCCGCTACACCCAGCTCGGAAATTTAAACCAGCAGGGCAGCTCCCAGGTCTACAAGTGCGGCGGACTGATGATCAACGATGAGAACAAGGAAGTTACCGTCGACGGAGATCCAATCAAGCTGACCCCCATCGAGTACAACATCCTGCTTCTTCTCGTGAAGAACGCGGGGAAGGTTTTCTCTATTGACCAAATTTACGAAAAAATCTGGAATGAAGACGCAATTGGCGCAGATAACACTGTTGCCGTCCACATCCGCCATATCCGCGAGAAAATCGAGATCAACCCGAAAGAGCCCCGCTACTTAAAGGTCGTCTGGGGCGTCGGGTATAAGATCGAGAAACAGTAAGGAGAGTCCAGATGGCAGAAAAAAAGACAAACTCATTTTTCAAGCGTCTCGTCGGCTTCCTTCACTTTCTCTTTGCCTGCGTGACACTCGTCGGAATCGGGTTCATGTATTTAAACAGCAACTACGGCCGGGGTCTCGACTGGATCAAGACGGAGACCTTTGAACAGTCCCCGGATTTCAGCAAAAAAGTCCAGGCAGATATCACAAATATCTTCGATTATGTCCAGTATCAGGATATTTTCGAGGTAAACGGTGAGGTCGACTACTCCCAGGTCGTCCTGGAAGTCACCACGGGACCTGGCGGTGAGAAATCCTACACTCTGGACGATATTATCCAGTACGGAAAATCCCTGGGCTACTACATGGACGAGTCCGACAACTACGCGTTAAAGGGCGGTCCGGAGACTCTGTCCGAGGAAGACCAGGAACAGGTCTATGTCCGCTACCGCTGCTACCAGTCTGAGGAAGACTTAACGAGCCCGGATCAGTCTTTCTCGACGATGCCGGACCTGACGTATGAGATCTTAAGGCGTTTCTCTTCCTACTACTCGATCTACTCGAGACTCATGAGCGACTTTACGAATCTCTATTTCCGCGTGGCGTACTACTCAAAAAATAATGCGATCTATGAGATCCATACCAACGCGCCGGAGATGTCCAACGATGACATTATGGCTATGGGAAGATATATCTACTATTCCGGAGACTCCAACGACCTTGCGGTCCGGACGAACTTCGAATCCAACTTTCCGAGTATCCCGGCGCTGATGTCGAAAAATAACCCGTACAACGGCAACAGCTACTATGTGGTCATCGGTCTCGACACATCCTATAAGGCGAACGATGACTATGCTCAGGCATATACCGCCTATAATAAGTCCCGCGTGAATTTCTCCAACGGACTTTATATTACGATCGCGGGACTTGCCGGTTCCCTCGTGACCTTCGCATTCCTGCTGTTTCTGTCCGGACATGCATCGATCTCTGACCGGACCATCACGCTTTACCCATTTGACCGGACAAAAACGGATTTCATGCTGCTCCTGATGGCATTCGTGTCCTACCTCTGCATCCACATCATGGCGCCGGTGACATCAAAGCTCCTGCACCTGGTAGTGACATCAGATTACTGGGACCGCGCGAACCTGCTGGTGGCCTTCGGATACCTGTATTTCTGCGTCATCCTGACCTTCTTCAGCCTGATCCGCAGATACAAGGCGGAGACACTCTGGAAGAACAGCTTTCTGCATGATCTTACAGAAACACTCTCCGAGAGCACGTTCCGCTACCGGATCACAATAGGCTTTGTGCTGTATCTTGCATACAACGTATTCATGATCACCGTGGGGGCATTCATGATCTTCCATCATGAAAATTCCGTTTTCCAGTTCATGCCGTTCATCTTCGTGATGATCGCCTGGATCGCCGGAAACCTTCTGGTATTCTACTTTATCTACCGGAATGCGGACCAGACGGACAAGATCCATGCCGCCATCGAAAAACTCGCCTCCGGGGAGACGAGCTACAAGGTGGACGTAAACGATTTCTCGAGCCTGGAGGCAGAGCTTGCCGAAGGTTTAAACCGCATCAGCGACGGTCTCGAGACTGCGCTTGCCGAGCAGGTAAAGAGCGAACGCCTGAAAGCCGATCTGATCACGAACGTCTCCCACGATATCAAGACGCCGCTGACTTCCATCATCAACTATGTGGACCTCATCAAGCGCCAGCATATCGAAGATCCGACCGTTCAGAAATATCTGGAAGTCCTGGATCAGAAATCCCAGCGTTTAAAGACGCTGACCGAGGATCTTGTCGAGGCATCCCGCGCAAGCTCCGGAAATATCAAGCTTGAGATTGCGAGCATCGACTTCGTGGAACTCGTCCAGCAGACGACCGGCGAATTTGAGGAAAAATACGCGATCCGCCACCTCGAGCTCGTCAATACGCTTCCGAACGAGGTTATCATGATCGAGGCGGACGGACGGCGGTTATGGCGCGTCCTTGAAAACCTCTACAACAACGCATTTAAATATGCCTTGGAGGGAACCCGCGTCTACGTCACCATCGAGGACCACGGCGCCGACGTTGTCTTCACGATCAAAAATGTGTCCGCGAACCCATTAAATATCAGCCCGGATGAGCTGACCGAGCGATTCGTCCGCGGTGATGTCTCCCGAACTACCGAAGGTAGCGGTCTTGGGCTTTCCATCGCGAAGGACCTCACCACACTTCAGGGCGGAAAGTTCGAGCTGATCATCGATGGCGACCTGTTTAAGGCGCAGATCACGTTTCCGATCAAAAACTAAATAGCTTCTTATAAACAGAGAGCGTACCACCTTTTTTAGGCAATACGCTCTCTGTTTATATCTTATGTATTGAAATCTCTCAGATCATCAGCACAAACGAAGCCAACATCGCGATCCTCGGAATATACTGGTCGATCAGGATGTACTCGTTTGCGGAGTGGGCCCCGTCACCGGCTGCGCCGAGACCGTCAAGGGTCGGGATACCCAGAGCAGACACCTCGTTTCCATCGCTGCCGCCGCCCACAAACTGATGGGAAAACTTAAGCCCGACCTTCTCGCCGCAGATCTTCGCCTTCTCAAAGAGCGCCATGTTCGCCTCCGTCTCCTCCATCGGCATCTTGCTGTCCCGTTCGATGACTTCCCTTGTGGTTCCCGGAACCGTCGTCCTGATCTCGTTGATCGCCTTGCGGATCCTGTCGCCCTCGGCGGCTGTCTTTACACGGCAGTCGATCTCGATCTCTGCCTCTGCCGGGACAACGTTCGGTTTTGTACCGCCGCTGCAAACGCCCACATTGACGGTAGTTCCAGCCTCGTAATCTGTCAGTTTCTGGATTGCGAGGATCTCATGCGCCAGTTCCTCGATGGCGTTGATCCCCTCTTTATGGGCATTTCCTGCATGGGATGCCTTTCCATGAATCCTTACGGTAAAACGGACAAGGCCTTTTCTTCCTGTCTTTAAATCTCCGTTCGCTGTACACGGCTCGCAGACAAGCGCCGCCTTCGCGTCCTTCGCAAGCTCACAAATGATATCGGTGGACTCAGCACTTCCGGTCTCCTCGTCACCATTAAAGATGAATTCCAGCCTCTTTCCCGGATCGATCCCAAGATCCTTATATGCCTTTACAGTCCAGATCGCGGAAATAAGTCCGCCTTTCATGTCATAAACACCCGGTCCGTGGAGCTCATTTCCTTCTGTATAATACTTCAGCGCACCGATGAGATGTACGGTGTCATAATGACCGATAAACAGGATCTTCTCCGTACCCTTTCCATACTGGAACCGCACCGGACAGTGTCCGTTCTCCGCTTCGTAGACAAAGCTGTCCTCTCCTGTGCGCTCCTTGATCAGCATGATCAGCTTTTCCCGCACCTTTGCCAGAGCCTCAATATCTGAAGTGCTGGCCTCTGTCAGGACTAGAGATTTTAAGTCCTCAAAGATCTCCGTCTCATGTTCTTTTAAGTAAGCAAGTATTTTCTGTTCCATGATTTCTGTCCTTTCTTCTGTAATTGATACTGTATGCCCTTCCGGCCAACCAGATCGATCCGTTTTCATTTTACATCAAATCTGAACCATCGGAACTATTTTTTCATATTTCATAAAATCTGCCTGCACTTTTGTACAGCATTTCTCAGTCCGGAGATTTCCTATCCGTATATTACTTCTTTATCACGCGGACCTTCTTCCATTTTCCTGTCAGATACCATCCAAACGAGATCACATAATTCGCGGCCCAGCCAAGGGGAACCGCCATCCATGCTACCTGGATTCCATAAATCGGCGCAAACAGGTTCGTCACGCTGACACGGATCGCGAGATTCACGAGGTTTGCCACCGTAAATGCCGTCACATCACCTGCGCCGCGCAGCAGACCGTCCGTGGACGCCTTGAGGCCGATAAACGAGTAGAAAAACGATAAGAACTTCACATAACTGAGTCCCACCGAGTATGCCTCACTGCTGCCGCTGTCAAGAAACAGGGACACGAATGCGCCTCCTGCCAGCTGGTACATCACGCAGAGCACAGCACCCGCCGTCAGGACGATCACATAGCACATCCGGTAACCTTCCTTCACCCGGTCGATCTTTCCAGCCCCCATATTCTGGGCTGTGAAGGTTGACATAGCATTTCCCATGGCCAACATCGGCACGATACTCAAGGACTCGATCCGCATGCCTGCGGAGTATCCGGCGATTGCCGTGGAGCCGAAGCTGTTGATCACAGACTGGACCAGCAAAATTCCGATCTGTACGATGGACTGCTGCAGCGTGGACGGAACGGCGATCTTCACCATGGAGACCGCCATCTCTCCGCTGTAGAGACGCACCGGCTCCTCGGCAGGATACCCCTTTAGCTTCCGCATCAAAAGAAGGAAGGAGATCACCGCCGAGATTCCCTGTGCGATCAGTGTCGCCAGCGCAACGCCCCGGACACCCTGCTTGAAAACGATCACAAGGATCATGTCCAACGCGATGTTTAACAGGGAAGAAAAGATCAGAAGGTACAGCGGCTTCTTTGAATCTCCCAACGCGTTGAAGATCGATGCCTGAACGTTATACATGAACAGGAACGGCAGTCCGATAAAGTAGATCGCCAGATACAGCGCCGCGTCGGAGAAGATATCCTCCGGTACGTTGACGAGATTCAGGATCCGGTTGTTGAACAGGATCCCCACTGCTGCCAGAAACGCCGCAATCCCAAGGAAATTGAACATCGTCGTGTAGACTGCCGTCTTCATCTTCGCGAGTTTTCCCGCCCCCAGGAACTGGGAGATCACCACAGAGCTTCCGATTCCGCCGCCGATGGCGATGGCGATAAAGACGTTCGTGATCGCATAGGATGCGCCAACCGCCGCTAACGCCTGTTCCCCGACGAATTTTCCTACCACTACTGAGTCCGTGATGTTGTAAAACTGCTGAAAAAGATTTCCGAGTATCATCGGAAGCACGAAGAAAAGCAGGGATTTTCCCGGATTGTCCGTCAGCATGTCATATTTTTTTCTTGTCTCTTTCATGTCTGTCAAAACGTAATGATGGAAGCCAATGCCAGTTTCGCTCTGGAAAACAGCGTCTCAGCTACCGCATACTCCTCCATTGAATGATTGTTCGCTCCCTTGACGCCCATGGCGCAAACTACCGGAACGCCTTCCGCCGCAGCCAGGCAGGAATCGGACCATCCGCCGACTTTCTTTGTCTGCAGCTTTCCGTAACCGATCATGTCTGCCGCCTTCTGGACATGGCGGAAAAGCTCCAGATTTTTCTCCGATACCAGCATTACCGTACTCGGCTTCGTCCAGGTCACATCTGCCGTCGTGTCCGGGACAGTTCTCGTCTCCGCAATCTTTTTGATCGTCTGAAGTGTTTCCTCAAGGCGCTCAAAGCTGTCGTAGCGGATATCGATTCCAACCTCACAGGACGCAGCCACTGCGTTTGCAACCGTTCCGCCCTGGATCACACCTACATTCACAAAAAGTCCATGTTCAAAGTCATGAAGTTTCTGGATCTCGATGACCTTATGCGCCATCTCCAAAATTGCGTTTCTTCCGCGCTGTGGATCATTTCCAGCATGGGCCGCGACTCCGTGAACGGTGAGTGTCACACGGCAGGAACCTTTTCTTCCGACAACGAGTCCGTCATCGATAAATCCCGTCTCAAAGTTGAATGCCGCCGCGCATCCCGCGCAGAGTTTCCGGATCTCTGACTCCGCATTTGTCTGACGGTGTCCGTTCTCCTCATCTCCCGCAAAGACAACGCGGATCGGGCGTTTCCCATATCCATATTCATGGAGCGCTTTTAAAATATAGACAGCGATCACAAGTCCCGCCTTCATATCCAGAACTCCCGGTCCGTGGGCATTTCCGTTCTCATCGATGCGGAACGGATTTTTCTCCAGCGTGCCTTTCGCGAATACCGTGTCCATGTGTCCGATCAGGACGATGGGCTGGCCTGCTGCCTCTTTATGCCATACGCCTGTCAGGAGGTTTCCGAAACGTTCCATCGGGATCACAGCTGTCTCCACTCCGGCACTTTCCAGTTCATCCTTTAAGACCGCACCTACCCGGTCAACGCCCTCTTTATCCGGGGTTCCGCTTTCGATAGAAACGATCTTTTCCCATAGCGACAGCATCTCGTCCCTGTGACGGTCTATATACGCGGATGTCTTCACGATTAGTTCTCTGTCTTCCATAGCCTGCATCCTCCTTGTCATTTTATTCATCTATGATATAACAAACATACTGAAATGAAAATACTGAAAATCTATAAAAATCGGGAATTCCGCCCGACGGTAACACCTTCCCGGTTACACGCTTGACTTCTGCGTCTCTGCGAATTATAATGAGTAAATTAAACCTACCATTTTACTATGAAGATATGGCCGCCCGTACGAGGCTGCTAAGATAAACGCTCCGCGAGGATGCGCAGTGATTCTGTTAGGAATATGTCAACTTCTCTGACCAGAATCACGCGGCAAGTCTCACGGACGTTCAACTTGAGAATATGAAAGGACGGAGAATTCCTTATGAACAACACGATCAACGTTTCCATAGACTGCGTTCCGGCCGCACTCCGGGAATTTTTTGCGGAGCATTCTACCATCGCTCTTGCTTTTTCCGGCGGAACGGATTCCTCTTATCTTCTCTATGCCGCAAAGGCCTGCGGAGCAAATGTACATGCCTACTATGTCTCCACTCCGTTCCAGCCGCAATTTGAGTTAGATGACGCGAAGCTTCTCGCTGAATCGTTACACGCGGACATGACGGTCCTGCCCTTTGATGTGCTGACGGATAAAGTCGTAAAGAGCAATCCGAAAGACCGCTGTTACTACTGCAAGAATCAGGTATTCAGCGGAATCCTGAAAGCCGCAAAGGAGGACGGCTTTACCGAGATCATGGACGGAACGAATGCCTCCGATGACGCCGGTGACCGCCCGGGCATGCGCGCTTTAAAAGAAATGAAGGTACTGTCCCCGCTGCGCCTTTCCAGAGTGACAAAAACGGCACTCCGGGAATACTCCCGAAATGCCGGATTATTTACATGGAACAAGCCCGCCTACGCCTGTCTTGCGACGAGAGTTCCATCGGGAATTTCCATCGAATCTTCTGTATTAAAGGATGTGGAATGGGCGGAGAAATCCCTCTCCGACCTTGGATTCCGTGACTTCCGCGTCCGCGTGTACCCGGATCCTGCTGCCGGTGATACAAACCCCGACGCGCCGTGGTGTGCGAAGCTCCAGCTCACCGAGGACATGATCCCGAAGCTTATGGAGCAGCGGAAGGAGATCTGCGCGCTCTTAAAGCAGAGATTTAAGGATGTGACACTGGATCTTGTGGCGAGAACACCGTCGATGTAGGGAACGTCTCCCACATCTGTACATCAGATCTAATGCTCTGTATACGCAGATCAGCTAAAGTCTATAAAACAAGGAACGAGTATAACCGGCTTAACTTCACCGGTCATACTCGCTCTTAAAATATTTTTCACCCCGGAAACTTCCGGGCCTTTTTGTATACAGGATTTCTCTCTATGTCACCTCATTCAGCCACGCTACTGCCGCTTTGATCCCGTCCTCGCTGAACTCAAATTCCTGATACGTCTTTTTTTCATCTTCCGTCACAGAAAAAATAAACGGCCCCGGCCAGGTGACCGCCTGAATCTTATCCGGCTCGCCTTCCTCTCCGCTGATCTTCCGGATCATAAAATTCGTTCCCTTTTCACTTCCGGTAAATACTGTTTTCTTTAAATACGGAATGGAGATCATTCCTGTCAGATCGATCATAACAACCTCTTTTCTTCTTTTCCATTGCAAATTGCTAAAGTGTTCGCTATACTTACACCATAAACCACTTGTACAGGAATCATTATACACCATTCCTGTCCACGAAGCATCAGGAGTATCTCATGTTAGCTGTATTTTTATCTCCGATCTACCTGTTATTTCAGGCATACATTCTTTTATGGCTCTACGCCTGGGCGGATTCCTGCTCCCCGGCGCTTCATTCACTGTTTTTCAGGATCCCTGTCACAGTCCTCTATCTATTTTTTGCCGTCAGCCCGCTGACCGGATTTCTGATCACAAAAGAACCACTTCACCATTTTCTCCGGGTGATCAGCAACTACTGGCTCGGCACTCTGGAATATATCCTGCTTTTTATCATCACCTTCGACGTGATCCGCCGTGTCACCGGCCATTCCTTCTTTATGAAATACCGGTATCCGGCCATGCTGCATACCATGCCGAAAAATCTCGTGATTTTTGGCGGCTTTGCCATTGGCCTGATCCTTATGGTCAGCATTTACGGTGTCCTGCATGCAAGACGGGTCTATGTGCGGCAGGATCCGGTCGTCATCGAAAAGAGTTCTTCTCTTCCGGGACTTAAGATCGCCCTGATCGCGGATCTTCACCTTGGATACAACTCCACGAAGTCCCATGTAAGAAAGATCGTAGACACCATAAACTCCCAAAATGTCGATCTCGTCTGCATTGCCGGAGATCTCTTCGACAATGATTACGACGCGATCAAGGACCCGGATAAGGTGGCCGACATTCTATCCGGTATCAAGAGCCGGTACGGCACATACGCCTGCTGGGGCAACCATGACGTAAGCGAGAAGATCCTCGCCGGATTCACATTTCCACAGAAGGAAACGATCGTCCGGGACGGACGGTTTACGGAATTTCTGCACCACGCCGGTATCACGATGCTGGAGGACGAGACCGTCTGCATCAATAATGCATTCTATCTTGTCGGCCGCCGGGATAAGGATATGGCAAAAAAAGAACAGCTCCCGCGGAAAACCTTTGCTGAGATCACCGAACCTCTCGATCCCTCACTTCCCATCATCGTCATGGATCACCAGCCGGGAGAATTGTCAGAAGCCTCCGATGCCGGTGTCGATCTGGACCTCTCCGGCCATACCCATGACGGTCAGATGTTTCCGGCAAACCTTGTGGTCCATTTTCTCTGGGAAAATGCCTGCGGAGTCCTGAAAAAGGGGTCTATGACATCTATTGTCACCTCCGGTGCCGGTGTCTGGGGACCGGCGATGCGGGTCGGGACTAACAATGAAGTCGTGATCGCAAATGTGTCGTTTGATCCAGCCACAGACCAATAAGCTGTTGTTCCGATAAGTTGTTCCTATAAATAGTATAAACGAGAAAAACGGAGGTCTTATATGAAAGAATTTGTCAAGTCCATCACAAGCCCTTATGAAAAAGAACTGATTGAAATACGCCGTTACCTGCATCGACACCCGGAGCTTTCCTTTCAGGAGACAGACACTGCCGCTTACATCCGCAGCACCCTGAATGCCCTGGGCGTCCCGCTGATGGAAGGGATCTCCGGAACCAGCACGGTCGCTGTCATAAAAGGTGAAAAAACCGGTCCATGCATCGCGTTCCGCGCGGACATCGACGCGCTTCCGGTGGAGGAAGAAAATGATCTCCCGTTTAAGTCCGAGGTTCCCGGCGTTATGCATGCCTGTGGACACGATATCCATACAGCAGTCCTTTTAACCTTCGCGAAAGTCCTCACAGCCCATCCTGAGCTTGTCCGTGGAACTGTGAAGCTGATCTTTCAGGCAGCCGAGGAAAAGCTCCCAGGAGGTGCTAAGGCGCTCTGCGAGGAAGGTGTCATGAAGGATGTCGATCTCGTCTATGGTTTCCACTGCGCTTCCGCGTTTCCGCTCGGCACCATCGCTGTGACTCCCCGGGCGTATTCCGCCGCGATCGGTATTTATGAAGTGAAGATCCATGGAAAGGGCGGTCATGGCGGTTATCCGCAGAATGCCCTGAACCCGGTCCCCGTGGCCTGCATGGTCGGATCTGCTTTAAACCAGATCCTGGCTGAGAAAAAGAATCCGCTGGAAGGCGGTGTTCTTACGGTTTCCTATATAAATGGCGGCCAGTATCCGAATATCATCACAGACACTGTGACTCTCGGCGGCAATGTCCGCACTTTAAACAATGACCTGATCGACAAAGTCTTTGACTCCATCCACTCCATCAGCAGGGGGATCTGCGCCGGATTCGGCCTCACCTGCGATGTGACCACGACTCTGGGCTATCCGGCAGCCATCAACGTGCCGGAGGAGATCGAAACGGTCCGCAGCGTCACAAGGGACCTCGGATATACCGTCTACGAGCGCCCGGATGCCCTTGGCGGAGAGGATTTTGCCTACTATCTTCTTGAGAAGCCGGGTGCCTACTTCCAGATCGGAATGGCCGATCCTGAACGCCCGATTACCTCTTCCCCGCACCATAACTGCCATTTCCAGTTAGATGAGCGCGGAATTTCAGAGGCGCTTGAGATGGAACTTGGGCTGTACCTGCGCGTGACAGGGCAGATGTAACCGTATAGTAAAAGCGGCTGTCATATCGGCAAAGCTTTGCCGGGCAGCCGCTCTTTTTCGCTCTTTTTTACAAATCCTTTGCTCCAACAAGTCCGTAGGCCGACTCCGCGCTCCTCACAGCCCTCAGGATCGCCTCCGCCATAACCTGGGCACCGAGGGTTCCGACCATATCCTGATCTGCCTTCACATCGCCCACAGACAGCGCGTAGATGCTGTCTCCGTCGGAAGAGGTATGAACAGGACGGATCGCCCGCGCATAGCCGTCGTGGGCCATCCCGGCGATCTTGCAGAGGCTGCTCTTCGGGAATGCCGCGTTCGTGATCACCGCACCGATGGTCGTATTCTCTGTCGCGCCGGTGAACTTGTTCTTGACCACTTCATAGCTCTTATAAACGGCTTCTTCTGTGTCCGCAAATGTCTTCCTGTCCGCATTTAAAAGACCGGCGACCTTCTTTCCGTCCTTCCAGTCATAGATATCGCCTCTCGCATTCACCGCGACGATTGCGCCGACCTTCAGATCCCCAATCTGCACCGCATAGCTTCCGATTCCGCCCTTCATGCAGAGAGACTTGTCCCCCAGCTTTCCGACGGACGCACCTGTTCCAGCGCCGAAGTTTCCATCCTGATAATTATTCTTCTCCGCGCCCTCACACGCCGCGTATCCCATGGCCTTATCCGGTCTCGTCTTAAAATCCCCGACCATCAGGTCAAACAGGCAGGACTCGCATACAAGCGGCACCTTCGTGATTCCCACATCAAAGCCGATCCCGCGCTCTTCCAGATACTCCATAACGCCGCCTGCCGCGTCCAGACCGAACGCGCTGCCGCCGCTGAGTAAAACTGCCTGGATCACGTCAGCTGCCGCCATAGGCTTTAAAAGCTCTGATTCCCTGGATGCCGGACCGCCCCCACGCACATCCAGCCCAGCTGCCGCTCCACGCTCGCAGATAATAACCGTACACCCGGTCCCCGCTTCTTTATTCTCTGCGCTGCCGATCCTGATGTTTTCGATCTCTGTGATTTTGATTTCTTTCATCCTTTTAATCTCCCTTTAATTACCTGTGATTCCGAAACAGGATCCCCTAAATGAGGATCCTGTTGGTAAATTTTTCATACACTTCTTCTATTTATATAGTATATCACATTTTTAAATTAAATTAAAATCATAAAATCGGGAATATATAACGGGTAACAAGTATTTGAACGAATGATATGATTATTGAATGATTCGATATCAGTGTAACAAAAAACACCGTCCCGGCGGCTTATCATCCGCTAAAACAGTGCTTTTTTTCGTGCACCTTCAGGGATTCGAACCCTGGACAAATAGATTAAGAGTCTACTGCTCTACCAGCTGAGCTAAAGGTGCTTGGTTTGTTGTTTTTCTTTGTTTTGTTTGCCTCATCCGTGGCACGTTTTGTATTATAGGATAAACCAAGAAAAAAGTCAACACCTTTTTTGAAATTTTTTTAATTTTTTTGTTTTTCAAAAAACAGGTACAAATAAAACGATTAAAAAAGCCAGCAAACATGCGGGTTTGCCGGCTTTTCCATTATATTTCCTACAACATCTCTTTGATCGCATTTTCCAGAACTTCTTTATCCTGAAGTCCAACGCTCTTGGAAAAAACTTCTCCGTTCTTAAAAAGGATGATCGTCGGGATAGACATAACTCCGTAGCGGGCAGCAATATCACTGTTCTCGTCTACATCGAGTTTGCCGATCTTTACTTTTCCGTCGTACTCCTCAGCGAGCTCTTCGATCACCGGAGCCATCATACGGCACGGGCCGCACCATGTCGCAAAGAAATCCACAACTACCGGGATATCGGATCCCAGAACATCAACATCAAAATTTGCGCTTGTAAATACTGCTTCCATGTTATTTTCTCCTTTTTTATTTTTTCTTTTTGCCGCAGACCACAGCGTTCGCCTCGTCAAAACACTTCTTGACCCGGATAATCTTCCGGTTCAGTTCTGTCTTGTCGCAGGTTGTCTGCGCGAGCCACCGCTTCAGACATGTCCACATACTCATCCGTCACACAGCCTTTTTGCCATTTCTCATTTAATATATGCAGACATTCCCGGCTTATTCAGCCTGTTTTGCGGTAACCTTCTTGTCGCGACAGGCCGTCAGCTTACAGATCGGCTTGCCCTCCGCGGAGAACTTCGTCTCGTACTCTGTCATAACATTTCCCTCGGCCATATCACTGTGGTGAAGATCAAATGTATGGGATGTCACCTGCCAGCCTGCCTCCGGAATGGATTCTAACGAATAGCGGAACAGGTCCTGATTATCAGTCTTAAACTCGATGATTCCGTCCGGCTGTAAAATCTTATCATACACGGCAAGGAAACGGTCCGATGTCAGACGGCGCTTCGCGTGGCGGTCCTTCGGCCACGGATCCGAGAAGTTTAAGTAGATCCGCTCCACCTCATTCTCCGCGAACACCTCCGTAAGCTCTAAGGCATCGATCCTCATAAAATAAATATTAGAAAGCTCCAGCTCCGCGCGCTTCTGAAGTCCGCGAAGCAGAACGCTGGAGTAACGCTCGATTCCCACGTAATTGATATCCGGATTCATCTGGGCAAGCTCCATGATGAATTTTCCTTTTCCCATTCCGACCTCAATGCGGATCGGATTATCGTTTCCAAAAAATTCATGCCACCTTCCTTTCAGTGACTGCGGATCCTGGACCACATATGGGCTCTCAGCAATCTCTTCTTCAGCGCCTTTGATATGGCGTAATCTCATAATGTATTTCCTCCTGATATTGCTTGTGTATCATTTTATCATTGAAAGCCTTATTTTGCAAGGTAACAGTGACGCGCAGAATTTTTCTTTCAATATATCTTTTGGAAACAGAGAATTCTTAAATTGTTCAAAAATTTTTCGTGCAATTTTCCTACTGTTCCAGTATAATAAAGATAATGGCTGACAAAATCGCTCTTTTCGTGTCTGCGATCGTTTCATCAGGCGCACAGCATTACATAGAAGAAAACGGCATCTGTGAGTATCCGGCACCTTCACCGGCACCGGATTTTCACCTTCACGCGCCGTTAAAATACATAAAACGGAGGGATTTATATGGCAAGAAACGACATTCCTAACGGATGGGATAAGATCCGTCAGAATGTTCAGGAGACCGAGCGTCTCATAGGACAGAAAAAATACAACCAGTCCATGATCAAGGCAAAACAGACCGTAGAATACATGGTTAAGCTCCAATGTGAACAGTCGGGGATCATGGAAGGCTCCATGGACTCTATGATCCGCGAGCTCTACAACAACGGCTGGATCTCAAAGTCCACCGCCGAGCACTACTTACAGATCTACGACATCGGCACAAAAGCCGCCAAAAACGGCGATAACGGTGCCTACAATGCAAACCAGGCCTACCACGTGCTGTCCCAGGAGATCTACTCCTTTGCAGACAACGGAAAAGCGGCCCGCGGCAGACGCCCGTCCGGGGCCCGTTCCCAGCAGTCAAGACGAGCTTCCGGTTTCGGGCGCTCCGGAAGTGGCATCCAGCCCACAGACCTCTTAAAGTTTGTCGTCCCGATCGTCCTCGTGATCATCCTGATCGTCCTGATCCGTGTCCTCACGCCGAAGAAACCGGCTACAGAGGAGACCTCCGCACCAGTGATCACAACGGAAGCAGCAGAGACCACAGTCTCGGAGACCGAACCGGAGAGCACAACTTCCGGCTCCTCCTACAAGACAACAACGACCTTAAACGTCCGCAAAGAACCGTCCACCGACGCGGACCGCATCGGAAAACTGGACCCGGGCGCATCCGTTGAATATCTCCGCGACCACGACGATACCTGGGCCGTCATCAAGTACAACGGACAGGAAGCCTATGTCGCGAAGGAATTTCTAACAGCGGAGTAATAACTTATTGGAATATAAAATTCAAAAAAAGCTCTAAAGCCAATATTTAGGGCGGGATTCCGATGGATCCCGCCCTATTGCTGACTTCAGAGTTCTTTTTTCATTTATACTACATTCTTACACCGTCACATCTCCCATCCCCGATGGGTCTTTCTCAAAATACTTACAGAAATAATTCACAAACTCATCCACCACCGGCTTATTTTTCGCCTGCTCAAACACTGTGACCACAAGATCCCGCCTGCAATTCGGGTAACGGATCGGGATCAGGACAACACCGTGCCCCGGCTTTCCACCCCAGGCTTTTTCCGGCCAGAAGCCGATTCCAAGCCCTGCCGCGATCAGGTTTCGCACCGACTCCGGACTGTTGCTCTCGAACACCGCCTGAGGACGGATCCCCGCTCTCCTGCAGAAATCATCGCAGATCCCGCGGAGCTGCCAGCCGTTTCCGAGACGGATGAAATTTTCTTCCTTCACTTCCCGCAGATCGACGGTCTTATGCTTCGCAAACTTTGAATCCGGCGGCACTGCCAGAAAAATCTCCTCCCGCAGATATTCCCGTCTTACCACACCATCCGGAAGTTCCTGCGGATGCGGAGGCGTCACAGATATAGCGATCCTTGATTCGATATGGATATCACAGTTCTCCGTCATCTCAAGCTGGGATACCTGAAACTGGACATCCGGTTTCAGGGCCCGATAGGAAATAATACTGTTCGTAATGAGGTTCGACGCAGACAGGAAATTTAAATAGATCGTGCGCTCTGATGAATAAACCGACTCCCAGAGCTCATCCTTTAGATTATCGATGGATTCCAGAATCGGGATCAGGCGTTTTTTCAGGAGTTTCCCCTGTTCGTTGAGCTCGATCCGGTGATTTTTCCGGTCAAAAAGGCTTACGCCGAGCTCCGTCTCCAGACGCTTGATGGACTGGGACAATGCCGGCTGGGCAATATGCAGATCTTCTGCCGCTTTTGTCAGATTTTCATACCGCGCTGCCGCCAAAAAATACCGAAACTGCTGGATTTCCATATCATTCCCCCTTTTTCTTTCGCGCCTTAACGATCTTGTTAATTTTGTGCTAATTTTTTGTTCATTTATAGCATTTTTCGATTATTATAACATTCATGTTATAACAGCATAATTATTATATATTTGAAATTCCTGATTTTCAAGTTATATTATGATGTTATCGGGGTCAGACACCCAGGAAAACCTGACTTGAATTTTACCGCATAAAATTCCCGGGTATCTGGCCCCATCCCCCTGGATGAGGGAAAATCCTTCTCAGAAAGGAGACAAATCAATGAACAATATCATCAATCAGCTCTCCCAGATCGAAGAAAAGACTGTCGCGATCTTAGACGGCGCTGCCGACAAGAAAAAAACTCTTGCAGCAGAATATGAGGCAAAGACGAAACAGTTTGACGAGGAGCTGAATCATGAAACCGAACTGGAGATCCAGTCCATGCGCCAGAAAATGGAGGCAGAAGCCGCCGCGGAGCTTGACAGGCAGAAAACCGCCGCCGGTGACCAGATCGCCCGCCTGGAACAGCATTACGAAGAAAAGCATTCCTGGTATGTGGACTCCCTCTTCCGTTCTATGACCGAGGTGTGATCTATGGGAAGTCTCATCACTTACAGTGCGATCGCTGCCAAGCTTGCCGCGATGCGCGGGCATTTCCTCACGGATGATGAGTTCTCGGTCCTCGCGGGAATGGAGAATGTACCGGCTGCCGTCGAATACCTGAAAAGTTCTCCCGCCTATAGGGATGTTTTTTCCGGTGTCGAAAATGAGGAACTCCACAGAAGTAAGATCGAAGAGCTTTTGTGGCACTCCCTCTACGGTGATTTCTCAAGGCTGTTCCGATTCGCAAACGGAACCCAGAGAAAATTTCTGGATCTCTACTTTCTCCATTTCGAGATCGATGTCATGAAACGGTGTCTGAGGGACGCGGTTTCCGGAAAACGCTCAGATTTGAACTTTAAGAGCTTTGAGCCCTTCTTCCGAAAGCACTCCCACCTGGATTTCACCGCTCTGACTGATTCAAAAGATCTGGACGAATATCTGGACAGCATTCAGAACACCCCTTATTATGGTCCGTTAAAGGACTTAAAGGATCAGGGCATCACTTCCCTGTCTGAGTTCGAATCTGCTCTGGACATCCTGTACTTCATCCGTTTCTGGAAAAATTTAAAAGACCAGCTTTCAAAAGACGACCGGGAGGCCATCGCCGACTGTGCCGGTGAAAAGATCGATCTTTTAAATATTGAATGGCTCGCAAGAGCGAAACGCCACTACAAATTATCTGCCGATGCCATTATGGAGCTTCTGATCCCCGTATGGCACCGTTTAAAAAAGTCTCAGGCAAGGGAGCTTGCCGAAGCGCCGTCTATAGAGGAATTTGACCGGATCCTAAAGGGGACCCGCTACGGAAACCGGATCTTTCTGGCATCCGTCGAACAGCAGGAGAATCCGGAACTGCATTCCCTGTTCCGGGCGCTTCTGGATGCTGTGTACAGCAAATCCGGACGGAATGATCCATATTCCGCGGCTGCGTTAAACAGCTACTTCTATTTTAAGGAAGAAGAGATCAGAAAAATCATCACCACCGTTGAGGGGATCCGTTACAGCCTTGGCAGTTCAGAAATTCTCACCTGCCTGGCAGAAAGTTAGAAAAGGGGGTATGCTCTGTGATCGAAAAAATGAAATTCGTCAGCATCTCCGGGCCAAAGAACGATCTGGACCGAATGGTCAACCAGTATCTCTCCCACTATGAGATCCAGCTGGAAAACGCGCTGACCGAATTAAGATCCGCATCAAAATTAGAACCATATCCCGGAACCAATCCATACCGGGAACCGCTTCAGAAAGCGCAGAAACTTCTCGCTTCCTGTCCCGGCGCAAAACAGCAGGAGATTTCCACCGGAACAATGCCCGTGGAGAACGCCATCACACTTGTAAATGACATGGATACGGAGCTCGCCGCCTCCGATGGGGAGCGGGAGTCCTTAAAGGCAAAAGAAAAAGAAGTCTCTTCCCTGTTGGAGCAGGTACGCCTGTATGTGGAACTGGACTTCGATATTCCGGCAATTCTGAAGCTGAAGCACATCAAATACCGGTTCGGACGCATCAGAAAGGAAAGCTTCCCGCAGCTTCAGGCATTCGCCGACCGCTCGGATGAGACGATCCTGTTCAAATGCCACGAATCAGACCACTATATTTCTTTGCTCTACTTCACACCGGATATCACCTCCGACCGGATCGACACCGTCTTCTCGTCCCTGCAGTTCGAGAGGATCTATCTCCCGGATGAGTACGCCGGAACCCCGAAGACCGAGGTCGAACGTCTGGAAAACGAGCTTGCAAATCTGAAAGCAAAGGAACAGGCTCTGGACGCAAAAGATTCCGGGTACCTGCTGACGAGACAGACCAGTCTCCGGGATGCCAGCCAGGTGCTGAAATCCTATGAAGCAAACTTCAATGTGAGAAAGTATGCGGCATGCACCCATGATAAGGATCATCCGTTCTACATTCTCTGCGGCTGGATGACAAAAGAGGACGCGGAAGCTCTCCACAGGGACCTCGCAAAGGACGCGGACACATTCTTCGTCTTAGAAGACAGCAAAGAGCACGTGACCAGCATTCCGCCCACCAAGTTAAAAAACATTCCGCTGCTGCGGCCGTTTGAGATGTTCGTAAAGATGTACGGACTTCCGTCCTACGACGAGTTTGATCCGACGCTTCTGATCGCCATCACCTACTCCATCTTCTTCGGCTTCATGTTCGGAGATGCGGGACAGGGACTTGTCCTTCTGATCGGAGGTTTCCTGCTCTATAAGTTCAAAAAAATCGATCTGGCAGCCATCATCTCCTGCTGCGGATTCTTCTCAACGATCTTCGGATGCCTCTTCGGAAGCGTCTTCGGATTTGAAGATGTGATCCCGGCGCTGTGGTTAAAGCCTACCGAAGCCATGACGGATCTTCCGTTTGTGGGTCGTCTGAACACCGTGTTCGTCGTTGCCATTGCTCTCGGCATGGGAGTCATCCTCTTTACGATGATCTTAAACATGACTACGAGCTTTAAGAACCATGACACCGAAAAGACCTGGTTCGATACAAACGGTCTCGCAGGCTTTGTCTTTTATTTCAGTCTTGCAGCCACCATCGTGATGTTCATGAGCGGACATACACTTCCGGCGGCAGCGATCCTGATCATCATGTTCGTCCTGCCGCTTCTCGTGATGTTCTTTAAGGAACCGCTCACAGCAGTTCTGGAAAAGAAATCTGAGAAGATCTCCGGTGGCGTGGGAATGTTCATCACACAGGGATTTTTCGAGCTGTTTGAGGTACTCTTAAGCTACTTCTCCAACACGCTTTCCTTCGTCCGTGTGGGTGCATTCGCCGTCAGCCATGCAGCCATGATGCAGGTTGTTTTAATGCTCGCAGGCGCAGAAACCGGAGCACCGTCCATACCGGTCATTGTTCTCGGAAACCTGTTCGTGTGCGGCATGGAGGGCCTGATCGTCGGGATCCAGGTACTCCGTCTCGAGTACTACGAGCTGTTCAGCCGGTTCTATAAGGGAAGCGGCCGGGAATTTAAACCGTTCTACGAGAAATAAAAATAAATGGTAAAATACAGATTTTAGGAGGTCATCGTCATGACAATCGCAGTAAAACTTCTTTTAACCGTTGCACTTATCTTCAGCATTGCTGTCCCCTTCGGAGCTTTCGCCGCAGGTGAAAAGACAAAAGGACGCTATAAAACAGCCCTCGCAGCCAACACCGTAATGTTCTTCGGAACCATGCTCTTCGCCGTCTGCGTACTCTTTGGCGGCACTGCATTCGCAGCCGAGTCCACAGCTGCAGCCGGCGGCATCTCCACCGGTATGGGCTACATCGCAGCTGCTCTTTCCACCGGACTTTCCTGTATCGGCGGCGGCGTTGCCGTTTCCGCGGCAGCATCCGCAGCACTTGGCGCTATCAGTGAGGATTCCTCCATTCTTGGTAAATCTCTTATCTTCGTAGGTCTTGCCGAAGGTGTCTGCCTGTACGGACTTATCATCTCCTTCATGATCATCGGTAAACTTTAATGCCTGACAGCATGGCTGAACTATTACCAGGAATGGAGACCGGCTATGAGAATGTATTTGATCAGCGATAACACTGACACGCTGACCGGCATGCGGCTGGCGGGCGTGGACGGTGTGATCGCAAACGAAAAAGGAACGCTGGAAAAGGCGTTGAACGAAGTGTTAAAAGACAAAAATATCGGGATCATCCTGCTCACCGAAACGCTCGGAAAGAAGTATCCTGAGCTGGTTAAGACGGTACGCACAGAACATAAAAAGCCGCTTCTCATCGAAATCCCGGACCGCCACGGAACAGGACGGCGGCCCGATTTCATCACGGCATATGTAAATGACGCGATCGGACTAAAGTTATAGTATGCACACAGCGGTTCCGTCCGCAGGCGACAGCGATCCGGAACCGCTGCAGATCGATATTGGAATCAAGGAGGTGGCTGCTTTGACAACCGAAGAAAAATTACAGCATTTTGAAGACATCTGCACAGGCGACGCATTAAAGAAATACGAGCAGGCAGTCTCTGATTATACTGCTTATGAGGAAAAGATCCTGAATGAGCATAAAGAAAACGCCAGAAAGCAGGCAGCATTGCAGATCGCTGCTGAAAAAGAGCGGATCGCACGGGAGACCAACAAGAACCTGTCCTTAGGCCAGATCGAGATCCGCCGTTCCTACAGCAGAAAAGATGAGGAACTCCGCGGAAAAGTCTTCTCTGAGCTTCGCGACAAACTGGCGCGGTTCATGGAGACCCCGAAATATGACGCACTCTTAGAGGCGCAGATCAAAAAAGAAAAAGCATTTGCAGGATCCAGTGAGATCCACATCTATATCGACCCGTCCGACAAGGAAAAGCAGAATCTTTTATCCTTAAGGACCGACTGCGACATCCGCGTCAGCCAGTACCCGTTTCTCGGCGGCACGCGGGCCGTCATCGCCTCGAAAAATATCCTGATCGATAACTCCTTTGAGACGAAGATCAAAGAAGCTGAACAGGACTTCCAGTTCTCACTGTAACTGTGCGATACGTTTCCGCGGGCAACGCGGTACACGCGCAGACCTGCCGGACAGTTACTTTTTATAACATTTTTGGAGGAAATCAACATGGCTGCAAAAGGCACAATTTACGGAATCAACGGCCCGATCGTCTATATTGCCGGTGATTCCGGTTTTCAGATGAATGAGATGGTCTACGTCGGAGAGGCAAACCTCGTCGGCGAGGTCATCGGACTGACCTCCGAACGCACAACGATCGAGGTCTATGAGGAGACCACAGGTCTGAAGCCTGGAGAGCCGGTCACAGGAACAGGAGCTCCTGTCTCCGTCACACTTGCCCCCGGCATCATCACAAATATTTTTGATGGAATCGAACGTCCGTTAGCCGCTATCAAAAAATCAAGCGGCTATTATATTGACCGCGGTGTTCATGTAACATCCCTTGATACAGAAAAGAAATGGCAGACCCACATGACCGTAAAGCGCGGTGATCATGTCTACGGCGGCACCATCATCGCGGAGGTCCCGGAGACGAGAGCCATTACCCATAAAGTCATGATCCCGCCGGATCTGGAGGGCGATGTTCTCTCCGTTGTTTCCGACGGTGAATATACGATCAATGATACACTGCTCACGATCATGACAAAGGACGGAACGGAAAAAGCGATCACTATGACACAGAAATGGCCGATCCGCATCCCGCGTCCGACCGTAAAGCGCTATCCGGCATCCAAACCGCTGATCACAGGACAGCGTATCCTTGACACCCTGTTCCCGCTCGCAAAGGGCGGCACGGCGGCGATCCCGGGCGGATTCGGTACCGGAAAGACCATGACCCAGCACCAGATCGCCAAGTGGTCCGATGCCGATATCATCATCTACATCGGCTGCGGCGAGCGTGGAAATGAAATGACACAGGTTCTGGAGGAATTCAGCGAGCTGATCGACCCGAAGAGTGGAAACCCACTGATGGAGCGGACTACGTTGATCGCCAATACCTCCAACATGCCGGTTGCCGCCCGTGAGGCGAGTCTTTACTCCGGCCTGACACTTGCAGAATACTACCGCGACATGGGATACAACGTAGCGATCATGGCAGACTCCACCTCCCGTTGGGCAGAGGCTCTCCGTGAGCTCTCCGGCCGTCTGGAGGAAATGCCGGCCGAGGAAGGTTTCCCGGCTTATCTGGCATCCCGGCTGTCCCAGTTCTATGAGCGTGCCGGAATGGTCCAGAACTTAAACGGAACGGAAGGTTCCGTATCCATCATCGGAGCCGTATCCCCGCAGGGCGGCGATTTCTCCGAGCCGGTCACACAGAACACCAAGCGTTTCGTCCGCTGCTTCTGGGGACTTGATAAGAACCTCGCCTACGCGAGACACTTCCCGGCGATCCAATGGCTGACCAGCTACTCGGAATACCTCACGGATCTTTCTTCCTGGTACTCTGAGCATGTGGATAAAAACTTTGTCAATTACCGTAACCAGCTCGTCACGATCCTGAATCAGGAAAGCAGCCTGATGGAGATCGTAAAACTGATCGGATCCGATGTTCTCCCTGATGACCAGAAGCTCGTTCTCGAGATCGCCAAGGTTATCCGTCTCGGTTTCCTTCAGCAGAACGCTTTCCATAAGGAAGATACCTGCGTTCCGCTGAAAAAGCAGTTTAAGATGATGGAGATCATCCTTTATCTCTATAAAAAATCCCGTGCCCTCGTTGCCATGGGCATGCCGGTATCCGTCCTCAAAGAAGAAAAGATCTTTGAGAAGATCATTGCCATCAAATATGACGTCCCGAATGACCGTCTCGACATGTTTGACGACTATAAGAAGCAGATCGATGACTTCTACAATTCCGTCATCGAGCGCAACGCATAAGGAGGCAGATCACAATGGCAGTCGAATATCTTGGCCTTAGTTCCTTAAACGGCCCTCTTGCCGTCCTCGAAGGCGTTTCCGGGGCATCTTATGATGAAATCGTGGAAATGACCGTCGACGGAAAAGAAAAGAAGCTCGGACGCATTATCGAGGCGTACGAGGATAAAGCCGTAATCCAGGTGTTTGAGAGCACCGGAAATATGGCATTGAAAAACACTCATACCCGTCTCACCGGACATCCGATGGAGATCGGCGTCTCCGCCGATATGTTAGGCCGTACCTTTGACGGTCTTGGAAATCCCATCGACGGTCTGGGACCGATCTTAGCTGATAAAAAACTGGATGTAAACGGAAAGCCGTTAAACCCGGTGGCCCGTGAATATCCGCGTAACTACATCCGTACCGGTATCTCCGCCATTGACGGTTTGATGACCCTGATCCGCGGACAGAAGCTCCCGATCTTCTCCGGAAACGGACTTCCCCACGACCAGCTGGCAGCGCAGATCGTCATGCAGTCCTCTCTGGGAGACAATTCCGATGAAAAATTCGCCGTCGTATTCGCAGCTATGGGCGTCAAGTACGATGTTGCCGAATACTTTGAACGTACCTTCCGTGAGAGCGGCGTCCTGGACCATGTTGCCATGTTTATCAATCTTGCAAATGACCCGGTCGTCGAGCGTCTGATCACACCGAAGGTTGCCCTCACAGTTGCCGAATACCTCGCATTTGAAAAAGGCATGCATATCCTGGTCATCCTGACGGATATGACCTCCTACGCTGAGGCGCTGCGTGAGGTCTCCTCCTCAAAGGGCGAGATCCCGTCCCGTAAGGGATATCCGGGATACTTATACAGTGATCTGGCATCTCTCTATGAGCGCGCCGGAATTGTCGCCGGAGTCAACGGATCTGTCACACAGATCCCGATCCTTACCATGCCGAACGATGATATCACCCACCCGATCCCGGACCTTACCGGTTACATCACAGAAGGTCAGATCGTTCTGGACCGCAACCTAAACGGTCAGTCCATCTACCCGCCGATCAGCGTGCTTCCGTCCCTGTCCCGTCTTATGAAGGACGGCATCGGTGAGGGATTTACCCGTGAAGATCATCAGGATGTGGCAAACCAGCTGTTTTCCTGCTACGCAAAGGTGGGCGACGCGAGAGCCCTCGCATCTGTTATCGGTGAAGATGAGCTCTCCCCGATCGATAAAAAATATCTGGAATTCGGCCGGGAATTTGAAAAACGGTTCATCGGACAGGATATCCATGACAATCGTACCATCATCGACACCTTAAACATCGGCTGGGAGCTTTTAGGACTTCTTCCGAGAGAAGAGCTCGACCGTATTGACACGAAGATCTTAGACAAGTATTATAAACCTGCAGACGCCGCTTCAGACGCTTCATAAGGAGGGGATCTCATGAATCCGAACACATTCCCCACCAAGGGAAATCTGATCCTTGCGAAAAACTCCCTCGCCCTTGCGACTCAGGGGTACGGACTGATGGATAAAAAGAGGAACATCTTGCTGCGGGAGCTTATGGGCCTGATCGATCAGGCAAAAGCGATCCAGTCCGAGATCGATTCCACTTTTACCGCCGCCTACCGGGCACTCCAGAAGGCCAATATCGAGATGGGAATCCACTATGTGGAGGAGATCGCAGATTCACTTCCCGTCACGAATGATATCCGGATCAAGGCGCGCAGCATCATGGGAACGGAGATCCCGCTTGTCGAGTATACACCGTCAAAAGATGAAAAACCGCCTTATTCGTTTTACAGCACCAGCGATTCGCTGGACGAGGCGCGGATCGCCTTCGAGCGCGTGAAGGAACTGACCGCAGACCTCGCAACCGTGGAGACATCCGCCTACCGTCTTGCCGAGAGCATTAAGAAGACCCAGAAGCGGGCTAATGCACTAAAGAACATCACGATCCCGTCATACCAGGCACTTGTGAAGGACATCACCAACGCCCTGGAGGAAAAGGACCGCGAGGAGTTCACAAGACTAAAAGTAATCAAACGGAGTACCACGAAATGACAAAAACAGCAAAGACCATTACCTACGCCGCCGGGATCTTCACCGCGTTCTGGCTGATCATCGCGTTCCTTATCACGTCCGTGGAGGCGATCGCCTACTGGACGCCGGGATATTATGAGAAGGAATACACGAAATATCAGGTTCTAAATGATCTTCCTGAGATGACCATGGATGATCTTTTAGACGTTACCGATGAAATGATGGCATTTCTTCGCGGAAAGCGTGAAAACCTTCACGTATACACCACCATGGGCGGGGAATACCGGGAATTTTTTAATGACCGGGAGATTGCCCACATGGAGGACGTGCGGGGACTCTTCATCGGCGGCCTGTGGCTCCGCCGGATCGGGATCCTGATCACCCTATGCTTCGCGGCCCTGGCTTATTTCTGGGGGCATAAGAGCTCAGAGCGGACTGCGGCGTTAAAACGCCTGATCCCGAAATCCCTCTGTATCGGCACCGGCGCGGTCTTTGCCGTAGCACTGGCCCTGATCGGCATTATATCCACAGACTTTTCAAAATATTTCATTGTTTTCCACAAAATCTTTTTCAACAATGATCTGTGGGTCCTCGATCCACGCACAGACATGCTCATCAACATCGTTCCGGAAGGTTTCTTTTTCGATACCGCCGCCCGGATCGCGATGGTGTTTGCAGGGATCGTTATGGTATTTTTTGTTGGAAATCTGGTATTATATAAAAGAGCCGGCAGATAGATCTGTCGGCTCTTTTTATATCATTTATCGGTTGCAGCCCTGTCTTCAAACTGCTATAATCCATAGTACGAGTACTGTGATCGTTCAATCCTTCACAATTACAGGCAAAATCCATTCCTGATCGGCTGTGCCGATGGGATTTAAGACATCAAAACAGCCGCCACGTCGGGTAAACATGGCGGCAATTTTTTCAAGGAGTTCCATGAAACGAATTTTAAGTATTTTTCTCTGTCTGACGCTGATCCTCGGTTTTTGTCCGGGACAGACGGCATATGCGGCGGCTGAGTGGCCGTCGGAGATCTCGATCTCGGCGGACGGCGGGATCCTAATGGACATCAATTCGGGAGCGGTTTTATTCGAGAAGAACAGCCATGAACCGTATTATCCGGCAAGTATCACAAAGATCCTGACGGCACTGATCGTGATTGAAAACTGTGGGCTTGATGAGACCGTGACGTTCTCCAACACAGCGGTGAACTCTCTTGAGCCGAACTCCTCCATTCTAGGGGCCCGCGCCGGAGATACGTTAAGTGTCCGGGACTGTCTTTATGCCCTGCTTTTACAGTCCGCGAATGAGGTTGCAAACGCTCTGGCCGAACACTGCGCAGGCAGTATTGATGCTTTTGCGGAGAAGATGAATGAGAAGGCGGAGGAGCTTGGATGTACGGACTCCCATTTCGCAAACCCGAGCGGTCTGAATGATCCGAATCACTATGTGTCCGCTTATGATATGGCACTGATCGCGAAGGCGGCATTTAATAATCCGACATTTGTAGAAGTTGATTCCACAACATACTATGACGTTCCTGCGGGGAAATTAAAGCAGTACCCGGATGGCTGGCGCTACTATGCCCACCACAGAATGCTGCGGCGGAATGATTCCCTTTATTACGACGGTGCCATCGGCGGAAAGACCGGTTACACCCTGCTCGCGGGAAATACATTGGTGACATGCGCGGAGCGCGATGGAATGAAGCTCATAGCTGTCGTTCTCAATGGTCACCAGACCCATTATTCCGACACAAAAGCACTGTTTGACTATGGATTTAAAAATTTCAAGTCCGTTCCGGTTGCGGATCAGGACAGCACTTACAGCAAGGTGGCTGATGACCTGACGATCTCCGGGATCTTTTCCGGGAGTGCTACAAGACTCACGGTAAATAAAAACAGTGCAGTGACTTTACCTGCGGATGGGAACTTCTCCGATGTGACTTCCACACTGGACTACGACCTGACTGACGATGCACCGGATGGGGCGATCGCACGGATCGATTACCGCTATGGGGATAAGCTTGTCGGACAGGCTTATCTGGAGGCGACTGTGACACAGGGATATGTGCCCGGAGCAGTGAAACAGAGCACGGATACCACGGAGACTGAGACTGTGGCTGAAACCGTTCCTTCTAAGGCACCTGACAAGAAAACCGAACCTTCCTCTAAAAAAACGGGCAGCAATAAGACATCCTGGACCTCCTCTCCTGCTTTCGGCATTGTTAAGAAAGTCCTGATCGCTGCTGCTGTCATCGGAGCCATTGGCGGCGCCGTCTTCGGAATCATGATCTATCAGGAAAATAAAGCCCAGAACGAACGTTTTCTCCGTCATCAGCGGCGCGAAAAACGCTTAAAGGAATGGGGATATTCTTCCACAGAATTTGATATGATCATGGAAGAGCACTTAAGATCCAAGTCCGGGATTAAGCAGCCGGGATTCCGGGAGCGGCTCAGAGATCGTTTTCGGAGACGATAAGTTTTATTTTATGTAAACTAAAAGAGCAGATGTATGCTTTTTGAAGCAATACCTCTGCTCTTTTTCTATCTTTTCACATCCGTTTTTTCAGGAGCAAAGTGCTCAATTGCTGCCGTATCTTCCGGGCTGCCGCCTCTATTCCACTCCATGGAGTTTCTTTTGCCTGCTTTTCTCCGCACGGCGGATCCGGGCCTCCTCTTTTTTCAGGAAAACAGCTTCTGCACCTTCCTCATCCACCGGTTTTACCGTCTTTACGGCAAAAACTCTGCCGTCCTCCGACTTTTTCATCCGGATTTTTCCTTTCATCATACCGTGTTCCGGACATGTTGCAAGACACAGATAATAGCGCTGTCCTGAGGAAAACCAGCGGATCTTCTTCCGCAGCATCCGGCGGCATTTCGTACAGACGATATCCGTCACCCGCTTTTCCTCCATCGCCTCTTCCTTTGTCTCAAACATCTGTGATACGAATTTCGTATACTCCGGGAACCGCAGTGTGAACTCCTCATCCTCGCTCTCCGGCGGCATATAGTAGTCCACGGACACATAATCTTTCACGGAATCAAAATCCATCGCCTGCAGCACCCGCCCCGTATATTCCGCGTCCCCCAGTGCCCGGTGGAACGGCGCGTCCACATCAAGTGCAAAGGACTCCACCGCTTCATCAAGCGAAATTCTCGCCTTTCCGTCCTGATAACACAGGCTGTACAGTTTCTGGACATCATAAAAAAGGAACGGTTTCGGGAACGGGATCGTCATCCCATGATAGACCATGTTCCTCTGCAGTTCCGTAAGGTCCATACTTCCCCAGGTGCAGAATATGCAGTCCTCTCCGCACCATTTAAGGAAATCCTCCATCACCGCCGCAAACGGCTCTCCATCCCGCTCTAACTCTTCGATGGAAACATGGGTCACCTCAGAGATGATCCGGTGCATCTGGCGGTACACGCAGGGACGGATGATCCGGTGAAACTCCGCGACCTTCTCACGCTCTTCATTCAGTTTTACTGCTCCGATCTCAAAGATCTCAAAAGGAAGCCGCTCCACAGACGCTTCTTTACCGCCCGGGTTCTGGTTCCATTCCAAATCAAATACAATAAAATTTTTCATAATACAAGAGTATAGCACAGTTTTTTCTGCCCGTCACTGAGAAAATTGTTGCTGTACACGGGCAGGGATCAGTCGCTTACTTTTTTCTTGCACTCTGTTTCAAATAATCCTATAATAAGCATAGTTTGAGATAGAAAAACTACAGCAACAGCGTTTCCGCCTCTGTAGGATCACTCAGGTAAGACCATCTGCTTCTGATCTGGTGCTTTTATCTGGAGATTTGCTGCGCTGGAACGCGGAAAGGATTCTTATCATGAAACACATCACAGGACTTGCGCATATCGCGCTTTTCACAAAGGATCTTGAAGCATCCGTAAAATTCTACGAATGTCTCGGTGGAAAAGTAACCGGACAGGCTGATGTCCAGAAGCCACTCGGAACAAACCACATCAAGATCGTCAGCATGCCGGGCTTTGACCTCGAGATCATCGAGCCACATGACGGCACTGATGTGACCGCCCAGGGCGGTCTCTTCCCGCACATCGCAATCGAAGTCAATGACATCGACGCTGCCATCGCAGACTTAAAGGCAGCCGGGATCACAAACTTCCGGGGCGGTGTCGACAAGGCAGCTGACCTCCCGATCTTCGGCGGCATCCGCAACGCGTTTTTTATCGGACCGAACGGAGAGCAGCTGGAGCTTTTACAGCATCTGTAAAATTTGGTTGACCGCAGATCATGCGGATCACTGTAATTTAAGTACATAATTAAAGTCCCCGGATAAGGAACTACCGCAGCTGGTCAACTGACCGATGGCACATTCCCTATCCGGGGGCTTTTTATCTTATCCCAATAACGCCTTCAAATCCTCCTCCGGTGTCGTCACTGGACCGATTCCGTAGTTCTCCACAAGGAAATTCAGGATATTCGGGGAGAGGAACGCCGGTAAGGACGGGCCGAGGCGGATATTCCTGATCCCAAGATGCAGGAGTGTCAGGAGAATACACACTGCCTTCTGCTCATACCAGGAGAGCACGAAGGACAGCGGAAGCTCGTTCACCTCGCACCCAAACGCCTCCGCCAGCGCCATAGCCACCTTGATGGCACCGTAGGCATCGTTGCACTGGCCCATGTCCATGATCCGCGGGAGACCGCCGATATTTCCAAGGTCCAGATCGTTAAAGCGGAACTTTCCGCATGCTAACGTCAGGACAATGCTGTCCGCCGGAGTCTGCTTTACAAAATCCGTATAGTAGTTTCTTCCCGGCTTCGCGCCATCGCAGCCCGCAACGAGGAAGAAATGTCTGATCGCGCCGGATTTTACCGCGTCGATGACCTGATCAGCCATGGAAAGGATCGTTCCATGTCCGAATCCTGTCATGACCTGAGTTCCGCCGTTGATTCCCGTAAACTGGCGGTCTTCCTGATATCCGCCGAGTTCCAGCGCCTTCTCGATCACCGGGGTAAAGTCTTTCTCATCATCGATATGAACCATTCCCGGATATGCTACGACCTCCGTCGTGAACACGCGGTCCGCGTAGGATTTCTTCGGCGGCATCAGGCAGTTTGTGGTAAAGAGGATCGGAGCCGGGATATCCGCAAATTCCTTCTGCTGATTCTGCCATGCAGTTCCGAAATTGCCCTTTAACTGCGGATACTTTCTGAGCTCCGGGTAAGCGTGGGCCGGCAGCATCTCGCCGTGGGTGTAGATGTTAACGCCTTTTCCCTCTGTCTGCTTTAAGAGAAGCTCCAGGTCCTTGAGGTCATGTCCCGTCACAACGATAAACGGTCCTCTTTCTACTACAAGCGGTACGCTGACCGGGATCGGAGTACCGTAAGTTCCCGTGTTTGCTGCGTCCAGCATCGCCATGCAGGTGAGGTTCACCTCGCCGACCTTCAGGACCGTCGGGAGCAGGCTTTCGACGGTGCCGTCTTTTGCGATCTCTCGGAGTCCCGTTAAGAAGAACTGGTTTACCGTCTCATCAGATGCCCCCAGCATCAGCGCATGGTACGCGTACGCCGCCATACCCTTTAATCCGAACAGGATCAGGGATTTCAGGGAGCGGATATCAGGGTCCATGTCCCACAGCAGACCGAGATTATAATCATCCGTATCTTGCACACTTGCTGCCGCACCTGACTCTCCCGCTGCCTTTTCGCGCGGTCCTGCACTTTTCTTCACCGGCGCTGCGAGCAGCCGCTCCTTCTCCCTGTGCGTCTTCTCAATCTGCGCCCGGATCGCGTCATCATCAAAGCTTACATTCGTAAGTGTCGTAAAAAGCCCCTCGATCACCGTGCGGTACACTCGATCTCCCGGACATTCCACGCCTTCTGCCGCTCTCGCAAGCCCGATCATCGCACCTACAAGCTGGTCCTGCAGCCTTGCTGTCTCCGCCGTCTTTCCGCAGACACCCGTGCTCCCGGTACATCCCGCGCAGCCTGCGGTCTGCTCACACTGATAACAGAACATTTTTTGATCCATTTCATATACCTCCATATATTTCCCCGACTCTTCCCGCGTGACTCCAGGCAGCCCATACAAGCAGCCAACACTGTCTTCGCAGTTTTGCCGGTCTCAAATTATCCTGACACGCCTGCCGTCCCTGCGGCAGCCATAACCGATAAGTCATCATGTTTCCCTGTCCGGCACCGCCGAACCATGTACGCATTATATCCGCGAAATCAGCTTTCGTATGTTGTAATTACAACATTTTTAAACAGACCACCTGGAAATAATTTCCACACGTCCACCTCTCACACTTTTCGCAGACCAGAACGGATCCAGCCGCTCTTTATAATTTCCTGTGCGAATCAGGAATTTTCAGAACTTTAAAATCCATAAATTTCGCTTTTCTTTACATCCATAAACGTTTATAATGGAACAAATGCTTTGTGAAAGGATTCAGATTATGTTTCGTATTCTTTCCGCTTTCAGGCGGTTAAATTCATTTCAGATCATTGTTTTAGGCTTTGCCTTCGTGATCTTGCTCGGCGCCGGCATCCTGATGCTGCCGGTATCCTCCGCGGACGGAAGCTGGACTCCATTTGTAAATGCCCTGTTTACCTCCGTCACCTCCGTCTGCGTGACCGGTCTTGTGGTCTGTGACACTGGAACCTACTGGTCTTCCTTTGGACATGCCGTAATTCTGCTTCTGATCCAGACCGGCGGTCTCGGCGTTGTGACGATCTCTGCTTCCTTTACGATCCTCTCCGGAAAGAAGATCGGTCTTTCCCAGCGGAGTATCATGGCGGAATCGGTCGCTGCCCCTCAGCTCAGCGGAATTGTCCGCCTGACCGGTTTTATTGTAAGAGTCACTCTCGGTGTCGAACTGATCGGCGCTCTCCTGATGGCACCTGTATTCTGCCGCGATTTTGGTCTCTTCCGGGGACTTTGGATGTCTTTATTTCACTCTGTATCCGCATTCTGCAACGCCGGAATCGATCTGCTGGGTGTCCGGGGAGCATATTCCTCCCTGACATCCTACGCATATGACCCGCTGATCAATCTCGTGATCATCCTGCTTATCGTGATCGGCGGAATCGGTTTTCTGACCTGGGATGATATTTACAGAAACCGGCACCATATTTCCCGATACCGGATGCAGAGTAAGGTCATCCTCTCCTACTCGCTGGCACTGATCTTTATCCCGGCTATCCTCTTCTTTTTTCTGGAATTTCAGGATATCCCGGCCGGAAAACGGATCCTTGTATCCTTATTCCAGTCGGTGACAACGCGAACTGCCGGTTTTAATACAGCGGATCTTTCCTCCATGCGGGAATCCGGCCAGTTCCTTATGATCCTTCTCATGCTGGTCGGAGGAAGTCCGGGATCCACCGCCGGCGGAATCAAGACGACCACTCTGGCCGTTCTGATCTCCTGCGCGACTGCTGTCTTTGCCAGAAAGGACAGCCCGGAAATGTTTAAACGGCGCATTATCCCCGATATTGTCGCCACAGCGATCGCGATCCTTTTCATGTATACAAGCCTCGGTATCCTGTGTGCCATGACGCTCAGCATTCTGGAAAGCCTGCCTCTTATACCGTGTCTGTTTGAGGCGATTTCTGCGCTTGCTACGGTGGGCTTGAGCTTCGGGATCACCCCGACACTTTCCGTTCCATCGAAGCTGATCCTGATCGCATTTATGTTCATCGGACGCGTTGGCGGACTCACGATCATCTACGCGACCATGTCCGGGTACAAGATTCAGTGCGGAAAATTCCCGCAGGAAAAAATTTCCGTCGGATAATATATTTAAGGAGAAAATTATGAAATCAATTCTTTTGATCGGCCTCGGCCGTTTTGGAAAACATGTTGCCATGCATCTTCACAACCTCGGACATCAGGTCATGGCCGTTGACAGTACGGAGGAACGCGTCAACGCAGTCCTTCCCTATGTGACGGAAGCACAGATCGGTGACAGTACAAACGAGTCCTTCCTTTCCTCTCTGGGAATCCGCAATTTTGATGCCTGCATCGTCGCGATCGGCGATAACTTCCAGAGTTCCCTTGAAACAACGTCACTCTTAAAGGAACTCGGCGCAAAGCTCGTTGTCTCCCGCGCTTCCAGTGATGTTCACCAGAAATTTCTTCTGCGGAACGGTGCCGATCAGGTCGTCTACCCGGAACAGCAGCTTGCGAAATGGACTGCGATCCGCTTCAGCTCCAACCACATTCTTGATTTTGTCAATCTGGAAGGCGACTACGATATCTATGAGGTAGATCTTCCGGAACGCTGGGTCGGTATGAGCGTAGGTGAGATCGATATCCGGAAAAAATACGGCATCAACATCATTGCCGTCCGGCGAAACGGCACTCTGGATTTCTCCGTCAAGCCGGAAACCGTCTTTGAAGACGGCAATACGATCCTGGTTCTCGGACAGTATCGAGAGCTGCAGAAATGCTTTAAGATTTAATATCCTGTTTGCTCCAATGCGCGCCTGCGAAACCTGCCGCCGGCAGCTTCTTTCGTATGCATGGCAGCATAAAAAGCCATTTTATGGATATCTCCTGAATTTTAGGACTTTCCCATAAAATGGCTTTTTATTGACATTTTTATTTCACATCTATCATTTATCTATCCGCATATTCCCCATAAGCGATCAGCGGATCCCCTGTCTTCACGCCAAGACCCACCGTCTGGTACAGAATGATTCCCGGATAGTCTGCCCGATACTCCAGTAAAAGGTTTCCCCAGATATCTCTCACCGTTCCCAGAACCGCACCTCCCGCGAACGTATCTCCTGCGGAAAATACCGGATACCACAATCCATCTGTCTCTGCCTCCAGATACTCCGCTCTGGTCACATTTTTCTGCTGCACTGTATGAACCTCTTCACCGAAAAGAAGTCCCATGCGGATCATAATATTCTTCACATCCCGCTTATATGCCTGAACTTCGCTGTCCGTAAATCTTCCGCCGCCTCCGCGCTCCATGAGGATCGCAGGAAGACCTCTTTGGCAAGCGCTGCTATACGCGCCGGTGGTCGCTGTGGAGCTGGCACGCACTTCCATATCCGCTGCCATTGCTATGTTCGCAGACACCCTGGCGATCTTTTCTCCTGCTTCTGCACAGATCATTCCGATCTCCAGCATATTTCTGCCACCTCCTGAGCATATTTTCTGCCGCGCGGTTCAGGCTCCCATACTCCACCGCCGCCGCAAAATATTCCAGCTGTTTGATCTCCATTTTTAATTCCTTCCCGTTCATAAACATACGCTGCCGTACAGTTGTCTGTGATATGTTAGCATAGGCTAACTTTTAAGGCAAGCGATTTTTCTTGCCAATGACGGTAATTCTGGTAAAATGTAATTATCTACGACAGAGGAGTGACATCCATGGTTACATTAAATGATTATCTTTATTCCGGCGATACCATGTTCAAAATTTTAAAAAACTACAGCCAGGACCTGAAGAAAGAGGCAAAATGCACCGGCAATGAGATCGACCTGATGCACGCGAACTTTCTGCTCCAGATCCGGGAGCTTCTTGAACACAATGATTTCCTTACTGCCCAGTCCCAGAAGATCCGGGAATTCTATATCCATATGGCGAAGGAATATCCGCTTTTGGCCTTTAACTTCAAAGGACGCATCAAATCCCTGATCCGCGCGGAGGCAAAGTTCAACGGCTACATTGTTGAATATATCTATGATTACTATATGGAAAATAAGGCCTACCCGTCGATTTCCGAGCTCAAGCAGCGCCTCAGCTGTTTTCGGGACCTGATCGCATACCGGATCGTGACTTCCCTGCCGAAATGCTACCTGAAACCTGATGAATCTCAGGAAGAAGCTGACCTCCGATACCTCTACCAGATCGCCAACGAACTTCCGGGCTTTCTCGAAGAGCGGGGATTTACCGCGGAACCGGCCTACGGTGTGAAGAAAAGCACCTCGCCGTTATTAAACGATGATGTGAAGCCTTACTATCGCGACTATATCTGTGGAAATACTTCTGAGGACTACCAGTCACTCCACATCACCTTCTACGACAACAGCTCCCGCAGCTATATGGAAGTCCAGCTCCGCACCAAGCACATGGACGACATCGCAGAGATCGATGTCGCCAACCACTTAAGCTACGAGAAGCGCCAGGAGGGCGAGCGTGCCCGCCGCGACGAGATCCCTGTGGGCGAATGCGTCTACTTTGACGAAGCCTACGAGCGCTGCCACCGCCTCGTAACCTTAAACCTTGCCGACCTCGACGTAAACATGTTCTCCGCCATCAATAATGACCTCGTAAACGATGGCTGCGGCCTCTACCGCGGACGCCTGATCCTGCCCTATGAGCATTTGTCGAGACATCAGAATGAACTGGTGGATTAGAGTTGCCGCAATTTAAGTTGCTTTTTATACTCCTGTGGGAGTATAATCAAATCAGGAGGTGGATCTCATGGAAAAAATGATCTATCATGGTTCTGATCATATTATCGAACACCCTGAATTCGGATATGGCAAAACATACAATGATTATGGAACAGGATTCTACTGCACTGAAAATCCAAATATGGCAAAAGAATGGGGTGTTGGCATTGATCACAACGGTTATGCCAACCAATATAAAATTACATGTGATGGTCTTTCAATTTTTGATTTAAACGCATCTAAATACACCATGCTGCACTGGCTTACGATTCTGCTGGAAAACCGGGAATTTGATACTTCCACACCACTTGCTGCTGAATCAAAAGAATATTTGCTTACCACCTTTCATACAGATTATAAAGCTGCAGATATCATTGTCGGTTACCGGGCTGATGACAGTTACTTCTCTTTTGCATCTGACTTTATTAATGGCGCAATCTCCTACCGCCAGCTTTGTAACGCTATGCGTTTAGGAAAACTTGGACAACAGTTTGTACTCAAAAGCGAGGCAGCTTTTAATCGTCTTGAATTTATTGGCTATGAAATTGCAGACGCAAAAGAATGGTACAAGAAAAAAGCGTTTCGTGATCAATCTGCACGCCGTCAATATTTTGATACCGAACGAAACCACCGACAACGGGGGGATTTATATATCACCACTATTTTGGATGAGGAGATGAAACCTGATGATCCACGCTTACGATAAAAGTTATCTCTCTTCCGCACAAAAAAATCTTGCCCGAATGTTGGATTATATGGTCAACGATCTTAAACACTCTCTGGAAACTGTATGGCAGTGGTTTTTAATGAGCAAGACCTCTCATCGCTTTGAACGGGGCGACTGCTCTGTTCTGTCCGGAATGTCCGGCGTGGAACTTGCACGCATGGTTTTGCAGGAATCAGGTCAGTCTATTCCTGATATTCGTCCATCCTACGCCTGTGACCGTAGCCCGGAATACTGGACGGGCTGGGCTATCGCCTACTATCAATGGGACACAGGGCTGCATTTCGATGAAATCGAACGCGCAGTTCATATCAGCGATATTCGTCTCTTGTATACACCTTATCATGAAATGGATATCCGCCAGTTTGTAGATAAAATGAATGAACTTTATCATGATTCCAGCCCTGATACGAACTTAAAAGCATTACGTACTCTTTCGGGATTCACTCAGGCTGAACTGGCCGAACAGACAAATATTCCATTACGAACGATTCAACAATACGAGCAGCGCCAGAAAAATATTAATAAGGCTCAGGCTGAAACTCTTCTTCGGCTTTCTCGGGTATTAAACTGCAGTGTGGAAGATTTGATGGAAAAAGTTCCTGTCTCAGATCCTATTTAACATCTTAAATTTATGCATTTTCTAAACCTGCCCTTTTCGGACAGGTTTTTTATTTCTATATCCGGTATTTCACTTTCTGAACTATCCTTGACATTCCTCTGGTTCTGCCATATATTTAGGTTCCGAAGTAATATTTACATTTGCTTTTTCTCGTAGAGGAACTGCTTATGCTACATGATCCAGGGGATCTTAAAGCTAAAATCCCATTATAGGAAAGGATTTCTTACATGGACATCGGAAAAATCATCAACCATCTCTCCAGCCGTCTCCGTTCCCGATCACAGGAAGTACATACAAAGCTCGGAATCGGAAACGCACAGGGAAAGATCTTAAACTTTATTCTGGTGGAATCGGCGCTTCATCCGGTCTATCAGAAAGATATTGAAAAAGAATTTTCTCTCCGTCCGCCGACCGTGACGGAGATGTTAAAGTCCCTGGAAGCCAGAGAACTCATCCTCCGGATCCCGGATGAGCAGGACGGACGCTTTAAGCGGATCGTTTTTACCGAGAAAGCTGCTGCCGTGAAGGACGCGCTGAACAAAGAGATCCACGAGACGGAAGAACTGCTTCTGCGTGGAATCTCAGAAGAAGAATTGAAGGAATTTATACGAATAACAGAAAAAATGCTGCAGAACCTGGAATGCAGCGAACGAGGTTAAACATCATGAACGACAACGAATTAATGAAATCCATACCCATCCCCCAGTCCGTCGCCAAAATGGCGATTCCCAGCATCATCAGCAGCCTGGTCACCGTCGTCTACAACATGGCGGACACGTTCTTCGTCGGGCAGACCGGCGATCCCTTACAGGTTGCGGCAGTCAGCCTGACAAACCCGATCTTTATCTTATTTATGGCCTTTGCCAACATGTTTGGCATGGGCGGAAGCGCCGCGGCGTCCATCGCCATGGGCGAGAACAACAAAACGCGCATGAAGCAGGTCTCCTCCTTTATCACCTACGCATCCCTCGGTGTCGGCATCCTCTTCGCCGCCCTGTTAGTCCTCTTCATGCAGCCGATCCTCAACATCTTCGGCGCAAACACGGAGACTCATGATCTTGCGAAAGGATATGTTTTCCATATCTCCTACGGCGCCCCGTTCATCATCTGGTCCGCTGCCGCGAGCTTTGTTGTCCGCTCCGAAGGCTCCAGCCGTGAGGCCATGATCGGCAGCATGATCGGAACTGTCGCGAATATCGTTCTGGATCCGTTCATGATCAGCATTCTCCATATGGGCGCCGCCGGTGCCGCCATCGCGACAACGATCGGAAACATCCTGGCAAGCGCCTACTACCTCTGGTACTTCATGAAAAAGAGCCCGAACTTTTCGATCCTGCCGAAATATTTCAGCCTTGAAAACCGCCTCGCTTCCATGATCTGCTCCTGCGGATTCCCGACAGCGATCTTCTCGGTGCTGATGAGCCTGTCCACGATCATCTTAAACCAGATCCTGGTGACCTACGGGAACGCCCCTGTGGCCGCTATCGGCATCGTATTTAAAGCCAACATGTTTATCACCTTCCTGCAGATGGGCCTCGCAAACGGCGTACAGCCCCTCTTAGGCTACAATTTCGGTTCCGGTGACACAAAACGCTTCCATGGTGTCGAATCCTACACAAAGAAATGCTGCCTGATCGTCGGCGTTCTGGCAACCGCCCTGTTCTTCATCTTCCGCCGCCCGATCCTCCAGATGTTCATTAACGATGAGGAAGTCATCCGGTACGGTATAAAAATGCTCATCGCCTACATGATCTCCGGCCCGTTCATCGGTATCCTCTTCACGAACATGAACTGCATGCAGTCCGCCGGAAAAGCGCTCCCGGCAACGATCCTTTCCGTCCTCCGTCAGGGTGTTCTCCTGATCCCGGTGCTGTACCTTTTAAACGGCCTCCTCGGGTTAAACGGCGTTATCTACGGTCAGGCCCTGACTGACTGCATTACGGTGCTTTTATCTATCGTTTTCTGGAGAAAACTGTCGCATAATCTGTACGCGTAATTTCATGCCAGCCATGCAGTCACAGTAAAAAGTCCGTTCGAAACAAGCGTGATATGGAAGAGACACATTAACATATCAGTTAGTGTGCTCTCCCTCTTTTTGTAGTCTGTCTCCTTACCTTTTTAAATATTGCATATTGCCGTTCTAATTCCCTATTCTCATCCAATATCATTCCCTTTGCTTCCAATATTCTCTCAACCGCCTGGGCAGGATCCATCGTATGATACGGCAAAAACAATCCTCTTAATTCTTTCGGTTTTACAATTTTATAGACCCATAATCTGTAGCTCCGTACTCTTCATCCACCAACTGCAAAATATCACTTGCCTGAATATTTCTTTCAAGAACCGATTCATTATCCAGACTTTTTGCAATCTTACTTCTCATAAACCGCCTGCTAAAGATCTCTGAACTTGAATCCATTTTATCGATTGAATTTTCAAATGCTGCTGCCTGAAGTTCACATAGAAGTAAGCCATCTTTATCTATCTTTTTCACTGTCACTCGCCTCTTTACACCAAAATCTCATCAATATATCTGCCTTTTCCCCTATATTGCTTTCTTGCTTATAACATATTACTTAAATAAGTTTGTTCTTAAAATACCCGGAACAGACTTTTCATTGTAATAAAAAAACGACTGCTTTTACATTCACCATAAAATCAGCCGTTTTTCTATATTTTACACCAGATTCTTCATATCCTTAAACGCTGTCTGCTCCATCTTCTCCCGAAGGTCATTCCTGATCTTCGCGAAGTCCTCACGGACAAGCTTCTTTTCCTTTACGAGGCACTCACCCGCAACGTAAACATCTCTCACATTCGATGCAATCGCGCTGTACACAAGCGCCGAATACGGATCGTATACCGGGAACATATTCAGGGAGTCGGTCTCTACGAGGACGAGATCCGCCTGTTTTCCAGGCTCGATGGAACCGGTGATATCACCGAGTCCTAACGCTCTTGCTCCCTCGATCGTTGCCATGGAAACGACCTCTTTTGCCGGGAACGCGCTGCGGTCATGGAGCTCATTTTTGTGGAAGTTCTCACACATCCGCATCTGGATGAACAGGTCTAACGTATTTCCGCTCGCCGGACCGTCGGTACCGAAGCCGACGGACATGCCGTGCTTATGCATCAGTGACACCGGGGCTACGCCCTTTGCGGCCTTCGTGTTGGAGGCGATGCAGTGGGCCACGGACGCGCCATGCTTCGCGAGGATCTCCACATCATGTTCCGTTGTGCGGATGCTGTGGGCCGCCAGCGTATTCGGTCCGAGGACTCCGATATGCTCCATAAACTCGATGGGCGTCATGTTATACTGTTCCCTTAACTGGGTCATCTCGTAGTCCATCTCCGCCACATGGAGCGTAAATACGGTTCCCGCCTTTACATCCTCCTCATATGCCCGCTTTAAAGTCTCCGGGCTGCAGGTCGTCGTTCCGTGGGGCGTGATCGCTCCGGAAACACGCGGGTGATCTTTGTATGCTTCGATCAGGGCGATTCCCCGCCTGATGGCCTCATCCGCGTTCTTACTGTCGCAGGAATCCTTTTCCATCACCGTCTCACCGGCGATTCCGCGGATCCCCATCTCGTCCATGACCTTCGCCACAGTTTCCTCGAAATAGTACATATCAAGCACTGTCGTCACGCCGGAAAGCAGCAGCTCGCCGATGGCGTATCTCGTGGAAAGCTTTGCCATCTCCGCGTCCATGGCCTGATTCTCCATCGGAAGCAGGAACACCCGCAGGCGGTCCTTGCAGTCGTCCCCGAGACCGCGGAACGGGATCATTCCGAGGTGGCAGTGGGTGTTCACAAGACCCGGAATCACGATGGCGCGCTTCGCATCGATCTCTTCGAATGTCTCGCCAGCTTTTAAGATCCCCTGCGCAGTAAGCTCCTGAAGCGTTTTCTCAAGCTCATCTTCCGGACCTGCTGCCAGAATCTTTGTATCTTCAAGCATCACATAACCATGATCCCAGACATCACCTGCCGCATTCATCGTCACAACAATGCCGTTTTTGATAATCTTCTTCATCGTTCTAATTTCATCCTTCATAATTTCGATCTGATCCGGCTCTTCCACTATCCGGGGAGAAAACCGGCGGCGGGCCGTAAAACTACTTCCCGTACTTCTCAACCAACGGCACATGTTCCTGCCCCGGCACCGTCAAAAGCCCGTGATCCGTGAGCTTTAACTTCGGTGAAACCGGCAGACAAAGCGTGGACATGGACATGATCACGTTGTTGTTCACATATCCGAGACCTTCCATCGCCGCCCGGACTTCTTTCAGTTCCTGTCCGAGGACCTCGATCGGCTGATCCGAAACGATGCCGCCGATTGTAAGTCTCGCCTCCGCCAGGGATCTTCCTTCTGAGAACACCACATATGCCCCCTGGAGCTCCAGGACGCGTCTCTGGGCCAGTTTCATATCGTTCTCATCTGTTCCCAAGACAAACAGGTTATGGCTGTCGTGGGACCACGTAGTGGCCACAGCGCCCGGTTTCGTCAGCGCGCCCTCCACAAATCCATATCCGACATTTCCATTCTTTCCGTACCGCTCGAAAACGACTGCAAGGGAAAGTCCCGCCGACTTCCAGTCAAGCACACCGTCCTTCACCTCGACTCTGCGCTTCACCGGCGTGGTCGCCGTTCCGAAGGTACCGATCTTCATGACATTGACTTCCGCCCATTTCGCGTCCGGATCTTCCGCCTTTAACACAAAGTCGGAGATCTCCGCCGGACGGCAGTTGATCGTGTGGTAGAAAGAAGCCGGGAAACTGCACGCCGCAGCTTCTGCCGCACCGTAAGCCTCCTCGTCCTTGCAGTACACACACTCGCCCTTCTTATAAACCACAACCGGATCGATCCCATCCAGACTGTCCAACAGCATAAAGTCTGCGATCTTCCCCGGCGCGATCATCCCTCTGTCATCCAGATGCATCCGCCGCGACGGTGTCCAGGTCGCGCAGTAGATCGCCTTCTCCATCGGCATCCCCACCCTCACAGCCGTCTCGATAATCTTATTGAGATGTCCGGTCAGAAGCTTATCTGCCATCGTGTCATCCGTCACCAGCGCCACATTCTCATAGAGTTCATTGTCGCAGACAGTCTTCACGACCTCCGGCGTCAGGGATTTGAACTGCAGCTCCAGAAACATCCCAAGCTCCGTCTTCTCCATCACTGACTGTGGAGTCTGCTGGGTGTGGTCCGCATCAACACCTTCATAGATAAAGCGGTTAAGATCCGCCCCCGTAAGTCCCGGGCAGTGCCCCTCGATCCTAAGATTCTTTCCCGCGTTCCGGCACACATTGATGAGATCCCTCGTCCGGCTCTCGCCTTCTGCTGAGAGATCCTTATAGTTCATGATCTCTCCAAGGCAGAGAACTCCATCTAAGGATGCCATCTCAGAAATTTCCTTTACACCAAGTGACGCCCCGGCTGTCTCTAACTTCTCATTTGTCGCCGGTACACTGGACGGAATCGCCCAGAAAATGTCCTGCTTCGTCTTCTGTGCCATAAAAGCCCGGATGCCGTCCATACCGAACACGTTCGCCATCTCGTGGGCATCGGCAACCACCGTTGTCACTCCATATGGAAGCGTGATCCTTGAAAACTCGCCCGGATATGTCATCGAGCTCTCGATGTGCATATGGATATCCACGAGACCAGGCAGCATGTATCTGCCTTTTCCGTCGATCTCCCGCACTCCCGGATATGAAATTGCAGGGGAAACGCAATAAAACTTTTCCCCTGCAACTGCCACATCCCGCTTTTCAAAACACTGTCTGAAGGTCTGATAGACCATGACATTTTTCAGAATGAAATCGGGTCTCATATAAAATTCCTCGTTATTAGTTGTTGATCGTTCTGTTCCACTGGTCGATCCAGTTATTTAAGATCGGGTTTACAAAAGCATAGTCAACAACCTTAACTTTTGCAGCCTTGTCGCCGTAGGTCATATCCTTGGACTCTTCCTCAGTGAATGTAACGTCCTTGTTTGTCGGTGCCTCGTTTAATGCCTTACCAGTCTTTGTCTGAAGCTCCTCGCTGATACGGTAGTTGATGTACTCGTAAGCAAGCTCCTTGTTCGCACAGTTCTTTGTTACGTTGATGGTGTTGAAGTTAGCGTAAGCTCCGTCCGGTGTAACGTAAACAAGTGTCGGGTTAGCGGCTACGATCGTCGGAACGCCGAAGTCACCGACAACTGCTGCTGCAACCTCACCGGATGTGAACATGTTGATCAGGTCGGAAGACTTTGTATAAGTCTTAACAAGGTTCGGCTTTAAGTCAGCAAGTGCCTTGAAAGCAGCCTCGCCGTTGTCTGTTGTTACGTCAACGCCTGCGTGGTCGCTTGCAACGTAAACCATAGCCGGTCCGAATGTTGTTGTGATCTCCGGGATGGAAACCATGCCTGCAAGGCGCTCGTCCCAAAGGTCATCAAAGCTTGTGATCTCAAATCCTGTAAGCTCCGGGTTGTAGATAATGCCGATGCTGTTGATGGTGTACGGAACACCCTGTCCTGCCTCTGCAATCTCCTTTGCAGCCGGGATCAGCTTCTCAGCATTCGGGATCTTGCTTAAGTCGATCGTATCGAAAAGTCCCTCGTCAGTGCCCTTCGCTGTCATAGCCTGGGAGAGCTCAATCACATCGATGGTGGAGTTCGGGTCTGCTGCTAACTTTGTATAACGGTCGTTTGTGCCGCCTGTCTCAGTAACGATCTCACAGCTGAACTCGTTCTCAAACGGTGTGTAAACCTCTTCTTCGGAGATATCTTCGCTGAGGCCGTATGTGGATAATACGAGTTTCTGTGCGTCTCCGGAAGCTGCCTTTGTCTCTTCTGCGGAAGAAGCTGCCTCAGAGCCTGCTGCCTGGCTTCCTGTTGCTGTGGTCTCTGTTGTGGATGCGCCGCCGCAGGCGGTAAGCATCATTGCTGCGCAAAGTACAACTGCTGCTGTTTTTTTCATGGTTTTTCTCCTCTTTCTCTCTTTTGAGATAATATTTCTTCGCGTTGACAGAATCTCTGCCCCCGCGATGGATCACTAAGTTAATTTTTATCTTCTCACGAGGATCAGTTTATCCTTCGGCAGATACAGCCGGATCTCCTCGCCCTCTTTATAAACATGGTCAGTTCCCATATTTACCTTCAGGACACCGGCGGAAGTCTCAACCTCGTACTGGTAGCTCTTCCCAAGGAATGTGCGGACACCGATCTTACCGCTTAAGACATTCTCTGTCTGAACATCATCTGCCAGACAGATATCGTCCGGGCGGATCGTTCCCGCGAATTTCTCGCAATCGAGATCCATGGAAGTTAAGAACTCGCTTCCATCCGGTGCTGTGTAGACGCCGTCCTGCTTTTTCGCAAGCTCAAGGAAGTTCTCGAAACCGATGAATCTCGCGACGAACTCTGTCGCCGGTCTCCTGTAAATGTTCTCCGGTGTGTCAAACTGCTCGATGACACCGCCGTTCATAACGGCCACCTTGTCGGAGATGGAGAAGCATTCTTCCTGATCATGTGTAACGAACAATGTGGTGATTCCAAGGCGCTTCTGGAGTCTCTTGATCTCCACACGCATGGAAAGTCTTAATTTCGCATCAAGGTTGGATAACGGCTCATCCAGGAGCAGTAACTTTGGCTCGATGACAAGTGCTCTCGCGAGGGCAACTCTCTGGCGCTGTCCGCCGGACATCTGCTTCGGGAAACGATCGGCAAGCTCTGTCAGACCGCAGACCTCAAGGATCTCCCTGACCTTCTTGTCGATCACATCCTTGTCCATCTTTCTTGTTCTGAGTCCGAACGCTACATTGTCATAAACGCTTAAGTGCGGGAACAGGGCGTAGCTCTGGAATACCAGACCGAACTGACGCTTGTGGACCGGGACCTTTGTCATGTCCTCACCATCTAATGTGAAGGTTCCGCCCTGCGGGTCGATAAAGCCTGCAACGACGCGGAGTGTCGTGGACTTACCGCATCCGCTGGGTCCTAAGAGGGATACGAGCTCGCCCTCCTCGACTTCCAGATTCAGCCCCTTTAAGATCTGTTTCTTTTTATCGTAACTTACGTCGATTCCATTTAAACTCATAAAAGCCATGGTCATATTCTCCTTATTTCGCCAGGGCTGCGATACCCAGTGTGCGGTCTACGATCACCATGATGACTACGGTAGCTGCCATTAAAAGTACGGAAACCGCCGATACGGTCGGATCATAGTTGTATTCAATATAGTTCATCAGTGTTGACGGGAATGTGGAAACTCCCGGTCCGGATAAGAACATGGACACCGGAATGTTGTTGAAGGAATTGATGAACGCCAGCATGAATGCTGAGGAAATTCCGGAGGTCACATTTGGAAGAACGACCTTGAAGAACGCCGCTCCCTTCGGGCATCCGAGGCTCCACGCCGCCTCCTCGATGGAAAAGTCGAACTGCTCCATCGAAGAACCGACTACGCGGATCACATACGGAAGTGTCACCATAAAATGGCCTGCGAGAAGTCCCGCGAACACCGGGATCCTAAGTGTCAAGATCAGGCACTGGTACATAATAAAGCCGATTACAATTCCCGGAACGATGGTCGGGGAAAGGAAGATGGACTTTAATAACTGCTTTCCTTTTAAACCGGATCTCGCCAGCGCATAAGCCGCCGGGATTCCGACCAGAAGAGAGATGCATGTCGCGAGGAGCGCAACCTCAAGGCTGGTCAGGAATGATCTGCGGAAAGACTTTAGCGCGAACACATTCGCGAACCATTTCGTCGAGAAGGACTCGATCGGGAATGTGATGGCGCTTCCGCCGCCGAATGCTGTTACGGTGATGATCAGTAACGGGATCATCAAAAATGCAAATACGATCGCTGCCCATATGGTCAGCACTTTATTTTTACGCATAATCTTCACCTCTGCGGTCCAGCCGTGCGGCCAGAGCGTTAAATCCTTTGATCACAACCAGGGTTACAACGATCATGATGAGGGCGATCACGGACGCGCCGGTCCAGTCACTGACGGACATCGCTCTCTGGTAGATCAGGGTCGCCATGACCATGTTGGAGTTGCCGCCTAATAACTGCGGCGTCGTGTAAGCGGTCAGGGTTCCGGTAAATACCAGAATACCGCCGACGATGATTCCCGGAAGACTCATCGGGAAGATGACCTTCATGAATGCTTCGCTTCTTGAAGCTCCGAGGCTCTGTGCCGCCTCCATCATGTCATCATCGATATTTTCCATAACACCGGCAACTGTCACGATCATCAGCGGAAGAAACAGGTAGACAGAACCAATGATGATAGAAAAGTCGGTGTATAAAAGCTTCATCGGCTTCTCGATCAGTCCCATAGCGATCATTGCCTTGTTGATGATCCCGTTGCTGCCGAGAATATTGATCCATGCAAAGCTTCGGATAACAGAGTTCGTCATCATCGGGAAGATCGATGCAGAGAGGAGAAGTCCTCTCCACTTCTTATCACAGCGGCTGATGAAATACGCCGTCGGGATACCGCCCACCATACAGACAAAGGTGGTGATGACCGCGATCTTCACGGTTCTCAAAAAGATCTTTCTGTAATACTCGTCCTTAAAAAAGTCCACGTATGCGCTGAACGGGTAATCTCCCGTAAACACGCTTGGAACCAGAACGCGAAGCAGCGGGATCATCAGGAACAGAAATAAGATCACCAGTCCCGGAACCAGCATGCACCATGCACTGCTCTTTTTCATTGGTTTGCCCCTTTCTTAACTGTGCGTAATAAATTTTAATTAGTGTTTCTTATAAATATTTGTTTTTTCATCAATTACACTTATATTTTACATTCATTATAAAAAGTGATATACTATACGTCAAATACATATTATCTATAATTTTTATGCAGTAAAGCTATGAGGAGGCCCTGTATGGAATTAAAAGAAGCCCGCTATATCCTGGCGATCGCCCGCCACCAGAGCATCGGCAAAGCCGCCGAATCCCTTTATATCTCCCAGCCGTCCCTGAGCAAGTACTTAAAGAACCTGGAAGAACGTCTCGGCGCTCCGCTGTTCAGCCGCCACGAAAACCGCTACTACCCAACCTACATAGGTGAACGCTACCTCCACTACGCCGAACAGATCGTTGCCTGCGGCGATGAGTGGATGCAGGAATACGACGATATCGCTCACCGCCAGCGCGGCCGCTTAAACATCGCCGTGCCGATCATGATGGGCAGCACACTGATCGAGCCAATGTTGGCGCCATTTCATAAACGATACCCATATGTGACCTTAAATATCATGGAAGCTGTAAATTTCATTGCGGAGAACAGTCTGGAGACCTCATCCATCGACCTGACCCTTTACAATATCCATGAATTTCCCGAGACCATGGATTACCAGATCCTGCGCTCTGAGGAGATCGTTCTGGTCCTGCATGAAAATCATCCTCTCGCCGCAAAAGCTATCACCCGCCCCGGCTTCCGCTACCCGTGGCTGGATCTTTCCCTATTAAAAGAGGAAAACTTCATTCTCCTCTACCCGGACCAGAACACCGGCGGCATCGCCCTGGATCTCTTTCAAGAGTACAACATCAATCCACCGGTCTCTCTCCACACGAGAAACTCCTCCATGTCGATCCATCTGGCTATGGACGGCGTCGGCGCTGCCTTCGCCCCGGAGAGCTATTTCCACCATGAAAACCAGTACACCGGAAACCGCGCCCTCTGCTTTTCCGTCGGCCATAAACCGGCCCTCACAACTACCATCGCCGCCTATCGGAAAAACCGGTATCTGCCGCAGCATGCGAGGGATTTTCTGGAAATGATCCGGGAATATTGCCGTGAGAAATAAAACGTTCTCCCAGAAATTTATATCCATCTGCAAAGTGCGCCGTCTGGCGCACCTCGTAAAAGAAGCCGGACAATCTCTTTCAGTATCCGGCTTCTTGCTGCGAATCTTCTGGCACCCGTTCCAGATCATCGATCACGGTTGTTGATATGTCCTTCGGCATTACATCCAGAACATTGGACAGGATCACTCCATCAAACGAGTTCTGTTCCACACCCAAAATCCAAAATTTTCGTTGTTTTTTCAGCAAATAACTTCAAAGCTTCATCGAACATGGGTTCCACCTTTAAATCCAGATTTCTCAGATCCACCGGTATACATTCCTCAAAAACCCGGTTCCACATTTCTATTTCCTGCTCATATGCTTTCTTCAAAGCTGATCATCTCCAATATGAATTTTATCTCTTCGTTGTTTGGCAGTTTAAAATTTCTCTAAGATTTCTTTATCTATACTCGACAACATCTCTTAATGCTTTTCGTGGCCTTTTCGGCGGAGCTTCATTTGCAGCTCCAACGGCAACAATTCCTGTCAGCTGGTTGTCTGTTCCGATAAATTCTATCAGCTCATTATAGGCAAAGCAGGTATTGGCAATCCATAATGTACCTAATCCATATCCGGTCGCTGTCAATATCATATTCTCAACAGCCGCACCGATCGACAGCGAATCGCAAATTTCTACGATCCGTTTTTCTCTCTCGATGCTTGCAAATGGTGTATATTGATTTGTATTAAGCACTGCTATAAGGCACGGCGCCTCCTGCATGATTCTGACTGTATTTTCAGCATCGGGGATTGCAAATGCCCATTCCGGCATAAGTTCATGTGTGATTTTTTCTGAATTTATACCATGGTGCATAACCTCAACCAGTTTATCTTTCTCTTCTCCCTGATATACGATAAATTTCCATGGCTGCCGGTTTTTGGCTGATGGCGCAAGAGTAGCACTATATATGATCTCTTCGATCAGCTTCCTGTCAATCTCATCGGATCTATATTTTCTTATACTTCTTCTGTTCTCAATTTCTCGTATCATAGTCTTCTCCGTAAATTTTGATTTCAATGTTTTTTCCAGTCAATACATTTCTGACCACCGGACATCGTGTACCACTTACTTTCTTTCCAATCCACCTCACTCTGCATCTGCGGTCACCCCGGTTTCCTTTTTGTTCGACGTAAACAAATAAAACATAGCACAAAATACCAATGCAAATACAACGCCGAAAACATTCTGAATCACTCTCTGCAATATTCTCTCATGTATTATACATTATATGAATCATTTTGTGTTTCTTTTCAGGTCGTCACCCGGTTTTCGGCATCAAAAAAACGCCATACTCATCACCATTCCGGCAATGAGCAGACGTTTTATATTTTGTCCGCAGATTCTACTTTATGATTTTTCGCTCAAAAACATACTCCGTCTCCGATGACAGATTTCCTCTGAAAGTATATCCAAGTCTATCAAACTTTTGTATATCTACAGGATTTTCAATATTATTCTCTGCCATGAATCTAACCATTTCACCGCGGGCCATCTTCGCATAGGTACCTTTTGTAACCAGCTTATCACCTGACAATTCACAGAATGTAATCGTGATGTAGTTATCTTTATCCGATAGATACCTTTCTATGCATTTTGAATATTCTTTGGATGCCAGATTTATGATAGTCCTGCTGTCATCAATTACTGAATGATATAACCGGTCCCCCCAGTAATCATATAGATTTGTTTTTTCTTCAATCTCAGCTTTTGCCTGCATTTCAAGACGATAAGGAGTCACACCATCCATCGGCTTTAAAATGCCATAAAACGCAGACAGGATTCTTAAATGATTTTGCAAATACTCAAACTGCTGGATTTCAAACACAGCTGGTGCCATATATTGAAATGCAATCCCTTCATATGCTAAAACAGCCGGAGTAAGTCTACTGTAAAGATCCATTTTTTCCAATCTGTTAAAGTTCTGCTCTGCAATCTTGTCATTACATTTCCAGATAGTCTTCAGTTCCTCTTTTGATTTGCTTTTCATCCAGCTCAATACTTCTGCTGTCTTATCAATAAAGACAGGCAGTTCAACCGGTGCTATGTTATCAGTATCTACAATCATCTTTTTTGCAGGTGACAATATGATCTTCATTATACCAATTCCTTAAGCATATTTTCAGGATCATCTGCCGCCTTGACTTTATCATTGGCTTTGATGATAATCCCTTGTTCATCGATAAGATATGTCGTTCTTACCACACCCATAGAAACCTTTCCATAATTTTTCTTTTCTTTCCATACATCATATGCTTCGATCACCTTGCGCTCTGGATCTGCCAAAAGTGTAAATGCCAATCCATATTTTTCCTCAAATTTCTTGTGAGAAGCTACGGAATCCTTACTTACCCCAAGAACAACTGCTCCTTTCTCAGTGAATTGAGGATAACGCTCGGAAAAACCACATGCCTGCTTTGTACAGCCTGCCGTGTTATCCTTTGGGTAAAAATATAAAATTACTTTTTTTCCTGCATAATCACTTAATTTATGCATTTTCCCATTCTGATCCGGCAGTTCAAAATCCGGTGCTTTGATTCCTGACTCTAACATTTACTATTCCTCCGCTTCTGTATTTTCCACCTGTTTTCTTGTTTTTTTATTACCTGAAATCATTTTATGTCCCGTATACATAGACATAATCATACATATAAGAGCGCTGCATGCAAAATACTTAATCACTGTAGCGATTGATACAGCATTCACGGGCTTTAACTGCCATATTGAAAATGTAATCTGCCATTTTATCAAATAATACAAAAGAATGTATCACGATAATTCTTCCATTACCTTTTCGTGCTAGCATAATTATATCCTTCCTAATGACAGCTGTGACTTCCACATCCATGCTCACCACATGCATGTTCTTCCCCATGGTTGTGCTCATGATGAGAACACTTCACATCCGGATTATAATCAAGTGTATCATTGATAAAAGCTTCTACCGCTTTATCCGCATCTCCTGAAACTCCTCCGAAAAGCTTAATGCCTGCTGCCGCTAACGCGGTCTGAGCACCTCCTCCGATTCCGCCGCAGATCAAAACATCTGCATTTAATGCATTAAGAACTCCTGCCAATGCACCATGTCCGCTTCCATTCGTATCTACTACTTCTGAATGTACCACTTTTCCTTCCTCTACATCGTAGATCTTAAATGTCTCTGTGTGTCCAAAGTGCTGAAAAATCTGTCCATTTTCATATGTTACTGCTATTCTCATGATATCTTCTCCTTTTTCTACTGCATATTTTTGATATATCTCCTGCTTATAACATCCTCCAAGGTTGCAGTTACTGCTCTGACCATCACAGATTCTAAAATCCCCACCTTCTATTCTGAGCGGATGTCCATCAATTAGAGCATCTGCTATTTTCTTCCTGGCAATCTCGTAAATTCGTTGAACTGTTGTTCTTGCGATCTGCATAGATTCTGCACACTGCTCCTGACTATAACCTTTCTTGTCCAAAAGACGAATTGTCTCGTATTCATCTACAGTCAGAACAATGGGTACTTTTTTCTCAGTATCATCTGCCGGAAAGAATTCTAAAACATTCGGGAAATGGCAGACTTTCCTGCATTTTACTGGTCTCGGCATAAACTGCTCCTTTTTCGCTTTTTTTATATATTAACTCTATAAAAGGCATATGTCAATAACTCTTTTTGACATATGCCTTTTTCAAATCAGCTACTGTTCCTGCAGGGTATCTGAATCGTACTTTCAAAACCATCATCTTTACATATGAAATAAAGTTTTCAACTGACATGTCCAGTCAGTTGTCCCACTTTGGCAAAGAACGATCCGCAGCCCTCATCTAATACCACTTTCCCTGTTCACGATACAAAAACGCATACTTCCCACCAGACTTTATCAGTTCTTCATGCGTTCCCTGCTCGACGATCTTTCCCTTGTCAAACACAAGAATCCGATCGGCAAGTTGGGCCGAGCCAATTCGGTGGGTTACGATAAACGCCGTCTTCCCCTCCGCCATCCTTGCAAACATGCGGTACAAACGGGTTTCCTCCAGCGGGTCGATACTGGCCGTCGGCTCGTCCAGCACAATCATGTCATGCTCCTTATAGAGTCCCCTGGCAATGGCGATCCGTTGCCACTGGCCACCCGAAAGTTCGGCACCACCAAACTCCCGGCCGAGAAGCGTCCCGAATTTCTCCGGATACAGATCGGAGTTCCCGTACTCCACTCCAGCAAGAGACGCAGCCCGTTCCATCTCCTCCGCATCCCGACATTCTAGCTCCTTCAAACAAATATTGTCATCCAGTCGCATCCGGTATTTCTGGAAATTCTGGAAGACTGCAGACTGAGAGACAAAACTGTCCCGTTCCCGCAAAATCCACCCAGAGGAAGGCTCATACAGTCCCAGAACAAGCTTTACGAAGGTAGTTTTTTCCAGCTCCGTTTTCACCAACGACCGCAACCGTCTCCCCCTTCCGAATCCGAACCGATATTCTATCGAGAAACGGTCGGTCGGCATTGGGATAGGCAAAAGAAACGTCTTCCACAATGACGGCACAGCTTTCCCTGCCGCTTTCACTTTCCTCTGCAATACAGCAGCCGTCAGAAGCTCCTCTGACCTGGCCATCGTCGGCCGCAAACCCATTCTGCCGGCAAAACTCAAGATAATTCCCTACCGACGCCATGTGTCGTGAAATATTTCCGGCGCTTCTCGCCACGATGTTCTCCATGAACCGGAAAATGGAATCAATGGAAGTGAACACCGCCGCAAACGCCCCAGCCGAGATGTTCCCGGAAAGCAACGACCGCACCAGAAGAAAGAGCACTCCGAGATATCCCAGAAGAGTCAAAACACGCATCAAAAGCTCTGTTCGATACAACCTGGAATCTGTCTCCCATAGCTTCTTATCATACTTTGCAAGCACCGCCCGAAATCGTTCCATGAAAAAGCCGACAGCTCCCAGCGTCCGAGTCTCCTTCCAATACCTCTTATCAATCATGCAGTCCGAATAATGCCGGTACTCCCTCTCGAGAGCTGCCGTCTCATCGGTCAGCCGCCGATACGCCTTTCTTTTTATCACCTGGGCACACACCATAGGACTAAAGATAAACAGCAACGAAAGAACCAGGATCGGATCCAGGCGGTACAAATACACCCCCATGAACGCCACATACGGCAGATTGAACATGGCAATCGAAATCACGGCTCTGAGAAGCTGCACGGTCCCGTTGATTCCTTGCCGGGCTTTCTCAATCGTTTCCAGAGTCGTCTCCTTCTCGAACTCATACAGCGGCAACTGCGCCGTCTGTGTGTGAAACTCTCTTGTCAGCGTGTTCACTGCCCTAGGATTGAAAATATGCTGCCCAATAAAATTGCCAGCTCCATTCAGTACCTGCACATAGACCGCGGCCGCTCCTACCCACAGAGCTCCAGAATAAGCGGCCTGGAGTGAGTTTCTCTCCACAGCGCTCTGTAATCCGTCAAAAAACACCTGTCTTGCCAGTGTTTCTAACGCCCACGCCGTACCGTGTAGAACATTCACGACAAGAAACAGCAGAAACACAACAGGCATGGCTCCGGCGATCTTTAGAAATAAGTGAACTACTGCGGAGACCCCGATAAAACATTCTTTTTGTCTCTTCATCCCTGATACCAGCTCCTTTGACTGTCGTACATCTCCCTGTACAACCTGTTTTCTCTGTACAGCGTCTCATGGCTTCCTGAACCGGAAACTCTCCCGTTCTCGATCACAAAGATAACGTCTGTCTGTCTCGCGCTTGCCAGCCGATGACTGATCGTAACAGAGGTATATTTCTGGTTAATGATACGGAATTTTTCGTACAGCGCACTCTCTGCAGCAGGATCCAACGCCGCCGTCGGTTCATCTAAAATCTTCACAGGGCGGTCGCTCACAAGACACCGGGCGATTGCCACCCGTTGCCACTGCCCGCCGGACAGGTCTTCCGAGTCCCTCACGATCTTCCCCAGTTTCGTCTCCATCCCATGCTTTAAGTCAGACACGATCTCGCCTAACTCCATCATATCGACAACATCTTGAAAACGAACCAGATTGATTTCGTCTCCGCACAGTTTTTCCACATCCCCGATGGCAATATTCTCATAGAGCGAAAGTCCATATCTGGCAAAATCCTGATAGACAATAGAGAAAAAACCTGCGATCCGTCCGGGGCCCCACTCCCGAATATCCGTTCCGTTAATCAGAATTTGTCCCTCATAATCATCATATAGCCCAGCGATCAGCTTCGTAATCGTAGTCTTCCCACACCCGTTTGCGCCGACAAATGAATAGCTTTTCCCGGCTGAAATCTGAAACGAGAGATGGTCAAGCACCTTTCGCTTAGTCCCCGGATAGGCAAAAGTAACATCGCGAAACTCCAGCGAAGAGAACTCCGGCAATTCACAGCTCACGCTCTCCGCCTCCCTAAAATCCATTTTGGTAAAGGTTTCAACATCATGAAAAAACTCGTTATATTTCGCGATCTCGCTGACGCTGTGGAGCAGACTCCAGGACATGAGTTGGACCAGTGAGAATATATTCGAAACCAAAGCCATAAATATACCAATCGTAATCTCTCCTGCCACGACGCCAGGAATCAGCGCAGTCATCACCACGATCGCGATCAACACCAAGGAGATGCTGCCAAGTTTCGCCTTCGCAAAAGATTTCAGATTCACCCTCGCGTTTACTCCGAGCCATTTCTTATAGGCACTCTCCCACTCACCATTGAAATATCCGGCCCAGCCAAACAAAGTCCTCTCTTCCGCCGCATCCCTTCCGGTCAAAAGCCTGGAAATATACTCATACCGCCGCTTTAGCCCCTGGGTCTCGCTGATTCCGGCATAACTGGCTCGCCCTCCGGCCAAAGACAGCATTACCAAAGGCACCGCACAGGCCGTCACAGCCAGAGCCGCTGCTGGCACATATCGAAACATCACCAGAAATAAACCCAGCGCTTTCCATACCAGCGCCAAAAACGCCAGCAACGCCTGAAATGCATTCAAGATACTCTCATCCGTATCAGTGGAAATCTTCGTGATCAGATCCCAACTCTCCGGATTCTCCACATATCGATATCGAAGATCAGCGACCTTCTCCACCATCTCCGTTCCGAACCTCTCTCGCACATCGATCCGTAGCCGCCCCACCAGAAGATCGAGAAGTTGGTTGGAAATCCAATCGAAGCTCACTAGTAGAGACACCGCAGTCAGCGCTCTCCCAACGTCGGCATACTCCCCGGACCGCAAAAGCCCTATCGCCGCATCAATGAAGGCCCCTGTCGCCAGTGTGAGCAGAGCTGGCGTAAGCCCTTGGAACAAATACAGTAACATCACTGCTACCGAGACACCAGCGCTGCATCGAACGCACAGTCCGACCGCACTCAAAATCGAATACCTCTTACCCCGTTTAATCATAATCACACCCCTTTATATTTTGATTACGAATAAATGTTCCAGAATCGTACACAATATTCATCAATCCATTTTTAGCAGATAACGGCAATAATTGATCCACCTTTTTGTCAAGAGCATACATTTTACAAAATGAATATATAATATCCCTTTTGCGTTCCTCTAAAAATAACTTATTGAGTTCCTCAATATCTTTGGATTTTTTAATAGCCGTTATGCATCTGTCTATGTCCTCTTTATATATCTTCTTAAATTGACCTCCCATAATCTCATTCCAAGATAATACACTAAATATACTTTTCTCAAAAGATGACGCAACTATTTCTTCATAAATCACATTGCATAACAAATTATTGTATACTATATAATCCTTAAATGTTTTTATCTTCAATTGGCATAGTCTATATGCATGCACTAACTCATGTACAAATACTTGATATATTAAATCAGTTTCTACACACGCTAAAAAGCAAATCACTTGGGAATTCATAGGATATGTACATGCAAAAATTGGCATTTCCCTTTTTAAGAAAAAATTTGCTATGCTGTTATTATAAGCAATAATAATTATTACATCTTTCATAAGACTATATACGCTCTGGGGATCTATAAAAGAATTTAAAAAAATGCTTTGATAATTATACAACCGTTCTCTAATCCCAGCTAATTCATCGCCAAAGCTATCCTTATTGTAATCTATTGGAACCGTCCCAAACCATGGATCAATGCATTCCATTATAGCCTGATAATCATCAACATTGTCCTTATTTAAAAATTCTATTTGCAATTTATTCATAATGTTTATTAATCATATTAAACAACTCTATCATCATTTCTTCACTATATTCTGCATTGAGAAATAATCTTTTATTGTCTATGTATCTTTTTCTAGCATTTTGAGCCATATTGATACGTAATATCCCACATATACACCTGATTGGGTGCTGTTGCACTGTATGTAGACGGACGGTTATGCTTTGGTGCTTCACTGCGTCCACGATGGTTCAACATTTTTTCTTCCCGTAAAACACGATAAAAGGTTGATTCAGAGGCGATATAGATGCCTTCATCGGCTAGTGTTGGAACGATCTCACATGGCGCCATGCTGGCGTATTCAGGCTTGTTACAGATATTTATGATTTCCTTTCGGGTTTCTGTCGGGATCTTATTTGCCGGCTCTGAATGATCCGCTGTGGGACGTCCATCTTCATAGGAATTTATATCTGATTTTCTTTTTTTCCAGCGGTAAAAAGTCCTTTCTGTAATTCCGAGACGGTAACAGGCTTTTTTGCAGGATGCACCAGATGCAATAGCTTCATTGATTAGCAGTACAGCATTTTCGCGGTCTGAGGCGCTAATCATTCGTCCTCGGGATCCCCCCAGATCGCATTTGCTTTTTTTGACAATACAAGTAAAGCTGCAGCTTCGGCAAGAGCTTTTTCCTTGCGTTGTAATTCTTTTTCAAGTTTTCTGCGTTCTTTTTCAGAATCCTTGAGTTCCCGGTTTAGTCGGGAGGCCTCTTTAGCGATGCCGCCATTTGCATTCATGCAGGCATCTTTCCAAGCCTTAATCTGCTCAACATAAAGTCCTTTTTTACGGGCATATTCAGCAAGTTCCGTTTCATTCATGCTCGCTGTTTCAACAACAACTAAGAATTTATCCTGTGTGCTCCAATTGTCTGGGATGGCATCTGTACCAGGAGTGGCATAGCCTTCCTTTCTGGCTTTGTCCTGCCAGTTACGCAATGTCTGTTCGGAAATACCTTCTTCTCTGGAAATTTTTGTAATGGATTCATTGTTTGGTGGAAGCATCCTCCTGAGGAGTGCATCCTTTAACTCTGGACTATAGTTCATAATGAAAGCTCCCTTCCTGCGATAGCTCTATACTACCACAAAAGTAATTATCTTTCACTGACAACTATCCTAACACACAGGGGTATGTCCATCCCCACGGAACACGGAAGGTCCAGAATAGTTTGATGGCTTCACGCAAGGATGAAGCTCCGGCACCAACTAAATATGTCTGAAATACCATATTCCCAATGGGAATAGCTATTCCATTTAACACCAAATTGCGTTTTCTCTTCTTTTCTTTATCCATTTATTTTTGCCGCCTTAAATCTCAATTTTTATATTAAATCCATTTATCTGCTTATTTTTTTTCACATATTTTATCAATATCTCAAAAGCACTTAATAATAAATCCGCACCCGTTTCTTTCCCGTGATCAGTGTGTCCGTAACAACTGTAAACTCATGATACTCACCTTCCACGACATTATCATAAATACTTGATGACACTTCTACATTCATAGTTTCTTCACCACAATCCAGGTCAGAAGCATTGACTCTTACATAGTACATTGTTGTAGTTTTGCTCGCACCACTATAATGTCTTTTCTTCCAATTGTATCCCCTGTCAACTTTTTTAGCCTTACCTTTCGTTATGACCAGCAGTTCTTTGTATTCTGTTACGGAATCCCGTACCAAAACCTTGCGATAAATAAAAGGCGACAGCAATGCCAACACCACCACCACTATAAGTGCCCACGAAGTGATTTCTGTTCTTTTTGTTCTCTTGGATTTATAAATATCTTTTCTCATTGATTTTCTCCTACTCACTTGAGTCTTTGTTATTCTCTTATCTCCGTCCAGCATTTGCAAATGCAGTGGCAAACTGGATTTTACTTTGTAACTATAACTTTTCCTTCAGAGTCCAGGAGAGGTGTAACACCAGCTCCATATCCGGACTTCCAACAAAGGTAATTAACTCCCGTCTCCTTATCTACAGGAATTTTACGCTTTCTTAATTGGATGTCTAATTACAGTTTTCCATTTTTCTGGGGCAACCTTTCTTGCATCAGACATATAAATCTCGTGGTGCAACCTGTCTTTGTTAATATCATTAACATATCCATTTTGTTCTAAATAAGTATCCATAAGCGCAACAGTTGCTGGCTCATTATCAAAAGAACCTATATGCATAATTTGAACGCATAATTCCTCATCAATCGTAAGATACTCTGCTGACGAACAATCAAGTTTCTTCTTTTTCGTTGCTGTTTCTACCGCCCAGTCAAAATCAGCTTTAGAAATGAAATCAGGCAAACGGATAACAGAAATCCAGCTGAAAGCAGACTTATTTGTATAATCTACACTCTCGACATCATCCTGCCACCAAAAACCTTCCAATGGCGGAACAACATATTCAAAAAATCCTTCAATTTTATAATCAGTCTTGTAACTCATTTTTAATGTGTATGCAACAGCATATAGAACACTGATTGCTTGTTGATATGCTCCGCCTTCTTCATTTGGATTGCCTTTTCCTCTAACTGCAATATAATTTGCCTTAGGTACATTTACAATCTCTGGTTTATTCTTCGGCATATAGAATTCTTTATACTCTTTTTTAAAATCAAAAGCCATAATAACCTCCAAAATTCCGATTTTTCGTTCTCAGCGACTTCCCAATAAATGGGAAGTTATGGCTTTAATTTTCTCCAAATAACCAGCTTTAGGACAATACATACGACCACCACAACAGCCACTATAGCACCATCCCACAGTAACTCTGTGTACCACGGTGCAGACTGCATGACATATAAATTTGGATAAGTTTTAAAGTGCCAGAACTTATAAATTCCGTACCCAATAAAAACTCCTATGAATGAACCAATAACGATGTTTAAAAAACAATTCAATTTTCTCAGCATGGCAGTGCACCCCTTTCCAAATTTCGATTTTAATGTCTCTATTATACCATAATGATACTATTATAAAAAAGGAAAAAGAGCTCCTTCGAGCTCTTTTGATTCAGTTCTGTAAACTTGAAGTTGTCAGCATCCTTCGTTTTTATCTTTTATATCGTCTTTTAACGATTTGATTTCTTCCAGAATGAGTTCAGTACAAACGACTATAATACCTGAAAGAAGAATAATTCCACCATAAATCGGATAAATAAAGGATTCTCGGACTCCACCGCCAATGATGCCAGACAAGAGCTGCCACACACCGCTGAACGGCCAAACAACTAAAGCAAATACCACAATCATCATAATAATAGCTTTTTTCATTGTACTTTGCCTCCTTAAATTGCGATTTCTCAGTTTCAAAAACTTGAAGTTGTTAGTCGCTATCTTGTTTGCGGTTAAATTCAAAAACGACAGGTTCAAATTCAACTAAATGCTTATCTTGGGTGTTAGTTCCTTTAGGGTTCTCTATGCCGGTAACTTCATAGTATTCATCACTGTATTGTATTTTACTACCATCAAAATCTTTTTGAATGGATTTGACATATTCAAACGGATTTTCTATTGGTAACAAACTTAATGCCCGCTGTAGCTGTTGTGCCGCTGTCCTCTGCTCATCGGTCAGTATTTTTTCTTCGTTTGCCATGTGTTCTTCAAATTTATTTTTATCCATCCAAACGATTTGCTCCAATGGGTTAGCAGTACCACAAGCCAAGATTAAACGGATAAAATCTTCAAAATTTGCCGCTAATGGATATACATTTTGGTCTACACAACTTTCTGGATTGCAGGCAAATACCATTTCTCCATATTCCGGCAAAAAGCAATACAGAATACATCCTTCAAATCCGATTGGCTTTGCGTTGACGGGATAGCAAAAATACGGCTCTGCAATATCTCCATATTCTAAACATAAAAGTCCCTTATCTATGGGAAGTGCCATATACTTTTCGTAAATCGTTTCCATTGATGTGCCTCCACAAAATTCCGATTTGGTGTCCTTTTATAACGGTTGCATCATCTCAAGAATGATTCCATCCGGGTCTCTGAAATAAAACGCTCTGCTTTCCCCAAATCCATCTGCCCTGAAATCGAAATACTGCGGTTCAGACAAGCACTCCACATGATTTTCGATAAGAGTTTTGTAGACAGAATCAATGTCATCCGTGTAAAAGCATACTTCTGAGATAGATGTCGTAAACAAGTCTGATTGTTCTTTATGGATTTTGCTGTCTACAAACTGAATCAATTCAACCGGTGGTGCTTCAAGAGCCTTTGAACCATTCAAATATGCAACCCTTGCTTTACAATTTTCCTTACGGAACATTTTATCTGTTTCTTCGCCTTCCATAAAGATTTCGCCCTGAAATTCAAGCCTAAGAATATCTCTGTAGAAAGCAATCGAACGATCCAAATCAGAAACGGTTAATCCAACGTGATAAATTCTTCCAACCATATTTTTCTCCAATAATTTTTTTCATCAAACTGAAATTGTTAATTTGGAACTGGTCCTATAATGCCAAATGCTATTACATCAATAAAAAGCACGAACGCTATCACACAAACAATTAAAATAGTTGCAATGACTTTAATAACAAGTTGTTGATTTTGTCTTAAATTACTCTTACTAACAATCCTTAAGACAAAAATCAAAGCAACGATGATGATAAAAGAAATAATATTATAAAGAACCACTGTTTTCATCTATGTGTCCTCCTTTTTTATATCAATTAGAATTTATACACCAAATCCATTTGTTAGTCCGATAAAAACTAAAATCATTCCTGCTATTCGTATTCCTTTTTTCGCTTTTTCTTCTTCTAAATGAATTGCATTTTGGGGATATACTGGGTTAATGAAAAAAGCAAGACCCGTAAAAGCCCACGCAAGATTATAGTATATATCCTTATTGAACCATAAAGAACTTATAAATCCCGCAATGACTAAAATCAGAGTAACAATTATTTGCAGTCGAAAATTTATTTTCATTTCTATTCCCTCCATAACTTCCGATTTCTCAGTTTCAAAAACTGGAAATTATTTAATTCTCTGTGTACCTAATTGTAATTGTTCAACTGCTATTTTTGCTTTATTGTCATCTTCCTTTTGAAGATTTTCTATTTCCGAGCTCCGAATAGTCAAAATGATTTCGTCCCCCACCTGTAAATCATCAAGTGTTATACCTACAACATCTTGTGTATCATAATTACAATAGATCATAGGAATTTGGGAACAATCAATAAGACAATCATCTCCTAAAACACCTTCTTCTCCGCTATCTTTTGTGGTTATGATTTTATTTTCTTTATCAATTTCTGTTATTATCGCATTGACACCTAAAGTAAGTGGTTCGTTTGTTTGTTGTCCAGAACACGCAACTAAAGTAAACACACAAATAAATATACATAATGCCATTATCATTTTTTTCATCATAAGTTCCTCCAAATTCCGATTTTTGTTCTATTTACTCCCCGATAAATATGAATTTAGCGTTCACTCATATATTGTTTTATTTCATCAGGCGTCAATTTTCGTACTTCTGTGTGTGGATATTCTTTATACTTTCCAGCACTAAACACAGGCATCATTTGCCTGCATTTCTTGTCTTTATTCTTTTTCAAAAATAGATTTAACTCATCATTCCCTGGAAATATTTTATAAGATAATCTTCCTTTATTGTTCTCTATCTCATAAATACCACACGCACTTTTCGTTGTATAGTCCGCTGTTCGCAAATATAGTTTTGCAATTTCCAATGACTTAAAAGGAAAATTCCATCGTTGCAATCCTCTATTTGGGTCATGCTCGATACAAATGCACCGTCCACAAGTTCCACAAATATATTGAGTGTGGTTTTCCAAACAGTCCAGCGGATTTAGTAAAGGCGTTATTCTATTTTCATCAGAGTAACATTCCTCACACACTTTTCTTTTCACTCCTTATAAAATTCCGATTTGTTAAACTATCTATACAATACCATAGCTCTTTAGCTAATACAATAATTGCATCGCTCCCGCTTATTCTCATCAATTCTGCAACTAATGTATCTTGATCATATGCATATTGTCAGGCTGTCTGTTCTCTTTTCTTTGCATGATACGCTTCACGTCTCATAGCCAGTGTTTTTTCATATCTCTCTTTTGCAATAGGGTCTCCATTCAATGCATCTTCACGCATTTTTCTGTAGCTCTTCACTGTGGCTCTAACCTGATACTGTTTACGCTCTGCAAGCTGATGACTCTGTGCTTTCTGATCTCCGGCTTCTGCCCTGGCTCTCAAGGCTTCCATCTGCTCCTTTCTCCTTGCGGTATGCCGTCTGTTATATTCTGTATTTCTTTCTTCCAAATATTTCGCATATTCAGGGTCATTTTCTGCTCTCTGTTTACGCTTTTCTGCTGATTTCCTTGAACGCTCCCTTGCAATGGCTCTACGCTCCTCAAGCTCTCTGATGGCTTCCTGATTACCTTTTTCTGCCTGCTCCTTTCATTCTGCCAAAGCAATCTTTTTCTTCTTTGTAGCACGCTCCTGACGTTTCTTTTCCCTTTCCAATGCCAAGCGTTCTTTCTCTTCCATCTTCGCCCGATATTCAGGGTCAGACATTCTCAATTCTCGCATTTTTTCAGCTCTCTTACGGTTGTTCTGTCTGCCTTTTTCAAGGATTGCTTTATATTCTGCCATAGCTTCAGAATCTCCAGCTTCTGCTTTTGCCTTGATCTCTGCACGCTTATGATTTCTTTTCTGCGTAGATTTCTTAGAAGATTTTCTCTTTCTTTCAGCAATCTCTTCCGCTCTGCGTGCTTCCTCTGACTGCAAGGCTTCCACTTCATCCTCACTGAGTGGAAGAACAAAATTTCCAATGAAATTGAAATAAATATCCACTTGCTGAGTACGGTCTTTTGTTCTGCCACCCTCAGCTTCATAAATTACAACCTTTTCAATAAAATCATTAAGCATAGGTGTTGTCAGTTCCTCAAAATCTCGGTATTTCTTAACCAGTCGCACAAATTTATCAATCTGCACTGCCTTAGTGGATATACGTTCTGTAGCAGTTTCAAGTTCTGAATTTCTCTGCTCTAGGTTGCTTTGTTCGGTGTCATATTCCGTCATAAGGCGGTTAAACTGTCTCTCCGGCAATCGCCCCAGTGTGAAATTCTCATACAGACCTTTTATCAGATTATCCAAATCCATCATACGACGTTTTGCTTCTAACGATGGCTTCTTGATCTGCTTTGCTGAATAATCCTGTAAAATTCTTGTAACCGCGTCTGTATCTTTTGCCTTAAAGAAAACCGTATAGACCGGAGGACTTTTCTCTCTGTCTCTGACAACTGCAAAATCCACTCCATATTTCTTTGCGAATGAGAAAGAGCAATGCACTGCCAGATTTTCAGAAATAGTGTAGAACCAGTCTTTTTCGTAACATTTTAGTCAGATATTACTGAATTTAAAATACGCAAAATAAAAATAATAATAATTACTGTTATTGACAAAATAGAAAGTATCATGTATAATACAGACATACATAAAAAAGCAACAAAATACTGAAAAATTCAGTAGAAATCTATTAACAAAATGAATCAACAATGAAACGGAGAAAATAACTATGAAAAAATATGAATGTGAACCATGTGGCTATATTTATGATCCGGCAGTAGGCGATCCAGACGGAGGTATCGCTCCAGGAACTGCATTTGAGGATATTCCAGATGACTGGGTATGCCCGATCTGTGGATTAGGAAAAGATGTTTTTGTTCCTGTAGAAGACTAAGCAGAAAATGCGAGACTATGAGAAAATCTCTGTAAATTAGATTCTTCTATGATAATGAAGGGTGAGAAGCTTACAAATCAGGCTTTTCACCCTTGTTTTATATATAACAGTTACTGCTAGGCATGTCAAGAGCAGGCGGATGGCCGCCTGTCTTAGATTATGTTTTTACTTAATATTCAATCACTATATCAGAAAAGAATATAGGCTCTGCTTCCTTATAATTGTCTTTCAAAAATTCATATAACATAAACCTCATTCCTTTCTCCTAAATATTTATAACCTATATGGTTATTTTTGTTAATTATATTCTATATCCTGTTTTCACGATCTGGCAATGTAATTTTAGCACTATGGTTAGTATATCCAAAGCAGAATAAAACCTAAAAAAGATCTGTCACCCTTAGGATTCTTCCCAAAGCCAACAGATCTTACATTTTCCCTTACATCTTTATACTCTTTGCCAGACTCGTCAGCAAAGCTGCCATCTCCGGATTAACCTTTTTTCTTTCTAACCCACGTTATTTTGCAGCCACGGTTACCACTGTTTCCTTTTTTTTCGACATAAGCCAATAAAACATAGAACAAAATATTAATGCAAATACAACGCCAAAAACATTCTGAATCACTCTAAGACCAACTGCTCCTTTTAGTCCATAACTCTCTGTAGCAATGGCCAAAGCACCAAATGTGTTAAATACTGCCTGCCAGCCATATTTTGCAGAAAGTCCTACACCAATTCCGCCAAGGATTCCTATGTATGTATAGATGGATGACGGAAGCAGAAAATATAGTACTGTAAAGCATATTACACCTGCAATATTTCCGACAATCCTTTTGCGGACTCTGTATTGCATATCCTCCATAAATGGTAAGATTGCTGACATTGCCGCAATTCCAGCCCACATTGCTCGTGGCATATTGCAGAGTTCCGCAATGCAGAGTACTGCCGGTACGCATATGATCTGACATAACTGCCACTTTGTTCTGGAAGAAGATATATCAAATTCCTGTACCAAATCATTCAAATTTCTTTTATACGTTCTGTTTTTATGATTTCGATAAAATACGAAGCAGGTAAGTGCTGCACCTAATGCCATTCCGGTTAATCGCATCTGATAACTTTTTCCTGTTACATCATATCCATACAATAACAGATAACCAAGAACCAATGTGGATTGGTTAAACATGAATGGGTTATGACATCCGAACAGAATCAGCACTGCCAGTGCAGCAATGTTTAACAGCATTCCAAGTACCGGTGAAAGCTGGTTTGCTAAATGCGGACATACAGTCATAATTACAAAGAACAAAGCCAAAAGCATCGTAGATTGTCCGGTGTGGATCCCCAGATCCGCATTCCGAAATACCATAAGGCATAATAAAACTACTACACCCACAATACTATTCTCATTTCCAAATAAGATACTGAAAATAGTAACAAATAAAAAACAAAATGCCATTGTAACAGCTATCTTTACCAAATATACCAGTATATGATATGATTTTTCTTTCACTGTTTCACTCTTTTTCAACAGATTTTTAGAACCTGCCTGATTTAACTGCAATTCCTGATAAAATGTCATGTAATTCCTCCTCTATCTGTTTTTCTTAAACTTCTATGGCCTCATCTTTCTGTATTGGAAGCTCTACAACAAATCTGCATCCACCATATTCCCGGTTTTCTGCCTTGATTGTCCCGCCAGCACTATCTACGATCCGTTTCACAAGTGCAAGGCCGAGACCATTTCCTTCTGCTTTGTGAGAACCGTCTGCCTGATAAAATTTATCAAATATTCTGGTTTTCACATCATCCTCTATTCCCGGTCCTTCATCTTCCAGAATAAACATTACAGAATCCTTTTCCTGCTTCAGAAACATCATAATTGTCCCCTTTGCAGGACTGAACTTAATCGCATTATCTAAAAGATTCATCCATATATGCATAAAAAGTCCTTCATTCCCAGTATATTTAACTTCCTCCAGCTCTACCTGGAAACCAATTTCTTTTTCTGTCCATTTTGTCTCCAGGGAAAGAAATGCCTGACGGATCTGTTCATCCAAACGATATTCTGTTTTTTTCATTGGTATGTTCTGATTCTCTAACTTGGATAACAGCAAAATATTTCCAACCAATCCGGAAAGCCTTTGGGTATTAAACAGGATTTTTTCTACATATTCCTCTTGCTCCTGAGACAGTTCTTCTCCCTGAAGAAGCATTGTATACCCTTCAATGGCATTGATCGGGGTCTTAAACTCATGAGAAACATTGGAGACAAAATCCATCTGCAGTACTTCTGTTGCACGAAGCTCTTTTGTCATCACATTAAAACTCTGGTAAGATTCTCCAACTTCTGCGATACGGCTGTTCGTTTCCAAGTGCTGTTCAAAATCTCCCTGCGAAACTTCCTTCATTGCTTTACTGAGTCTGGTAATTGGTTCCAGCAACCTTGCATTGATAAAGGAAGTAATCAGCCCTGCAATCAATGTATTAAAAATCAAAAGCCAGCCAAGCACAGGTATGCTACCAGGCAGATTAAAAAAATGATTCAAAAAAGCAAATAATAACGCAGATATGACTGTTGAAAATACAAGTGCCAGCCAGATTGCACCAGTCAGACAGGATCGGATCCGCAATCCTTTTTCTTTCTTTTGTTCCATTATTTTTTCACCACCTTGTATCCAATTCCACGCATTGTTACGATTTCAAAATCAGGGTTATCTTTCAAACGTTCCCTGATTCTTCCTATATGTACCTCTATCGTATGTGGGTCTGCCTCCGTCTCGTATCCCCATACTTCATCCATCAACTGTTGTTTTGTAAATGTTCTGCCTGGCGAAGCTGCAAGCTTATATAAAAGCAGGAATTCTTTTTTAGGCAAAACAAGACTTTCCTTATCAGTTGTAACCGTCATTGCATCATAATCAAACTCTGTTGAACCGATCACAATTTTGTGTTCATTCAGTATCTGTGCACGGCGAAGCAGTGCTCCGACTCTTAAAACCATTTCATTCACATTTACCGGTTTTACCATATAATCGTCACTTCCCGAAAGAAATCCCTGGCGCATATCATCAAAGGAACCTTTCGCAGTGATCATAAGTACCGGTATCTGATATCCTGCTGAACGGAGTTCCGACACCAGTTCATAACCATCCATAACCGGCATCATAATATCGGAAATGATCAGATCAATATACTCTTTATCCAATATTTCTAATGCCAGTGCTCCATCCGATGCACTTTTGACCTGATATCCATTCTTCTCAAGCACTTTTTGGAATAGCTGGCTTAATTCTTTATCATCTTCTACAATTAATATTTGAAACACGATCTTCTTCCTCCTTTATCAGAACAGATATCTTGCCCATCCAAGCAGATGCTGTACCAAAAGTACGTTTCTCTGACGCTTCTTTGTCAATTCAATTGGCTCTACATGATACGGATCACGATAGGTTCCATCTTCCAATACCTGTCGGGACACTCTTTCATATTCCATCATGCCTTCTTCCAACTGTTTATTAATCTCTTTGCTACGTATTACAAGCATCAGTTCCGTATCCAGATACGTGCTTCTCATATCCATGTTAAAGGAACCGATTACGGATAGATCATCATCAATCAGGATGCTTTTTCCGTGGTAAGAATAGCCGCCTTCATACTCCCAGATATCAATTCCTGTATTTAAAATTCTGTTTCTGTTTCTCGCATAATCAGCAGAACCAAACGGATTTCCATTGTTGGCAACCGAATTGGTCATGATAGAAAAATCGGGAACTCTCTCCGCAATCTCTTTCCATGTATTATACATCATATCATTGCAGATAATATATGGTGTATGAATTTTCACGCGCTCTTTTGCATTTTTCATTAGTTCTCCCAGTTGATACCAGACTACTGGTTCCTTGGGACCTGTGTGGATAGGATTTGACACTAATGCAATCTTTTCTGTCTCAAAAGTTTCGTCCGTGTAATCGGTATCGCAGATTCTTTCCTTATTCTCTTCAAAATATTTCTGATAGCCGTTCTGCAGCTCTAAAACTGCGTTCTTTACAGATTTTCTATTTGCCAGTTTTTTATTGTCATGAAAATAACCACTGTCTTCTTGTTCCCATATCGTTTCAAAATACTCTAACAACTGGTTAACTGAATTTTCTTTCTCAGGTTCATCGCAAACCACTAACACATCTCTGTCATAGTTCTTATGTCCCAGAAAATCACCCAGGAAATAATTGTATGTATTTCTTCCACCAAGAATATATGTCTTACCATCTGCAATCAAATATTTATCATGCATTCTCCCCATCATCTTCCATGGTTTCAACGGATTGGCCTTATTATACAGTTTAATTTCAACATTCTCATGGGAAGATAATCCATAGAAATACGGATTGCCTTCCATATCAACCCAGCTCTCCATTCCATCTACTAACAGACGAACATGCACACCTCTGTCTGCCGCATCATGCAGTGCTCCTAAGATCAATTTTCCACTTTCATCTGATTGAAATGCAAAAGTAGAAAGAATAATGTCTTCTTTTGCATTTCGGATCAAACGCACTCTTTGTAAAAGTGCTTCTGGATTTTTTTCTATGATCACTGCTCGTTCCATATTCTCGCTGCGTTCGTTCCACGAATCATTTTGTGTTTCTTTTTTAATGGTATTAGACACTTCCGGCTGTTTTTTATATGCAATACAGATTCCAAATAATTCATAAAAAGCCACACATAAAAAAATTGACAGTATAACAAAAACAATTTTACATATCTTACGTTTTCCCATCGCACATCACCTGACTTTTTTTCATCTTATGTCTATACAATACAAAGTCAACCTCAATTTTACCTCAACAGAATTAATTTTATCCATGTAAATTTCCTGTACCGGCAATCAGACATAACAAAAACGACCTCTCAAAATCAACTATTTTTTGAAAGGTCGTTTCACTAAATTCTTATAACAATCCAGCAAATAATCTCATAAATAATTGTCCCAGTCGCAAATATGCACTGCGCCCAGTACAATATTGATCTGTTACATCACGACATTCTCCCATCGTTCTTATCAGATCATTTTTAATTTCCACAACTGCCTGACAATCTGCCATGAAACAGCCGTTTTCAAAATGATGATATAAGCTTCTATAATCCAGATTGATTGTTCCACAGGTTGCCATACAGTTATCCACTATACTCATTTTCGCATGGCAAAATCCTGGTGTCCATTCATAAACTCGCACTCCATGTTTAACCAATCCATGATAAAAAGAGCGAGTTATATTATAAATGAATTTTTTATCAGGAATTCCTGGTGTGATAATTCTTACGTCTACCCCTCGCTTAGCAGCCAGACATAACGCATGTGTCATTTCGTCTGTTATAATTAGATATGGTGTCATAAACCAACAGTAATTTTCGGCCTTATTTATCATACTGATATAAACTTCTTCTCCGACCTGCTCATTATCCATAGGACTGTCTGCATAAGGCTGAACAAAACCTGTTTGCTGTGCTTTATAATCGTAATGAATAATGTATTTACTAAAATCAGTATCATTCGTAGCTTTTTCACTAACAGCATTCCACATTTCTAAAAATGTCACTGTAAGTGACTGAACAGCATCTCCTTCTAAACGAATACCGGTATCTTTCCACTGCCCATACGGATGCGTATAATTAAAGTATTCATTTGCAAGATTATATCCACCTGTAAATCCAACTTTTCCATCAATTACTGTTATTTTTCTGTGATCACGATTGTTCAAAAATAGATTTAAGCCTGGCACAAATGGATTGAATACACGACAATGAATTCCTATACTCTCCATCTTTTTTACAAAATCTGTGTTAATAAAACCTATAGACCCCATATCATCATAGAATACCCTGACTTCCACACCGGCTTTTACTCTCTCTTCCAGAACATCTTGAATCTTATGCCAAGCTTCAGCATCTTCTATCGCATGATATTCCATGAAGATAAACTCTTGTGCTTTCGCAAGTTCTTCAAGCTGTGCCTCTAATCCCTTCACTGCTTCATCAAAATACTTGATATCCGTATTCTGATAGATTGGATACCGCGAATTTCTTTGTATGTAACTTGCAATATTTCCTGCTTTCGGAATCTTTTCTTTTATTCTGCTTAAACACTCCTGATTGTCTGGAAGCATTGGTAACAATTTGCTATCAATTTCTGCATATCGCTCACGCATTTTATGCGTGCCACCATTCAAGCCAATCAATAAATACAGGCCTACACCCATAATTGGGAAAATCAGAATTAAAATGACCCAAGGCATTTTCATAGAAGATGTCTTATCTGACGCATACAATCTCAAAACTAAGATTCCACTTAAAATTCTGGTAAATAAATTTATGATTTCTGCATATTCATTCAAGCGTGTTACGATAGTAATAATAAAAATCACTTCCAAAAGAATGCAGATTATGGAAAAGCACAATCGTTTTATTCCATTTTTTGTTTTTGCTTTTCCTTCTAAGGTATCTTGCTTCATATGTATTCCACCTCTTCTTTCTACGTCAGCTCTATATTCAAAATACTATTTATTTTGATAATTGATTCGTTCCCCTTGAATTACTGGATAACAAATCAATTTATTACTCTCCAGATCCTCTGCATGCATATCTACCGCACTGATCTGATGATTTTCATAAGTATTATAATAATAGATACCTTTAATAACATTACAACAAGATGTATACAATGTGATTTCATATTTTCCATCAGTCACTTCGCAACATCCACGTTGCTGATCCACAGATCCAAGAATGTGAAAGAACTGACTAACACTTTCTTCCTCAGATTCACCTGAAATTGCATTTACCTTTGTAAAAGCCACACGCACAAAACGAGAAGAAGATGAAAGATCTCCCGGAATACCTAAACCTCCCATACCTCTACTATATGCATCAAGAGCCAAATTTCCTCCAAAAGTGTTTTTTGGTTGCTTTGGGGATAAATACATATAATTATTTAATTGAAACATCTGCTGTGGAAATGGCGGATTATTCGTAAGCACTCCTACAGGATTATCGTAAATATGTAGACCATCTGACATAGACTCTACAGTAATTGATTCATTTTCATCAGCGATAATCCAATGTAATTGTGCTAATGGCAATTGCTCGCTGAAAGGAGTATTAACAATATTAATTCGATTAAGAAGCTTACGAACTTCTGCTAAAGAAGCACACTGACTTAAAATCCATGGAATAAATTCAAACTGTGCAATATTTTCCACATCTGGTTGAACCTCGGAATAAACAGCATTTCCGACAAAATTCAGACCTGCCATTGCCACTCCTTTTTCATTCATCGCATCATAATATAAAGGATAATCCTCCGCAACATGAGCCATTCCAATAATTGCATAATGATTTTTCATATCGCCAACATGACGGAAATGAAATGAATAGTTACGTGGTGTAATTACTATCTGATCACCGTAAGAGAATTCATAATCGAGGGTTCGTCCAAAGTAAAAATCTTTTGTCTTATAGGTTGCTGCTGTACACATGATTGTTTATCCTCCTAAATAATATAAACTATATCAATAAGTTTTTTGTTGAACAATAGTATAACACAATTCTATTGTTTTGTTTCAAATTCACATATAATCATACTTTCAAGGACTACATTATTTTCTGGGTATATTCCAGCATTTTTAATATAAAATTGACCTAACACTACATACAAAAGGTATTTACCTTAATTATAACTTTAAATATATCTTATGTACATTATTTTCCATTACAAAAAGTCCACCCACATCTGGATTTCTCCTAATGCCAGTAGACTCTGTTCTATTTCCATTATTATATTTTTATTCAGCTTTCAAGCTCTTCGCCAGACTCGTCAGCAACGCCGCCATCTCCGGGTTTCCCAGGCTATATAATTTTTGGAGCAACCTCCCTCTTTTTCCAGGCACCTGCTAATTGCCATGGTGGATTCTGTACACGATATCACATCCCTTAAAGATATATTCTCTGGCTGTTTTGCAATCTGATATCCACCCTTTATCCCTTCACAGGCTTTTATGATTCCTGCTTGTTTTAATTTTTTTGTTATTTTTGGAATATAACTGGATGGAACACTTAGTTCCTGAGATAATTCTGATGTAGAGATCATCCATCCCCGATGCGGGGCAAATAGACGCTCTATGTATATAACGATATTCAATTTTATCTGCTATAACAGCATGGTACTCAAAACATCCGCCTTTTTTGATTAGCTGGATTTTTGGCACGATTTTGGGGCTGATTAGCAGGAAGGGCATTTTCATTAGCAAGAACAGCCCGTTTTCTGCTAAAAATTAGCTGGCGATTTTGTCTTATAACAACCGTTCGATTCTGGAGTGCTTGTCAAAAATCAAATTTTGGAGTAGAATTTTATCTCATACAGTGAAAGAGCTTTTTCGTGCCTTTTCATATAAGAAAAGCCGAAAACCCTTGAAAACAAAGGCTTTCGGCGTTGTTCACTGGCGTCCATAAGAGGATTTGAACCTCCGACCCCACGCTTAGGAGATGGACCCAGTGCATATATTCCCTATCAACGGAGATAAAGAAAATGCAGTTATATCAAGGCATTTCTCCACATTCACTGTAAACCTCGTACAAGTAAAATCAAGCAAAAACAAAGGATTTTAGCCCCCTATTGTTTGCACTCTGTTTGCAAAGGCGCGAAATTTGGCGTTAGCCAAAAGTTCAATTCCCGTCGAGACTTAATTATATTCATGGTATCGTGGACATAGTTTACCATACATAGAGGTTCATTACAAGAGGTATTGAGCCAGTGAAAGTGCCTGTTTTATCTTTCTCAGGAAAGGTAAAGCAGGCACTTTTTTTCATATCTAAACTTAGAAAGAAATGAGGTGAAATCATGAATACACAGATTATTGCCATAGCCAACCAAAAAGGTGGTGTCGGCAAAACAACCACTTGTGCCAATCTTGGAATTGGTCTGGCGCAGTCCGGGAAGAAAGTCCTTCTGATTGACGGAGACCCACAGGGAAGCCTGACCATCAGCTTGGGCAATCCTCAGCCTGATAAGCTGCCCTTTACACTGTCAGACGCTATGGGCCGTATTTTGATGGATGAACCAATTCGTCCCGGCGAGGGTATCCTGCACCACCCTGAGGGCGTAGACCTGATGCCTGCGGACATCCAGCTATCTGGTATGGAGGTATCTCTGGTAAACGCTATGAGCCGAGAAACCATTCTGCGACAATATCTGGACACGCTGAAGGGGCAATACTCCCATATCCTTATTGATTGCCAGCCCTCCCTGGGTATGCTTACGGTCAATGCACTGGCTGCCGCTAATAGGGTTATAATCCCCGTCCAGGCAGAGTATCTTCCAGCTAAAGGTTTGGAGCAGCTTTTGCAAACTATCAATAAGGTTCGCAGACAAATCAATCCCAAGCTGCAAATTGATGGGATTCTGCTGACGATGGTAGACAGCCGAACCAATTTTGCCAAAGAAATCTCCGCTCTTCTGCGCGAAACCTATGGCAGTAAGATCAAGGTGTTTACATCAGAAATTCCTCATTCTGTCAGGGCTAAAGAAATCAGTGCTGAAGGAAAAAGCATTTATGCCCATGATCCTAATGGCAAAGTGGCTGAGGGCTACAAAAATCTGACGAAGGAGGTATTGAAACTTGAAAAGCAGCGCGAAAAAAATAGAGCTGGCCTCAGTAGATGACCTGTTTTCTACAGAAGAAAGTCGGCAAGACGAGCAACTGGAAAAAATTCAGGAAATTCCCCTATCTGAACTGCATCCGTTCAAGGATCACCCCTTCAAGGTCAAGGATGATGATGCAATGATAGAAACCGCAGACAGCATCAAAAAGTATGGTGTGTTGGTTCCTGCGATTGCCAGACCACTGCCTGATGGCGGTTATGAGCTGGTAGCCGGTCACAGACGCCGCAGAGCCAGCGAATTGGCCGGAAAAGAAACCATGCCTGTCATTGTGCGCGACTTGGATGACGATGCTGCCACAATTATTATGGTTGACAGCAATTTGCAGCGAGAAAATCTGCTCCCCAGTGAAAGGGCTTTTGCCTACAAAATGAAGCTGGAAGCCATTAAACATCAAGGAGCAAGAACAGACCTGACTTCTGTTCAAGTTGAACAGAAGTTGAGCGCCAGAGACCAGGTGGCAAAAGAAGCCGGTGAACGAAGCGGTATCCAGGTAATGCGATATGTTCGTTTGACTGAACTGATTCCAGAGCTTTTGGATATGGTGGATGAAAAGAAAATCGCATTTAACCCAGCCTATGAACTCTCTTTTTTGAAACCGGACGAACAGCAAATGCTGGTGGAAACAATGGACTATGAGCAGGCTACCCCTTCTCTCTCTCAGGCTCAGCGAATGAAAAAGTTCAGCCAGGAAGGGAAATTGTCAGAAGATGTGATGCTTGCCATCATGTCAGAGGAAAAAAAGGGTGATCTGGATAAAGTGACCTTGAGCAGCGATACCTTGCGAAAGTATTTCCCCAAAAGCTATACACCGGCCAAAATGCAGGAAACCATTATTAAACTGCTGGAACAATGGCAGAAAAAACGCCAACGAGATCAGGAACGATGAAGGGAGAGCCTATGAAAGATATTGCAGCAAGGGAACTGAAAGGCCACAACATTCTTGCAGTGGAGCGATTTTGGGACAGCACTTTCTGGATGATTGAGTTTACTGTCTTGCGCCCTACTGCTTATGGAGAACCTGGTGACGAAATGAGGCTTTTTCTCACAGAGGACGGGTATCAGTCAGCTCTGCAAAGCCAGCAGCGTCGAGAAATCAAAATTAAGAGATATGCCCATGTTATTGAGGGGCATATCCTCGACTTCAAGCCTAAAAAACACCGTCGTTCATAACCGATACAACGAAAGGAAAGGAATGAATATGTGTACTGTAAGAGAAATCCGAGAAGCTATTCAAGAAGATTGCCGCTCACAGCGTGATATGGAATCCACCGAGATTGACCGTGTTTTTCAAACCTTACCATTTTCTCAGGAAAGGGATCTGTTTGATAAACCACCAATGCCAAAACGCCCCTACCGACGCAAGAAAAAAGATACAGACAGACCCTAACCGCTGCCACAATTCTTTTATGAATTGCGGCTTTTTTCATACCTGAGAAATGAAAGGAGTGAAGTAAATGGCTGTTTTTCGTGTAGAACGCACTGGCGATTACACGGTTATGAGCAATTTTCATCTAAAAGACAAACGACTTTCTTTGAAGGCAAAGGGTCTCTTGTCGCAAATGTTATCTCTGCCTGATGACTGGGATTATACGCTGTCAGGACTCAGCTATATCAATCGAGAAAGCAAAGATGCAATCCGCTCTGCTGTCAATGAGCTTGAAACAGCCGGATACATTCGGCGCAGACAGACAACTGATGCTTCTGGTAAATTCGCAGCCAATGAGTATACCATTTTTGAGCGTCCCATCGAGGGAGAACCGATGTTGGATAAGCCGTTGTCGGAAAACCCGATAACGGTAAACCCGTCAGCGGTAAATCCGTTACCGGAAAATCCAACACAATTAAATACTAAGAAATCAAATACCCAAAAACAAAATACTCATGGATCAAATACCGATTCCATTCCCTTCCGGGAAACAGCGGCGGTAATACCGCCGGAACGGAAAGGAAGGGATGCGATGTCTGTCACAGAGATAGAAAATTATCGGGAATTGATTTTGGAGAATATCGAGTATGATTGTCTGAAGCAGCGTTATCCTCTCTACCTGGATGACCTGAATGAGATCGTAGAGCTGTTGGTAGAAACGGTCTGTGCCAAACGAAAGACCACCCGGATCTCTGGTGCGGACTTTCCTCATGAAATTGTACGCTCCCGCTTTTTGAAGCTGGACAGCTCTCACATCGAGTTTGTCATGGACTGTCTGCAAAAGAACACCACCCAGGTACACAACATCAAGCAGTACCTGCTTGCAGTGCTGTTCAACGCTCCTACCACCATGAATAACCACTACACTTCACTGGTAAATCACGATATGCACGCAGGCGGCTGGTAATCAGCCGCTTTTGTATTACACCAAAGGAGGCACAGCATGAATCAGATTGAAATTTTCAATAGTCCAGAGTTCGGAAGCATTCGCACTTTGGAACAGAATGGCAAAGTATTATTTTGCGGTACAGATGTGGCAACAGCGCTGGGATATACCAATCCACGCAAAGCCGTCCGCGACCATACCAGGGGTGGAACGAAATGTTCCATAGGGGTCCAGACTGGGAAAAAGGCAGATGGAAGCCCCGCGGTACAAATGGTCGAAATGCTCTTTATCCCCGAAGGTGATCTATATCGTCTGATCGCCCATAGTAAACTGCCGTCAGCGGAACGGTTTGAACAATGGGTGTTTGATGAAGTTCTACCTGCCATTCGCAAGCACGGAGCCTATCTCACAAAAGAGAAGTTGTGGGAGATAGCCACTTCTCCGGAAGCTCTGATAAAGCTCTGCTCCGAGCTGCTTGCTGAGCGGGAAGAAAATGCGTCGCTACGAGAGGAAAATGCCCTGCTGGAGAGTAAGGCAGCCTTTTATGATTTGTTCATCGACCTCAATCACAGTACCAACCTCCGCACCACCGCCAAAGAGTTGCTTGTCCCGGAGCGTCGGTTTGTCCGTTTCCTTCTGGAAAAGCGTTTTGTGTACCGCACCGCATCCGGTAATGTACTGCCCTATGCAAAGCCAGCCAATGAAGGACTGTTTTGTGTCAAAGACTACTGCAATCACGGGCATATCGGCTCCTATACGCTGATAACCCCGCAAGGCAAACTCTACTTTGCTCAGCTGAGAGACATGATTTTGATGGTTGTATGAGAGTGGGAAAGGAAGTGAGTTTTATGCCAGAAGGCAAAACAATCGGTCAGCTGATGGAAGAAATGCGCCAGAAAGCTGGAGCGCAGAACTATCACGGCCATGACTACATGGATCTCCAGCGATTTGCTGAGAACACCCGGCACATGATTATTTTTGATGTGCTGACGCATGACTCCCCGGTAGGCTGGAAAGGTGAACGAACCCGCCTGTTTTTGTCAGATAAGGGCTATGAAAAAGCTCTGGACAGTCAGGCAAAGGGACAGATCAAGATTCTCAGTCATGCAAAGGTCAGAAATGGAGATTTGCTCTATGACCGTTCTGAGCAAATTCGTTGAGGGCGGTTCGATGAAGAAATACCTTCTCCGGCGGCTGGTGGTCCCGCCTTAGAAATAAATGCACCACCCCTGCACATTTTGTGGAAAGGAGGCGATGAAAATGCAGGAAGAAGTGGAAAACAGGACTTTAACGCTGGTTGTCAGCGGAACAAAGTTCACCGGCAGGCTGCTCAAAGCCGCCATCAGCAAGTACCTTGCCCACCGCAAGGAAAAGAAGCTGCAAAAGCAGAGAAGCCGTGACGCGCCTGTGAAGCCCCAGGGCAAGCAGACGGTGAAACAGCTGATTGGTCAAAACCAAGGGGTTTCCAACATCGAGATCACCGACCCCTCCATCAAGGAGTTTGAGAAGATCGCCCGGAAATACGGCGTGGACTATGCGGTGAAGAAGGACCGCAGCAGCTCCCCACCCAAGTACCTGATCTTTTTCAAGGGTCGGGACGCGGATGCCCTGACCGCTGCTTTTACCGAGTACACCGGGAAAAAGGTCAGAAAGGCGGAGAAATCCGAGCGCCCGTCCGTGCTGGCAAAGCTGAGCCAGTTCAAAGAACTGGTAAAACACGCCGTCGTGGACCGGAACAAGCGGAAGGAGCTGGAACGATGAAAAAGCAGCTGAACATCAAAAAGCTCATTTTGCTGAATCTGCCGTATATCCTGATGGGGCTTTTCTCCACCAACTTCGGTGAAGCGTGGCGGATGGCCGTGGGTGCGGACGCTTCGGCAAAAATGCTCTCGTTCTTCTCCACGCTGCCGGTGGCGCTGGCCAGCTGGTGGCCCAGCCTGCACCCGCTGGACCTGCTGGTGGGCCTGTGCTGCTGCGGCGGCCTGCGGCTGGCTGTGTACCTGAAAAGCAAGAACGCCAAGAAGTACAGGCACGGCATGGAATACGGTTCCGCCCGGTGGAGTGCATAATTTTAAGTGTAAATGACACATACATGGACGCACAGGAGGTTATGCACATGACTGATTATAGCAAAATTACAGCCCTTTACTCCCGCCTTTCCGTGGGCGACGAGGACAGGGACGGCGGCGAGAGCAACAGCATACAGAACCAAAAAATATTTTTGGAGAACTATGCCAGAGGGCAGCACCTGACCAATATCCGGCACTACATCGACGATGACGAAAGCGGCAGGTTTTTTGACCGTTCCGCCTACTCCCGCATGATGGACGATGTGGAAAACGGGAAAATCGGTGTCTGCATTATGAAAGACCTTACCCGCTGGGGGCGTGACTATCTCCAAGTCGGCAACGCGATGGAGATATTCAGACGGAACAATGTGCGCTTTATCGCGGTCAACAACGGCATTGACAGCGAGAAGCCCGACACATTGGAGTTTGCGCCCTTTATCAATATCATGTCGGAGTGGTATGCAAAGGACATCAGCAAGAAAGTGAAAACGGGCATTAAGACCAAAGGCATGAGTGGAAAGCCGATTGTCACCGAAGCCCCTTACGGCTATATCAAAGACCCGGACAACAAGGATTTTTGGATAATCGACGAAGAAGCCGCCGAGGTTGTCCGTTTGATTTTCCGTCTGTTTATCGGCGGGAAAAACCGCAACCAAATCGCCGTGCATCTGAAAAACGAGCAAATCCCTACCCCCACTTTCTATATGAAAGACCGAGGGCGGGGAACCTGTAAAAATAAGACGCTCAACGAGGATAACCGCTGCAAGTGGAACAAAGTCACCTTGACCAATATCCTCACACGGCAGGAGTATTGCGGAGATGTAGTCAACTTCAAGACTACAAAGCATTTCCGGGATAAACATAACCACTATGTAGACCGGAGCCAGTGGCACATCACAGAAAATGTGCATGAGCCGATTATCAGCCGCAGCGATTTTGAAACCGTACAGCGGATTTTGGAAAACGCACCCGTCAGACGCCCCAACGGGGACGGGGAAATCCACCCTCTGTCCGGCTTACTTTTCTGTAAGGACTGCGGCGCAAAAATGCACATTCGTATAGATTACCGGAACGGCGGCAAGCGGCACGTTGCTTTTTGCAGCGAGTACCACAAGGGAAAATCCAGAAATCCGAAATGCAATTCCCCGCACATCATGGACGCGGACTTGCTCATGCAGACCATCGCGGAAGTGCTGAAGAAAATCGAGGACTATTCTATCAGCAACCGGGCGGAGTTTGAAGCCTTAGTGAAAAAGAACCTTGCCATGCAGCAGACCGACCAGACCAAGAAGCAGCAGAAGCGTATTCCGCAAATCACGACGCGCCTTGAACAGATTGACAAGGTGCTGAATAAGCTCTATGAGGACAACGCCCTCGGCACGATCCCGCAAGACCGTTATGAGCAGATGTCGCAGAAGTATTCGGAAGAATACTATGCGCTGAAAGCGGAGCTTGCCACGCTCCAAGAGCAGCTATCCGCTTATGAGAACGCGGGAGGACGGGCGCAGAAGTTTTTGAAGCTGACGGAACGCCATGCTGCCTTTACCGACCTTACACCCGCCATTCTCAACGAGTTTATCAGCAGGATTGAAGTGTATGAGCGCGACCAGAAAAGGGCGAGATACGCAATCCAGCACATCAGCATATATTTCAATTATATCGGCAAGTTTGAGAATGAAGTGACACAGCTTGCGGAGCCGACCGAGCAGGAAATCCGGCAAATGCGGGAGGAAATCGAAGAAGCCAAAAAGGAAAAGAGCCGCGCCTACCACCGGCAGTATTCAAGGGAGTACCGGGCGAGAAACCTTGAAAAGCAGCGGGAGTATGACCGTATCAAGGCGCGGGAATACCGGGCAAGGAGAAAGGCGCAGGCAGCCGCCGCACAGCCCACACAGTAAAACAGAATAACCATCAACCAAGAGGGATTTTCCGAACTACGGGAAATCCCTCTTTTGCGCCCAAAGAAAGGAGCCGCCTATGGCAGAACAGACCCCCGACAGTATCATCACGACCCAGAGGAACGGGCAGACCATTGTTGCGGAGTTATTTTTCAATCACAGCAGCACAGAAACATTCCGCGACAAGCTGCTCAAACTGGTGCTTGCCGACAGCTCGCGTTTATCCGCGTCTGACGGTCAAGAGCCGGAAAAAACAGAAATCTTGCGATAACAGCCGCCCCGACGAACCATTCCCTGTCCGGGCGGTTTCTATTTGAAAATCCTCATTTTCCCCAAGTCAAGAGCCGGGAAAAACACCCGAAAAATGCCCCTATTGCGTAACAGGGGCGCAGAAAGGAGAGTTTATGAGAACAGGGCTTACGAAGCAGGAAAAGACCACCGATATTTGGTTTGACGAGAAAGACCCCCTTATCCATATCCGCACCCACAACACCGACTTAAAGAAGCGGCTTGCCGCCTACGCCGGACAGCACCCCGACCAGTGCCGCCAGACCGACGCAGACCTCGAAACGGGCTGCATGGAGTTTGATATTGCAAAGGGGCGTTTCTCTTTCCGTCTGACCGCCCCATACAGCGAGGAACGGCGGGAAGCTGCGCGGAGATATGCCAGAGAGAACAATGCTGTCGATAGGTTAAAATGATGTAGATTTGTTCACAGGTTTGTGCTATACTTTAGCCAAGCAATGGAGCGACAAATCGGAAGTTGAAGGTGTGATTAATGAAAATTGTTGAAGTTAAAGAGAATAAAAAACAATATCTGGATTTGCTCCTATTAGCAGATGAGCAGGAAGATATGGTTGACCGTTATCTTGATAAAGGCAAGATGTATGTACTTGATGACATTGGGGCAAAGTGCGAGTGTGTCATAACCGATGAAGGAAATGGCATACTTGAAATCAAGAATATTGCTACAGTTCCAGAATATCAAGGCAAAGGCTATGCAAGAGCCTTAATTGAGTTTGTTATTAATAATTACAGGGGAAAGTACTCAATTCTGCAAGTGGGAACAGGAGATAGTCCGCTTTCAATCCCGTTTTATGAAAAGTGTGGTTTTGTTCGCTCACACAGCATACCCAATTTTTTTACAGATAATTACGACCACCCAATCTATGAAAGTGGAATACAGTTGGTAGATATGGTGTATTTGCAAAGACCTTTATAATCCAACTTCCAGTTTATCGGGCAGATAACGCCCACTCAATAATAGAATACATCAACCGAGAGCAGCTATTTTTCCACAAGAAAACGGCTGCTCTTTTCTTTTGCCCATGAGCAGAAAGGAGCGCCCAACCATGACAAAGCCAAGAGAGAAAACCCGCGAGGAGTTGCAAGCCGAGATTGAGGACGGAAAGAAGAAAATCCAGCAGTTTGAGAACCGGGAAAAAATGTTGCGTCAGAAGCTATCCAAAGAGGAACGCAGAACGCGCAGCCACCGCCTTATTGTCCGGGGCGCGGTCTTTGAAAGCGTTGTGCCGGAAGCAAAGAACATGACCGACGAGGAAGCCACAGCACTTCTCCGGCTTGCCTTGACGAGTGAGCCAGCGCGGGAATATCTGAAAAAACGAGCCGAGGGAGCGACAAGCTGAAAATCCCTTAGGAACTAAGGGCGCACTTATACACCCTTGCGGGCGTGTGCGCTCTGCCGAGGGCTTATCTCCGCACAGGGAGCTTTCCCCGCGCTCCGATATGGCGGCTTTGCCGCAACAAGGGGCTGCACCCCTTGCGCCGCTTCGCGGCTATCCCTGCACACCCACAAAAACAGTACACCCGCCGTTGGCGTCTGTACCATTTTTGCGGGTTTTATTATCCTATCCGGGAGGTGATACCCATAGCCATTTACCATTGGAACATCGGCATTGTGAGCCGAGGAAAAGGCAAATCAGCCGTTGCCGCAGCCGCCTACCGAAGCGGTGAAAAGCTGACAAACGAATGGGACGGAATGACCCATGACTACACCCGTAAAGGCGGCGTTGTCCATACAGAAATCATGCTGCCGCCCCACGCACCGCCCTCTTTCTCTGACCGTTCAACCTTGTGGAACAGCGTGGAACTTTACGAGAAAGCCGGGAACGCCCAGCTTGCGCGTGAGATTGACGCAGCGCTCCCCATAGAATTATCCAGAGAGGAACAGATCCGGCTTGTCCGGGAATACTGTTCCTCTCAATTTGTTTCCAGAGGAATGTGTGTGGATTTTGCCATTCACGACACCAACAGCGGCAACCCCCATTGTCATATCATGCTGACTATGCGACCACTTGACGAGCGCGGAGCATGGGCGGCGAAATCCAAAAAGGAATATGACCTTGATGAAAACGGTGAGCGTATCCGCTTGCCAAGCGGCAGATACAAGACGCACAAAATTGACCTTACAGGCTGGAACGACAAGGACAACACCCTCTTGTGGCGCAAGGCGTGGGCTGACTTTACCAACGACTTTTTGGAGAGAAACGGAAGCCCGGAGCGTATCGACCACCGCAGCAACGCCGAGCGCGGCATAGACGAAATACCCACCGTCCACATGGGCGTGGCGGCTTGCCAGATGGAGAAGAAAGGTATCGCCACCGAGAAAGGCGCACTGAACCGCAGTATTCAAAAGACAAACCGCCTTATCCGGGAAATCCGGGCGCAGGTTAGCAAGCTCAAAGAATGGATTGCCGACCTGTTCAAAGTGTGGGAAACCGCCCCGAAGCAGCCGCCGCAATCTCCCAACCTTGCAAATCTGTTGATGAAGTATTTGAGCGTTCAGAGAGAAAAGAGCCGGAAGTATTCGCAGCGTTGGCAACAACAGCACACAGCCGATGAACTGAAAACCATAGCGGCAGCGGTCAACTATCTCTCCGAGCATGGCATCTCTAATCTTGACGAGCTGGACGCTTCCCTTTCCTCTGTCAGTGATGAAGCCTTTTCTATCCGGGAGGGAATGAAAGCCGCCGAGCAGCGCATGAAAGAGCTGCAAAAGCTGATAGAGAACGGAGAGAATTATTTGCAGTACAAGCCCATTCATGCCGAACTGAAAAAGCTGAAAAACGGCTGGACGAACAAACGGGATAAGTATGAGGAAGCCCACCGCGCCGAGCTGACCTTATGGAACGCAGCAAGCCGCTATCTCCATGCAAATCTGACAGATACAAAGACGCTGCCTATCTCCAAATGGAAACAGGAATACGCCGACCTCAAAGGGCAGAGAGATACCGACTACACCAAACTGAAAGCTGCCCGCGCCGAAGTTACCGAGCTTCAAAAAATCCGCAAATGCGTGGATATTGCACTCCGCGCCGACCAGCCGGAACAGACACAGAACCGCGCCAAGCGGCATGAACAGGAGCGATAAAGGAAAGGACGGGCAAGCGGTTTTGCCTGTCCGTCCTAAATGTTTTCCGATAAAATGGACGCTATTGATTCCTAATATTAAAACCAACTTGCTCTTTCGTCCCTAAATTCGGGCAGGTCACTATGCTCATAAGGATTATAATTATTCAAATTGCAGCCAAACTCTTTCAATGATTTTATTTTATTATCCTTTGTCCATTCAACCAGGGAAATTCCATCAAATTCCTCTATGCTCCCATTGTTCATTTCATTTTTGAAATACCACTCCACAATCGTCTGATTTCCTTTGTGGAAAAATTGTTTGATTTCCCAAGCAACGACTTTGCCACGAGTATTCCATTCCTGAAACCAGTGTTTTACGATTTGACGGTTATTATATTTTGGACCCCAACTTTCAGTATAAATTACATCTTCTGCAAAAATATTATCAATACCTAAATCCTGTTTTGTAAGCCACATTTCAAACCATAAGTGAATATTTTTTTCTCTTTCATTCACAATCCAGCACCTCACTAACTTCCGATTTTTCGGTTTCATTCTACATCAAAACTATGAACAATTCAACCACAGAAAGAGAGGTATCAGCCATGTATTACACCCAAGAACAGATAGGCCACGCCAACCAAGCCGACCTTGTTTCTTTCCTGCAATCACAGGGCGAGCAGCTTACCCGCGCCGGGAACGAGTACCGCTGGAAACGGCACGACAGCTTGACCGTCCGGGGAAACAAATGGTACAGGCACAGCCAGAGCAAGGGCGGCGGCCCCGTTGACTTCCTCATGGAGTTTTTCGGAAAGAGCTTTACCGAAGCCGTTGAACTTCTCACAGGAGAGAAAGGCGCAGCCCCACCGCCGGACAGCCCCGCGCCCCTCTCCGACTTCCGATTGCCGCCCCGCAGCCCCACCGCCGAACAAGTGAAAAGGTATCTTACCGAAGCCCGCCGCATTGATGAAGATGTGACGGGCTTTTTCATTTCCAGCGGCGATATTTACGAGGAAGCCGCCCATCACAACGCCGTATTCGTCGGCAGAGATGAAAGCGGCATACCGAGATACGCCCACCAGCGCGGCACAGCCGGGAGCTTCCGGCTTGATGTGAAAGGCAGCGACAAAGCCTTTAACTTCTGCTACCGGGGCGAGGGCGAAAGGCTGTTTGTCTTTGAAGCACCGATTGACCTTTTATCTTTCCTCTGCCTGTTCAAAAAGGAATGGCAGAAACAAAGCTACCTTGCACTGGGCGGCGTGGGAGAAAAAGCCCTGCTGCGTTTCCTCTCTGACCGTCCGAACATCAAGACCGTTTACCTCTGCCTTGACAGCGACCAAGCCGGAAACGACGCTTGCAGCCGCCTTGTGGAGCTTATGCCGGAGGGCTTGACCGTCCACCGTCTTATTCCCCTTTTCAAAGATTGGAACGAGGTGCAGACGCGCCGGGGAGAAATCGCGGACGGGAAGTATATCCGGGAAGCGATTTACGGCTTGAAAGAGCCGCCGCAGGAAGAAACCGTTGAGATTATCCGTATGAGCGAGGTGGACACACAGACCGTTGAATGGCTATGGGAGCCGTATATCCCCTTTGGGAAAGTAACCATTGTGCAAGGCAATCCCGGCGAGGGCAAGACCACCTTTGCCCTACGCCTTGCCGCCGCCTGCACCACAGGGGGAACGCTGCCGGGAATGAAGCCCTTGCCGCCATTCCAAGTGATTTACCAGACCGCCGAGGACGGGCTGGGCGATACCGTCAAGCCCCGCTTGATGGAAGCAGAAGCCGACCTTGACCGTGTACTTGTGATTGATGAAGCCAAGCGGGAGCTTACCCTGTCCGACGAGCGCATAGAGAAAGCAATCGTACAGAACGGGGCGCGTCTGATTATCCTTGACCCCATACAGGCGTATATGGGCGACAAAGCCGATATGAACAAGGCAAACGAGGTACGCCCCATTTTTCGCCGCCTTGCCGAAGTTGCGGAGCGTACCGGGTGCGCCGTTATCCTTATCGGACACCTGAACAAAGCCGCCGGAGGACAGAGCGCATACCGGGGTTTAGGTTCTATTGACTTCCGCGCAGCCGCCCGGAGCGTGCTTCTTATTGGGCGCGTAAAGCGTGAGCCGAATGTGCGCGTTATCATTCACGACAAATCTTCCCTTGCGCCGGAGGGAAAGCCCGTAGCCTTTTGCCTTGACCCGGAAACGGGCTTTTCGTGGATAGGCGAATACGACATCACCGCCGACGAACTGCTGTCCGGCGCGGGCGGCAACAACGCCACCAAAACCGAGCAAGCCGAAAGGCTGATACTTGACCTGCTTGCAGACGGGAAAGAGCTTGCCAGTGAGGAGATTGTAAAAGCCGCAGCCGAAGCCGGAATATCCGAGAGGACGGTACAGACCGCCAAGCGCAACATGGGCGGCATTTTAGGCGCAAGGCGTGTCGGCGGTCAATGGTACAACTTCATCAAGAAGAAGCAGCCACCCGAACCCGCAAGCTGAAAGTGCAAAACGCAGACCCTTTGCACTTTGCACTTTCGCACTTTCACGATAATTTGCGTCAATAACTCAAAAAAGCACTTGACAAAACGCTTCATGGGGAACCCATGAGGACATTACACCCTACATCGACCCGGTATTCCAGAACAATGTGATTCTGACGAAAACGGAGAGCCTGACAATGAACAGCCGCCCCAAGGACCCAAAGACCGCCAGAAACAAAAATGTGCTGGTGATTGGCGGCTCCGGTTCCGGTAAGACCCGCTTCTGGCTCAAACCGAATCTGATGCAGATGCACAGTTCCTATGTGGTCACAGACCCGAAGGGAACCATTTTGGTGGAGTGCGGAAAAATGCTCCAAAGGGGCGCACCCAAGCTGGGGAAAGACGGAAAGCCTATGAAGGATAAGCACGGCAAGGTCATTTATGAGCCGTACCGAATCAAGGTCCTAAATACCATTAACTTCAAGAAGTCCATGCACTATAACCCTTTCGCCTATATCCATAGCGAAAAGGACATCTTGAAGCTGGTAACAACGCTGATCGCCAATACCAAAGGCGAAGGCAAGGCCGGAGACGATTTCTGGGTAAAAGCAGAAACCTTGTTGTACTGCGCGCTTATTGGCTATATCCATTATGAGGCTCCGGTGGAGGAACAAAACTTCTCCACCCTCATTGAGTTCATCAACGCCATGGAAGTCCGTGAGGATGACGAGGAGTTCAAAAACCCCGTAGACCTGATGTTTGATGCACTGGAAGCCGAGAAGCCAAACCACTTTGCGGTGCGCCAGTATAAGAAATATAAGCTGGCCGCCGGTGTTGTATGCTCTAAAAGACTTCTTAATCAAGCGGTTGGGAAGTCTCTTAGAACACACAACCTAAAACCGAAGAAAGGAGCACAAGTTATGAGAAAAAACGAGAAAATCACAGCTCTGTACGAACGACTGAGCCGTGATGACTTCGGCAAAGATGATGACCAACAGCGTGAGAGCAATTCCATTTCCAATCAAAAAGCTATGTTGGAGGAGTTCGCCGCACGGCAGGGGTTTACGAACATTGTCCATTTCACGGACGATGGCATTAGTGGTACTTGCTTTGACCGTCCCGGATTTTTGGCAATGATGAAAGAAGTGGAAGCCGGGAATGTGGAGTACCTGTGTATCAAGGACATGAGCCGCATGGGTCGTGACTATCTGAAAGTCGGTCAGATTATGGAAATTCTGCGTCAGCGTGGCGTTCGCCTTATCGCCATCAATGACGGCGTGGACAGCGCCAGAGGTGACGATGATTTTACCCCTTTCCGCAACATTATGAACGAGTATTACGCCAGAGACACCAGCCGTAAAATCCGTTCCACTTTCCAGTCCAAAGGCAAGTCCGGCAAGCACCTCACAGGCACAGTCATTTACGGCTATCTCTGGAACGAAGCCAGAGACCAATGGTTGGTTGACCCCGAAGCCGCAGAGGTGGTCAAGCGTATCTTTGCCATGACGATTGAGGGCTACGGTCCGTATCAGATCGCCAGCAAGCTGAAAGAAGAAAAAATCCTCATTCCGTCCGCTTACCTTGCCCAGCACGGCGAGGGCGTGAACAAGAATAAGACTTTCAAAGATGTGTACGGCTGGGGTTCTTCCACCATCTGCAACCTTCTTGAAAAGCGTGAATATCTGGGACACACCATCAATTTCAAGACCCGAAAGCACTTCAAGGACAAGAAAAGCCATTATGTCCCGGAGGACGAATGGACGATTTTTGAGAATACGCACGAAGCCATTATTGACCAGCAGACCTTTGACCTTGTGCAGAAAATCCGTGGGAATGTCAGACGCTACCCGGACGGCTGGGGCGAAGCAGCTCCCCTCACGGGTTTGCTCTATTGCGCCGATTGCGGCGGCAAGATGTATGTCCACCGTACCAACAACGGCAAGCGTATTTCTCAATATACCTGTTCCCAATACAGCAAAGTCCCAGTTGGAAAGCTCTGCACGACACAGCACCGTATCAATGAAGATGTGGTACTGTCACTTGTTTCCGAAATGCTGAAAGCCATTGCAGAGTATGCCAAGCATGACAGAGCCGAGTTTGTCCGTGTGGTGCAGGAAGCGCAGTCCAGCCAGCAGACGGCAGAGGTCAGGAAACAGCGGACACGCCTTGCCACCGCAAAGCAGAGAGTTTCCGAGCTGGAAGTCCTGCTCTGTAAAATCTATGAGGACAACATTTTAGGCAAGCTGTCCGACAGCAGATACGCCACTCTGGACGCTCAATACGAAAAGGAACAGTCCGAGCTTACCGCTGAAATCTCTGTTCTGGAAAAGGCTGTCAAGAGCTATGAGAAGCACGAAAAGGACGCTGATCGTTTTATCGCTCTAATTGACAAGTATGAGAACTTCGACAAGCTGACCATTGCTATGCTCAACGAGTTTATCGAGAAAATCCTTGTGCATGAGCGTGACCGTAAAGGCAGTATACAGACCACACAGGAGGTCGAGATTTACTTCAATTTTGTTGGGCGATTCGTTCCCCCGGCGTTTGGAGAAGCGGAGCTTACCCCGGAGGAATTAGAGGAAATCCGCAAGCGTGAGGAACGCAAGGACAGGCTTCATCAGAACTACTTGAAGCGGAAAGCCAGCGGAGCGCAGAAGCGATACGAGGACAAAATCAAGAAGCGGAAAAAGGCAGAAATTGAAGCTAAGAAAGCCGCCATTCGTGCGGAGGACATTGCAAAGGGCGTGTTCGTCCCTGTCAGCAGTTTACCGCAGAGAGAGCCGATGAAAGGAGTACAAACAGCATGAATATCACTTACACACAGAACGGAGATTATCTTATCCCGAACATCGTTATCCGCAAGACCAAGCCCCTCGGACACTACGGCAGACTTCGCAAGGCGTATCTGAAAATGCACCGTCCGATACTGTTCAATGAACTGGTACTATCCGACAAGCTCTTTGAGCATTGCGCCGAGATTGACGAAGCGGCACGAAACCGCATAGAGCTGATCGTGCGGTCACTGGTAGAGCAAAACGGCGTGACCGAGCAACTGAAAGCCGAAAACCAAATGGAATGGGTGCGGCAGATGAACGCTTGCAAGGCACAGGCAGAGGAGATTGTGAAAGCGGAATTGATTTATGATTGAGCGAGAAAGTCCGGGCAGAAAACTGTTCGGACTTTTCTCATATATTCCAAAATGACGGTAGAATTGTTCACAAGTTTTATGGTATAATTTGAATACGAAATTGAGAAACAAATCGGAATTTGTAAAGGAGGATTTACAATGAAGAAAATTGGATTAGGTATTGCAATACTACTCTTTGCCATTATAATTTCTCTTTGCTCATCAGGAATGGGGCTGCTCGTTATCGGAATTGGGATTGTAGGATTGATTTTTTCAATCATAGGATTTATGGAACGCAAGTAAAATAACTTCAAGTTTGTCGAGAAGTTAAGCCGGAGCAAATCCCTTTAGGAACTAAAGGGCGCACTTCTATACTCTCCTATCGGGAGTATGTGCGTCCTGCGGAGCTTCATTCCCGGTCAGCAGAAGAAAACTGCACGACCGAGAATGTTTCGTCACTTCGTTCCGTCAAGGGAGCTACACTCCCTTGCGACGCTTGTGCGTCTATCCCTTGTGGACTTGCCGTCCGCAAACAGCATGAAATGCTGTTCGCCGCCAGCAAGTTTGAAAAAACTGAATACCGAAAAACTGACCGTTGACTGGTCGCAATGTGCGAAAAGTTGACGGTCTTTTTTTATCCCCAAAATCAAAAAAAGGAGGTCAATCACAATGACAAAACCGAAAACTCTTGAACAGCTCCGAACCGAAAAGGAACGAGCTGAGACGCAGCTTGCACAGGAGAAGCACAAGCTCAACCGTCTTGAGAACAGAAAGAAGTATCTGGAGAAAGGCGAACGCACCAAGCGCACCCACCGCCTTTGCAATCTGGGCGGCACGATTGAGAGCCTTGCCCCGGAGGTCAAAGATCTCACACGCACCGAAATGACAGAGCTGATGGAACACATCTTTTCCCTGTCCGAAGTCCAGCGAGCCGTCCGTCACATGGCGATTACCCATATCAGCCAAGCAAACAGAGAAAAGGAGTGGAAAGCCGATGGCACTATTTCATCTGAGCGTCACGCAGACTAAGCGAAGCGCAGGACAGTCCGCTATCGCTTCTGCCGCCTACCGAGCCGGGGAGCGATTGTATAGCGAGTATTACGGCGAGTACAGCGACTACACCAGAAAGGGCGGCGTGATCTGCTCCGACATTCTCCTGCCGTCCCATGCACCGCCCGAATACGCAGACCGCCAGACGCTATGGAACGCCGTGGAAAAAGCCGAGCGTGGAAAGAACGCCCAGCTTGCATACAGTTTTGACATTGCCTTGCAGAATGAATTTTCCCTTGAGGAAAACATCGCTCTTGCAAGGCAATTTTTGTTGGAGAACTTTGTGGGCCGTGGCATGGTGGTTGACTTCGCCGTACACCAGCCAGACCGGGAGGACGGCGGCATACCAAACCCGCATTTTCATGTGCTTTGCCCTATCCGCCCCATCGAGCAGAACGGCAAATGGGGACTAAAGCAACGCCGGGTGTATGAGCTGGACGAGGACGGCAACCGCATCCGAGACGCAGACGGAAAGTTTGTGTTCAACGCCGTTCCCACTACCGACTGGGGCAGTCCCGAAACGCTGGAACATTGGCGTGAAGCATGGGCGGAGCTATGCAATGCCAAGTTTGCGGAAAAAGGTATTGATGTTCGTATCGACCACCGAAGCTATGAGCGTCAGGGCGTGGAGCTTCTTCCCACCGTCCATGAGGGCGCAACCGTCCGGGCAATGGAGAAGAAGGGCATACGCACCGAAAAGGGCGAGTTCAACCGCTGGATCAAGGCAACCAATGCCGTTATCCGGGACATTAAGAAGAAAATCGCTCTCCTGTTTGATTGGATTGCCGAAGCAAAAGCGGAGATTGCCAAGCCGCAGGCACCCGACCTTGTTTCTCTGCTGAACGCCTATTACACCCAGCGCAGAGCCGGGGCGTATTCGCAGAAAGGCAAGGTCAGCAATCTAAAGGAGATGAACGAGACTTTCAATTATCTCCGGGCAAACGGCATTTACTCCCTTGAAGATTTGGAAAGCCGTGTCAGCGAACACAGTGCTGCCACAGAGAGCTTGAAGAAAACGCTGGACGAACAGACCGCCCGAATGAAAGCAATTAAGCAGCTCTATGACAGCTCTGATGCTTTCCAGAGCTTGAAGCCTGTCTATGACGGCTTGCAGAAAATCAAGTTTGAGAAGCCCAGAGCCAAGTACAAGGCAGAGCATGAAGCGGAACTGAAACAGTTCTACGCCGCCAGACGCAAGCTGACCGGGGAGTTCCCGGATGGCAAGGTGGATATGAAAAAGCTGACCGAAGAGTATGACGAGCTGGAACAGGCGCACAACACCACCTATGGCGAGTTTAAGACCGTCAGAGACGATTTACACCGTCTTTGGAAGGTCAAGTCATGTGTAGATACTGCCGCCCGATTTAACGAGCGTACAGAGGAACAAATGCACCAAAATCGACCCCAAACACGACAGAAAAAGGAGGAACTATCCCGATGAATTACACCCAAGCACAGATTGACCGGGCGAACGCCGTCAGTCTGGAAGATTTTCTCCGCACACAGGGAGAGACACTTATCAAAAGCGGACGGGAATACCGCTGGAAAGAACATGACAGCCTGACCGTCCGGGGAAACAAATGGTTTCGCCACAGCCAGAGCAAGGGCGGCTATCCCATTGATTTTGTCATGGAGTTTTACGGAAAATCCTTTCCCGAAGCTGTCCAGCTCTTAACCGGCGAAAGCGGCGAGGGGCAGAGCGAAGCCAGCACAGCACCGCCCACAGCGTTTCACTTGCCCTTGCACAACAGAACAGCAGACAGAGCAATTCAATATCTTTGCGAAAGCCGAGGTCTCAACAAAACGCTTGTTGAGGATTTTCTTCTTTCCGGGGATATTTACGAGGACGCAAAGCGGCACAATGTTGTGTTTGTCGGCAGAGACCGAAGCGGTACGCCGAGATACGCCCATGTGCGAGGAACGGCAGACCCATTCAGACAGGACATTGCCGGGTCTGACAAGTCCTATCCGTTCCGCTATGAGGGAAACGGCAACCAGCTCTTTGTCTTTGAAGCACCGATAGACCTGTTATCGTTCATCTGCCTTTATCCGCAGGACTGGCAAAGCCGAAGCTATCTTGCGCTGGGCGGTGTTTCGGGCAAAGCCCTTGACCGTTTCCTTTCTGAACGCAAGGACACCCGAAAAGTGTTCCTCTGCCTTGACAGCGACACCGCAGGAAGCGAAGCCTGTACCCGACTGGCACAGTCCATTCCCGGCGAGATCGCCGTCATTCGCCTTGTCCCGGCAAGGAAAGACTGGAACGATGTTCTCCGTCAGCAAGGGGACATTCCCAGCCGCAAATTCATAGCCGAGACAATCACGCTGCGAGAGCTGCCCACCGCCCAGCCTGTCCCCATGCTCCGTATGGCAGATGTGGAGCTGACGAGCGTGGATTGGCTATGGTTTCCGTATATCCCCTTTGGAAAGCTGACGATCATACAGGGCAACCCAGGCGAGGGCAAGACCTACTTTGCCATGCGTCTTGCGGCGGCTTGCACCAACCGAAAGCCCTTGCCCGGTATGGAAACCCTTGAACCGTTCAATATCATTTACCAGACTGCCGAGGACGGTCTGGGTGATACGGTCAAGCCCCGACTGATGGAAGCAGACGCAGACCTTGAAAAAGTGCTTGTCATTGACGATAGAGACACACCACTGACCCTTGCCGATGAACGCATCGCAAGGGCAATCCGGGAAAACAACGCAAGGCTGGTTATCATTGACCCGGTACAGGCGTTTCTGGGCGCAGATGTGGACATGAACCGGGCAAACGAGGTGCGCCCGATATTCCGCAGTCTGGGAGACATTGCACAGGCTACCGGGTGCGCTATCGTGCTGATCGGACACCTCAACAAAGCCGCAGGAACGCAAAGCACCTACCGGGGATTGGGGTCTATCGACATTACGGCGGCAGTCCGCAGTCTGCTGTTTATTGGCAAGCTGAAGGACAGTCCGACAACGAGGGTGCTTATCCATGAGAAAAGCTCCCTTGCGCCGCCCGGACAGTCCCTTGCCTTTTCTCTGGGAGACGAGAAAGGCTTTGAATGGATAGGAGCTTATGACATTACCGCTGACGAGCTTCTTGCCGGGGCAGACAACACCAAGACCGAGAGCAAGACCGCACAAGCGCAAATGCTCATTCTGGAACTGCTTGCGGACGGAAAGCGTATGCCGAGCGCAGAGCTGGAAAAGGCAGTCAATGAGCGTGGGATTTCCTCACGCACCATGAGAACGGCAAAGAGCCGTATCGGGGACAGACTTGTGACCGAGAAAGACGGCACAGCATGGGTCTGCTATCTCCGAGACTGACAACAGGAACACGGCAAGCGTGGCAAAGACGGCAAGGTTTTTATAGATACCTTAATGTTGCCGCCTTGCCTTGTTCCCTCATACCGACACCGCCCGATGATGAACAGTCACCGGGCATTTTTCATTTACAGGAGGATTTTGAATGAACAATACCGCAACCAACACCGCCACTTGCCCTACTGTCAGAAAGCAGATTGGCAAGACAACCTATATCGTCCGTGTCCATTTCAGCGAGACCGCCAAGGAGACGATGGAGGACAAAATCAAGCGTATGCTCCGTGAGGAAGTCCGCAAAATGTGACTTCTTTGTGAATTTGATGAAAAAGTCCTTGACTTTTCGTCTCTGGAAAAACAGCCAAGTCGATTTTGATTTCCTGCGGCGCTCGCCTTGCCGTGTTCGACATTGCAGAGTTGCGTGAGGTCACGGCTTATGATGAGCTGGAGCTGGATACTCTGGGAGACAGGAAAACTGCCCTGTTCCTCATCATGAGTGACACTGATGACAGCTTTAATTTCCTTATATCCATGTGTTATACCCAGCTGTTTAACCTGCTCTGCGAAAAGGCCGACGATGTGTACGACGGCAGACTGCCGGTTCATGTGCGCTGTCTGATCGACGAGTGCGCCAACATTGGCCAGATACCCAAGTTGGAAAAGCTGGTGGCCACCATCCGAAGCCGTGAGATCTCCGCCTGTCTGGTGTTGCAGGCGCAGAGTCAGCTCAAGGCGATTTATAAGGATAACGCAGATACCATTATCGGAAACATGGATACTTCCATCTTTCTGGGCGGTAAGGAGCCGACCACTCTCAAGGAGCTGGCCGCCGTGCTGGGTAAGGAAACCATCGACACCTACAACACCGGAGAGAGCCGTGGGAGGGAAACATCCCATTCACTCAACTATCAAAAATTGGGGAAAGAGCTGATGAGCCAGGATGAGCTTGCTGTTATGGATGGCGGCAAGTGTATCCTCCAGCTGCGCGGTGTGCGTCCTTTCCTTTCGGATAAGTACGACATCACCAAGCACCCCAATTTCAAGTACACTGCCGACGCGGATGACAAGAACGCTTTTGACATTGAAGCATTCTTGTCTGCAAGGCTGAAACTCAAGCCCAATGAGGTCTGCGATGTATATGAAGTAGACACAAAGGGCGCTTAATTTCGTTCCGCTTTAGAAGGGAGTGATCTTATCTATTCGCCGCACCTGCCCTCTATGGGCCATTGGCGTACAAAGCGGACAATCGCGAGAAAAAATAATGAAAAAGGAGGACAGCCGGAATCATGCCCCCGGAAACCGGGCGGCAGATTGTTCCGGCTTTTGTATGCCTATGAAACATGACAAACCTATTTTTTAATCAGATTCCGGCTAACAAACTATATGGCATTTTTTGAACAGGCAATCACCGTTCTTCAGACCCTCGTTATCGCGCTCGGTGCCGGTCTCGGTATCTGGGGCGTTATCAACCTGCTGGAAGGTTACGGCAACGACAACCCCGGCGCCAAGAGCCAGGGCATGAAGCAGTTCATGGCTAATTAAAGGGAACAAAAAGAAAGGAAAAGCCAATCCAGACGGTATCAGCGGCAGGCTACAAGAATAAATTGTGATTACACAAGATTGGTGTTATAATAAGAGAAAAGTTCCTGCCGGGGCAGACGCCCCGGTGGTATGGATAGAAAGGCAGGAAAACAATATGCACATCAGCTATAAACCACTCTGGCACACATTGTTAGAGCGTGATATGAGAAAAGAAGATTTAAGGCTTGCCGCCGGTATGACAACGAATATGATTGCCAACATGAGCAAAGAGGGAAAGCACATCAGTATGGATACATTAGCCCGTATCTGCGAAACGCTGAATTGTGAGATTACCGATGTGATTGAGTTAGTACCAGACGAGCCTGCTTCCACAGGAGGTAAGGAACATGAGCGAATTGAAACCAAGAATAACAGAAAACGGAATTGATTATATCCTTGTCGGAGATTACTACATCCCGGATTTGAAACTGCCGGAGGAACACCGCCCCATTGGAAAGTATGGACGGCTACACCGGGAATATTTAAGAGAAGCCCACCCAGCCAGATTGAACACATTGACACTGACCGGGGAGTTATGGACATACCTTGCAGACCTGAACGAACAAGCACAGGAACGGTTAGCCACCATCATGGAGCAGATGAAAGCTGTCGAGGGCGTGACAGAGGAATTAAAGCGCACTTCTCAAATGGAATGGGTGCAGCGTTGCAATAACATTCACAACCGGGCAGAAGAAATTGTTTTGCATGAGATGATTTATTCATAACGGTATGATAGAATGATTACTGTTAAATTAGAATTGGGAGATGCCTATGAACAAGTTTTTGAATGATATAAGGAGTGCGGAAAATCCTATATCTGGTAATAGAAAAATTATAAATACCATAGCTGTATTGTTCCTTGGAATAGCTTTGGGGACTTTTTCAAAATTTTTGGATTTTCGTCAAGCTGAACTGCCAAGTGTGCTTATGGCAATAGATGGGGCATTAGATGTTCATAATTTCCTTGGGCGTTTTGCAATTTGGGTATTGATTGCACTGTGTATTTCTATTTATAGTAATTCTGCAACAAGAGCAAGTGTTAATGTTTTTGCGTTTTTTGCTGGCATGGTTGCAAGTTACTATTTGTATTCAAACTATGTCGCAGGATTTTTTCCAAGAAGCTACGCTATGATTTGGTTTGGCTTTACCATGATTTCTCCGTTCTTGGCATTTGTCTGTTGGTATGCGAAAGGAAAAAGCAGACCTGCATTTATGCTATCAGTATTGATTTTAGCAGTATTGTTTAACATGACTTTCGTATATGGATGGGGATATTTCGAGGCACGCTCTGTTTTAGAATTGATAGTCTTTATCATCGGACTTACTGTTTTGAGGAGGGACACATTGAAAAGTTCTGTGCTAATGGGAACAATTGGTATAGTTCTTGCAGTTTTACTTGATATGGTTATTCCATTTCATTTTGGATAAACAACTTCCAGTGTCGTTCTGAAAATTCAACTGAATAGCCACAACATAAACCGCTGCTACATGGAAGCCAACACAACCATGCAACAGCGGTTTTTTGTTACCGTTTTTTCCTCTGGCTGATAGGTGTTCCCATTTTCTTTGATTTTTTGAGAATCCGAATCAGCCAGCGAAATTCTTCGTCTGACAGATTTTTATAGTTGATACCGAGCTGCTTGCAGTAAAGAACAACCAGCTTTTCATCCCGGCTGCCCTTGAAATTTTCGACCGCTTCCAGATTTTCTTTCAGTTCATCGGCAACGGTGGTCTGGGGCGCACTCTCACTGTCTTTTTTGTGGGCTTCCCGAATATCCCGGATAATCAGGTTGAGGTCATCCAGAACCATGTGACTGAAATACTCATCATCGCTGATATGGGCGGCTTGCAGCACTTTCAAATGGGGGTCATCTTCACCGGGGCGATACCGTTCAATGATTTCATGCTGGACAGTATCGACAAGGGCGTTGAGGTTTTGAATCTGCATGGTGGCAATCCCATCCACATAAATCTCAATATCTGCAAGAAACTTGATAAAATCTTTATGTGTGGCAAGCTCACAGAGCAGACGGTTGTTAATCCGACCGCTTTTCAGAAGTGCGACCATCTCATCATTCAAATGCAGCTCTGTTAGTGGCGTGTTAATCTGCTCCCTGTTCTCTGTCCGGCACAGCAGATAATCAACGGAAACTCTATAGAAGTCTGCCAGCGTGATAAGGATTGATTTCCTTATAATCCTCTTTCTCATAACTTCCAAGAGCTGATTTGGAAATACCCGTCAACTCTGATAATTCTTCCAGATTTAAGCCTTTGTCCTTGCGGAGTTCCCAAAGGCGTTCCTGTATGCTTGTTGCTCCTTTCATGGGCGCACGCTCCTTTCCGGCGGTTGCATTGCTGCCGCTTATCTGGATTATAGCACACTTTCCGCAATCGTGGAAATTTCCGCTTTTTACCCCTAATTCCTACTTTGTGGACATACGGCACAGGGCACAAAAATGTTCTATGATACAGGTAGTTCATCGATGGATTATTCCAATCGAATGACCAGCCTGTGTGGGATATGCTTCCCCGGC
>NZ_JAWQDE010000005.1:0-226905 GCF_036318045.1 Clostridium sp. CM74B_53 | reverse complement strand
GTTAGGTTTTGTTCTGAATGTTCTCATTCATGGTCTAAACCAAAGACCATTTTTATAAGAATTTTCAGGGTTTTACATACTGTTCAGTTTTCAAGGAACTTTGTTTCGTTGTCGCTTTCGTTCTCAGCGGCAACTCGTTTATTCTATCATACCGTTTCCAGTTTGTCAAGAACTTTTTAAAACTTTTTTTGAGAGATTAAGAAGTTTTCTTAATGACTCTTAATAAGTTTTGCCCTGTCGCTCAAGGCGAGTATTATAATATCAAATCCCCGGACAAAAGTCAACCGTTTTTTTCATTTTTTTAATTTTGGATCATTCCGGCATCATATCAACGTAACCTTCCTGATCTGTCTGCCTCATAAAGTAATCCTTATCATTATAACGTCCTGCACCGCTGCCCCTATTTTTTGGGGGGCATCCTCACCCATGCTTGCACATCCAAATTCGGGACTATCTTCCACTCGTCAGATCGGCATCGGCGTCTGTGCCAAAATTGAAATAATCGCAACTGCTGCCAAAATACCTGCGATGACTGCCATCGCAATGATGATTTTTTTTCATAGATGTTCTTTTCCTCACTTTCCACCCCTTATACATGCTCTTTGCAATCGTAGCGAAACGCATCTGCCATCACTTTATGCCCGCCAGTGCCAGAAACTTTTTATCTGACTGAATGCCCTGGGTCAAAAACTTTCCATCCCGGAACAGGGCATAGGTGGTGACCGGTGCAGGTACATTCTGTGCGGCTTCTTTGTTAATAATGTGAAATGCCTGAAATGGAATGCTGTGTTCCTTTGCCGCTTCCAGTACCTTCGGCACCCAATAATAGGTGAAAGGACACTGGTCGGTGTAGTAGAGGACAAAACCCGTTTCACTGACTTTTGGATGTCTGGCACAATCTTTGAATCTCGGCTGATCCGCATTCTCTGCAAAGAGCAGGTACATGAGGTTGATCCCACAGTCAGATATATCCGCGACTTTGAAGCCTTTATACTTCAGAAATTTCGGATCAGCTAAAAATTCCCGTTTCCGTCCCTCGGCGCACAGAATGCAAATACCTTTCTTTCCCTGTTCTTTCGCGTCCCGGATACACTCGGAAAGCAATTCTGAGGAATAGCCGTGTCCCTTCATGGAGCCGGAAACCCAAAGGCAGTTGATATAAAGCCAGCCTCCTGCTTCAATGGGCACCCATGCGTTTTCCGCTGGAATATATTCGATAAAGCACTTTCCACGCTCCTCACTTCGATAAAAGACAAGTCCCTCATCAAAGCGCTGCTTCAGCCACTCCTTTTTTGCAAGAGCCTGCTTGCCGGACATGGCGCAGCAGATATGCTCCCTGTCGATGTTTTCTTTTGTTATATGGATATATTTCATCTATCATCACCTGACTTTCTCCATGTTTATTGCATAATTTTAGTGCTTCCGCAAAGCCGTCCGGTTCCGTTTCCGGCATTTCATATTCCGCGGCACGCTCATAGTCCATCCTGTTCATCTGTTCCACAATCTTCTCAAGAATTTCCTGTTTACTGGAATGGTACTTATACAGGGCCGCTTTTGTAAATCCCAACTGCCCCACAATATCATTCATAGATGTCCCTAAGTAACCGTTCTGTGCAAAAACCTCCAGAGCAATTCTCAAAATCCGTTCCTTCAGTCATAATGTTCTCCTCAGCAAAGTAACCGTTCGGTTACTCCAACATAGTTATCGATCGATTACTTATCAAGAGCCAATGTAGACATTGTACTTTTCGATCACGGTTGGGCAAAAGAAAACTGGAAACAAATTGAACCCGAAACAGTGTTTTATTATTTTTACACTGATAAGATACAAAAAACAAAATAGTTCCCAAAAATCCTATTCCATGTATCAATAAAAAGCGCATTTACATTATTCCCCCTCACAATCTGATTCCCAATTCATTACATATTCCGTTTCGCCGGTGAATTCATCCATCCTTTCCGACTGGATCGTAAATCCTTCTCTTTGGTAGAAAGACATTGCCCTGACATTCTTCTGATATACGTTTAACTGCAATCTGACTTTTTTATCCTTGATATAATCCAGCAAACTTTTGCCTATACCATGTGACTGCATTTTATCCGAAACAAAAATACCTTCAATAGTATTCATCCCTTACGCCTAAAAATCCATGAATCATTTTATCATCTTCATACATGTATACTTCTGCCTGTGGCAGCATTTCTTTCACTCGTTCATAATTACTTGTCCAGTATTGTTCTGAAATAAAAGAATGTGCTTTCAGATTGGTCTTTAACCATATGTCAGCGACTCTATTTATATCTGTCTTCCGTAACTTTCTAATCATAGCAATCCTTCATTTCCTACATATTCAAAAATCTTGAGGTATCTTCGGTTACACCCGTGATCTTTATACTGTCAGCTTCCACATGGCAACTGTAACAGACGATCTGAACACCTGCCTTTGCAGCCTCCACAAGCGCCTTCTTAAACTCCGGCTGTGCCGCCTCATTCGGCAGCACCCGATGAATTCCATTCATCTGAATTACGAAGGCGATTGCTGTATGGCAGCCTTCCTTTGCAGCCTTTGTCAGCTCGTGTAAATGTTTTACCCCCCGCTCCGTTGGTGCGTCCGGAAACAATCCGATGCCCGGATGCAGATCATCCGCCAGCGTACAGCCCTTCACTTCCGTCAGAAATTTTTCTCCATTTTTTTCCATGTAAAAATCAATTCTGGAGTCTCCGTAAGTATATTCTGCCTTCACAAGATCATAATTCAGGCTCATGTACAGCTGCTTCATCAGAGCATTCGGTGCCAGACTGTCAATATTCACCCATTTTAGCTTTGGCTTGTATACAGAAATCAGATCGTATGCCGTTTTTCGGTTCATATTCAATGACTTCTGCAGCGTCACCTTCGCTTTCGGCACCAGAAGCTCCCGCAAACGCCCCGTATTTTTCACATGAACCAGCTCTGTCTCCCCATCGATCAAAACCTCCGCTGTGAAACGGTTGATCCTGCGGACGAAGCTGCCTGCAACGGTATTCTCATAAATGCAAGAAAGCGGCAATGCTTTCTGAACTGTCCTCATTTTCCATACTGTTCGTTCCAACCTTTTCAATGTTCTGCATTATCTGATTCGTTCAAAAAACACCCCCGTTAATTTTCCAACAAAGCATGTGATCGTTGCAGATCGACAAATCATTGTTTAATTATATCTTCATCATACTTAGTTAAACTGACTTCGTCAACGCTTTGGAAGCACACTGCCATTTGGATAAAATGTCCTGCTGCTTGGGAAATATAGCCTTTATCGGCACATTCCAGTGCCTTGATAAGGGCAACCGGAACACTTTCCGCGATTTTCTTTTGTCACTAAGAATGAACTGCCGGGAGACTGTTTCCTCCATGGTGTAAGAAGTCAGGATAAGAAAACTTCTGAATAGGTATACATTGCATTCATAAAAAAAGGTTCTGACATTGAAGCACAGCTCCATGTCAGAACCCATTTATTTCACAAATTATTTTTTGGGGTTGCGTCGCCCGGTGTTTTCCGAGCCACGCACTTCCTCATGGTAAAAGTAATCCACAATGACCGGGTGCCCAGGCTCTGCTCGTCCGTAGGGCAGCTCGTTGTCCACGAAGGGACAGCTGTTTTCTTTCGCCAGCCGTTCCGCTTGATCCTCCAAACCACGGAAGTAGCTTCTGTCTCTCTTGTTGTAGATAGCGTCGTACAGCGGAACCAAGTCAGGATATTTTTTACGTATATAGTCAAGGATGTCTTTTTTGAATCCGCCTCGCAGGTTTAGATTTTCCAGCCATACCAGGTCGCACTGATTTCTGACCTGATGGAAGATAGCCTCAAAATCCGTGATACCGGGAAAACCGGAGCAATAAAGCATACGGTGCGGATACCTGCGTCATAAACCTGCTTCATGGCATCCAGCCGTCGCTTAATGCTGACGGCATTGTCCATATCGTTTTTGAAATCCTCGTCCAGCGTATTGATCGACCAGGAAACCGTGACCTTTCCCAGTTCTTTCAGGAGGTCGATGTCACGGATTACCAAGTCTGACTTGGTACAGATGAGAATTTCTGCCTCGCTGCCCCGGAGCTGCTCAAGAAGTTTTCGGGTGTTCTGAAACTGAGCCTCCTGGGGCAGATAGCCATCGGTCACTGAACCGATGACTACGCGCTGCCCTTTGTACTTTTGCGGATTTTTGATTGCCGGCCAATGTTTCACATCCAGGAATGTACCCCACGGTTCGGTGTGCCCGGTAAATCGCTTCATAAACGAGGCGTAGCAGTATTTGCAGCCATGGGTACAGCCCACATAAGGATTGACGGAATAGCCTCCCACCGGCAGGGTGGATTTTGTCATAATATTTTTGGTTTCTACATCCTGAATCAGAATACTGCTCTCTCTCACTTCTGCCATGTCTTCTGTTCCTCCAATACCCGGTAAAAAGCCGGGGGAAATTCTTGTACCATCTGTGCCTCTCCCATGATAGGAAGCAGATCTTCCTTCATGAATACAAGGATGCAGTCTTTAATACAAACAGCCACCGCTGACGCCTCCTTACCGTTTTAAAATTTAGCCTTCTACCGCAGGCGCAACTTTCCCGAAGCCGTTCCAGGCATACAGCCCCTTCTTGTCCTCATCGCCCAGGAACTTGTCCACCTGACAGATGTGCAGGATATGGTCGCCAACTTCCACCGACTGCTGCAGGGTGGCCACCATCGCCAGACGGGTATCCACCGGAATCTGGATGTCACTGCCCTCCACAGCCATCATCTCGATGTTGTTGTCGGCCACCTTGTCGGTCTCGGCACCGGTAGATGCTCCGCAGGCCATTACTGCGCCTGCCAGACTCTCACCGGGAACAGTGACAATGACTTTGCCGGTCTCACGCACACGCTTGCCGGTGTGGGACTGTTTGCCAGTGGCGAAGCCCACCATAGGCGGATTGAAGGAGAGGTAAGACACAAAGCAAATGGGAGCCAGGTTCGTAGAACCATCCTCCTTTTTAGAGCAGATCAGTGTCAGCGGATTGGGGGAGGTCAGAACAGTAGTCTCCATAATGTTCAGTTCTTTCATAAAATTCAGACCTTTCTAAGAAATTTCAGTCGTTGACTGCATGGTCAACCAGTGATATATTTATTATATCTGATAGCAATTTTTGTTCAAGTACGCAAATTATTTATACCTGGTATCAAAAAATATACTGCAAAAGACGAGGAAAGATCCAATTATGACTTATGAAGAATTCAAAGAAAAGGTTGGCAGTGTCATTCTAACCGGAGAGGGAAACTGCCCGGTCACGCCGGTGGTTCAAATGCTGCAGGGCAAATGGAAACTCCAAATTCTTTATGAACTGTGCATCAAGTGCCCCATGCGGTTTGGGGAACTAAAAAAAGTTCTCAAACCCATTACCAACACAGCTCTGACCAACGCCCTGAAGGAGCTGGATGCGGACGAATTGGTTCAGCGTATCCAATATAATGAAATGCCTCTGCGAGTGGAGTACTCCCTCACCGAGAAAGGACGGGATCTCCTGCCTGTTTTTTATGCTATCTCTCAGTGGGGTATGAAGTATATCCCTTGAATAAATTATCCTTGAGGATTCCATCCAAATATAAGAGTTGCCGGAATGGTTTGATGATCTGTCAAATAATTCCGGCTTTTTTTAAGAAACCGTACTCAAATCTATCTTATCGGCTTCCTTAACAGGTCTTAATGGGCGGCAAGGTGTTCCCGCGGCAACACCCCCCGATTAGGAATTGCATACTGTTCTGCCAGTTCCTGATAGTATTCCGTCCGCAGCACGGTGATTTTAACCTTTTTATGCATTCGTATAGTCATTTTGAACCTGCTCCGAAATCGTCATGCCTCGCACGCCTCCCGGAGAGCAGGCAGCAGCTCATCCAGCCGCCCGTCCAGTCCGAAGGACTTCTCTTTGATATTGTCCGCAATGTAGATCTCACCCAGATTGATGGTCACATAAGTGGCGTTTGGCTCGCTGGCCACCAGGCGCATCATCGGAGCCTTGATCAGCTGATTGCGCCAGCCAATGCCCAGCTCCAGAACCACCAGTTTCTTCCCGTGGCAGATTTTCAGAAAGTTTTGGAACCGTGCCTGGGCTGCGGTATCCGGAATCATTCTCTGACCCGCGCCCATGTGGATGTCCATGGGACCGCCGCACTTGGGACAGCGCGGCACCAACTCTGTAGGCACATGGCCGCCCTGTTCGGCAGCCGATAATTTTTCGACCACCTCTAAACTTGAATAGAGGGTGTCGTGGCAGGGGCGGGCACACTGCATCGTAAACCAGTTGCCCTCGATCTCATAGATTTTCGTCGGATCGAAGCCACACAGTTCAAAGTGACCTTCTCCGTTTGATGTGACAACAAAGTAATCTTTCTCTCCCACAATGGCCTTCAAATCGTTCATCACCGGCGTAGGCTGGTACTGCCCGCAGTAATGATGGATGAGCCGGGCCCAGAAGGCCCATTTTTCCTCCTCGCTGGGCCATCCTGCCATCATGCCCTGCAAAATATACCCAAGGCCGTATTTCCGTTTAAAATCCCCAAACAGTCTTTCAAAGGCCGCATTGTCCGCAAACAAATGCAGTCCTTCGGTGATGGACAGGCCGTTACTGGCTCCGATCAGGATAGCGTCCGCTTCTCTGAATTTTTTTGCAATAGGGTTCCAATCAATCATGTTCGTTCGCTCCTTTCTATTTTATGGTTGCTGCGATGGATCGCGTCTGCCGGAGGGCAGATAGAGTTTCCGTGCATCCCGTAGCACTTGAGCAATGTCGGCCACAATGGTCATGCCCTTGTCCTCCAACTGCTTGGGCAGGAAGTCATACTTGTCGTTGACGCCGATATATCGGGCATGGGGAAAGCTGAGTGTCAGGTTCCAGAAAGGCTCCTGGATAAACATGGGAGTCATTCGGCCAACGCCCAGCTCCAGGAACAGAATTTTGCTGTCTTTGTGTTCCAGTACGTAGCGAGAAATTTTTTCGTACTGTTGTTCATATTTCTTTCCTTGCAGGAAATTCCCATATCCTCGCACCCATGGGAATGCCTCACCGCCGCAGTGGGGGCACCGGGGAATGAGATCCGTAGGAATCTTCGTGCCATCCCCCATAGCGGCTACCATATCAGCCACAGGCTTTACCGCATCCCAGGTGTCATCGGTACAGCAGGCGGCACACTGGAAGAAGCGGTGATCCCCCTGGATTTCCGCCACCTTCTCCTCCGGGTAGAGTTTGACAAACTGGGTATCCTGGTTAGTGGTGAGGATGAAGAAGTCCTTGCCTTTCAGCAAAGCGTCTAAATCCAGATAGGGATGACGCACAGGTGCGGTCTGGGTGGTGTGAAGGAAGGTGGCGAGATACCCCCAATACTCTTCCCTTGTCTTCCAGGGGTGCATCATCCCTGCAAAAGCACCTTTGAAGTGGTACTTCTCAGCAAAAGGCCGGAAGTATTTCCGGTAGGAGTCGTTGTCCTCGTAGTAAAAATTTCCGCCACCGGCAGCGGACAGGCCGGAGGCCCCGCCCACTACCACACAGTCAGCTTCCTTTACCTCCTGTACCAACCGATCGATCTGTTCGCCATACGGAAGCGGCTTTTTGTCAGTCAACTGATAAGGCGTACTGCCGGAAGCATAGATATGATAGTGCCTGGAATAATTCATCTGGGTCTGCATGACCAAATCATCATAGAAGTTCATTGTCACCATTCCTTTCGAGTTGGTGTTATTTTTATTCTTACTTCAAACCATCTTAGCATCCTCTTGCATTACTGTCAATATGCTGTTATAATAAAAATAACATCAAAGCAAAAAAGGAGATCCGTCCATGAAATATCCCACCCGCCTTAGCGATGCTGTTCATATTCTGGCTTTTATCGCTCTGTACCCAGACTGCGACCTGACCAGTAACAAGCTGGCAGAGAGCATTCAGACGAATCCTGCCTATGTGCGTCAGCTCATGTCCGCCCTGCGGAAGGGTGGACTACTGGTCAGCGTGAAGGGACATCCCCGACCTGCTCTGGCTCGTGAGCCGGAGAAAATCACTCTGCTGGATGCCTATCGGGCCGTAGAGGGCAACAAGCCCCTACTCCATCAGGACATCCACACCAATCCTGCCTGTGGCGTGGGTGTAAATATCCAACTGGTGCTGCGGGATTTTTATTTGGACATTCAAAAAACAGCGGAACAAAGAATGCAAGAAATTACGCTGAAAGATGTGCTGGAACAATATCACATGAAACTCTTCCATTTGGGACAAAAATTCTTCTGAACGGGAAATACAGAACCTCCTTGCGGGACTATACTGAGAACCGGAGAGGCCTATACCCCGTATTTTGCAAATGATTGAAGAGGATCGCTACTGCAAGAAGCCATCCGCAATCCCATCCTGTTCCGATTTAGAGCATATTTTTGCCCCACTCTTTTCTGCTCCTGTGTCCGTTCGAATCCCCCTCTTGAAATTGAAGGTGCTGGAAATTTTGATTTATTTGAGCAACATGAAATCGGAGCATAAAGAACTGACTCAATACTTCTCCCAGCAAACCGAATTGATAAAAGAAATTCATCAACAGTTGACAGAGCACTTGGATCAACGATTTACGATTGCAGAACTTTCCAAACAGTATTTGATAAACACCTCTACTCTAAAGGAGATATTCAAGGCAGTCTACGGCCAGCCTATCGCCACCTATATGAAGGAATTTCGGGTGCATCAGGCTATGAAATTATTACGGGAAACAAATGCCACTATTGCGGATATTGCTTCCCAGGCAGGCTACCAAACCCAGGGAAAGTTTTCAAGCGCTTTTCAGTCTATAGTCAAAATGTCACCCAGAGAATACAGGAAAATCCAGAGTATGGCTCCATCTGATTCCTTTAGCAAAACACTGTAATGAGAAATTCTGGTAGACTACTGCCAGCAAAGCCTAACACAAACATAAAAAGCAGAACATTGCAGCATTAGCAATGCTCTGCCTTTTTATGTTCCCTTTTTCTTGATGTTGGCTGCCCTAATGGTCTCAATTCCTTCTGCTGTACCACTGGACAGTATCTCCCGATTCAGCAGTTTACCTTCCTGTATGATGATTTCCGTTCCACCGCGCCGAATAATAAAGGTATCCTTCAATTGAGTCTTTTATTTGACTCAGTTTTTCATAGATTATTTGACACTACCATCACACACGCTCAAATGATAGATATCTCGTCCCCTGAAAAGTAAGTTTTCCAATGTCTCCTTCTGCCAGCATTCCATATTCCCTACCGGAAACCTGCAATTCCATCCGATCACCGCTCTCCACCTGAAATGTTACATAGTAACTGGTACTCGAGATCGTATGATACCCATGCGCACCAGATGGATCACCTCCATTTGGGTGGCTGTGATGCGATACGTTTTCTCGCTTTGCAACTACAGTTGCGCTCACCGACAAACGCGGTGACTGATTGTTTTTATGCCATGTTCCGATTCCTGTCACAAACTGGAAGATGATCATGCCGAAAACCATTACGAAGATAATTGGAAACATAAACTCAAACAGCATAAACATATGACTCACCCCTTCTTCATCTTTCGCTTTATGATTACTTTAAGCGCGAAACATACGATGATCACCGCAAAAGAAGCGGCGCAATACAGTAACGCTTCCGTATACCACGGTGCAGAATTCGGTTCGTATAGTTTCGGAAAGCGCTTATACTCATAGAAATCCATACCCGTTTTAATCACAATCACGTAGAAACTCGCATAGATAATATATTTTAATAAATCGTAGAATTTATTCATGCCATCGCCTCCGCGATATACTGTTTTGTCCTTTTGGCATCGACAAATCGGAATTTGTGGAGAGATTTCCTGAACTTTCATTATTTTACAGGTTTTTCAGCCAATTAGATAGTGAAATGATATGTATTTTCCCTTATTTTTGCCCTTGTGAGGAATCCGCAAGGGAAATAAGGGGATTTTTTATTAAGCGTTGCTCGCTACTTTATCAAGAAGTCTTGCGGAATCCCGCTTTGCTTTTCTTGTTGAGTGAGCGTAAATGTTCATTGTGGTACTGACATCGGAATGTCCTAACAGTTCCTGTACATCTTTTGGAGCTGCCCCGTTTGAGAGCAGGTTGCTGGTGTAGGTGTGCCATAACTGGTGAAAGTGAAAATCTTCAAATCTTTCCAGCTTCTTTGACACTGACCTACATACAATGCCGAGTGTACTCGGCAGTTCCAGACTGTCATCCGGTCTGAGGCAGACAAAGGATATTTCTTTATAATCTGCTGGGACTTCCTGCGTTCCGTCAAGGTGATAGTATTCATAATACACCCTGTTTTTTACATGAACTTCTTTGTAGTAGTTGCGGTGGTAAAGTTCTCCGTACTGCATCCGGCTTTTCAGTTGTTCCCGTCTGGCTGTTTTCAATATTTCAGTCAGCGTATCTCCAAAATCAACAATCCTTACTTTTTTTCGCTTGGTTGTTCCAATCACATTTTTATGCTTTGCACCGTCGTAACGGATACTGCGTTTTATGGTCAGACATTGTTCTTCAAGGTTGATGTCCTGCCATGTAAGACCACAGGTTTCCCCGATACGAAGTCCTGCATAGTATGCAATCTGGATTGGAAGGATCGCAGGTGGATTTTTCTTTTCCAGGTACTTGATAAGCCGTTCATAATCTTCGTGTGAGATCGGCTGTGTGCCTTCTTCGACTTCATCATCGGAAAAGAGATCAACTTCCTCTGCCTGCCTTTTCAGCTTAATATACTGCATCGGATTGAAACTGATTAACTGTTTTGGAAGGCCTCCTATGATTTATATTTTACCATAGAAGACCTTGCTGTTATTAGCTATTTACAGAAAAAGTTCTACTCAAATAACAAATTATTCTATTTTTCTCATTTAGCAAATCTGTTTTAATAGCGTTGACAAATGTGTAAAATGGAACGCTACATTGAATACTGTGCAAAAGTCACCTCGAAAATCGTTCCCCCTGTCTTGCCTGATTTGATACAAATACTGCCATCATGTACTCTAACGATTTCACGGACAAAAGCAAGACCTAGCCCTACGCCACCCAGCTCCCGGCTTCTGGATTTATCCACACGGAAGAATGGCTCGAACACTCTCTCCCTAAGCTCCTTTGGTATTCCGCTTCCCGTATCTTCTACAGACAGATAAACATGCTTGTTTCTCTGATATGCGGTTACTGTAACCTGTCCGAGCGGATGATTATATTTGATGGCATTCTCAACCAGATTGTATACAAGCCTGTAAATAAGGATATCACTGCCTATCATAGTGGCATCCTCACATTTTCCAATCAGCTTTATATTCTTTTCCACGGCAAGAGGCTCAAGGTCTGCCAAAACCTCTTCAACAATAGCATCCAATATAATTTTATCATCCCTCCCCACCGTCTGAAGCTCACTCATGTCAAGAAGAGTCTTTACCATCCTGTTTAATTTATCAGTTTGTTCCGTAACCATTTTTATGGTCTGCAAAGTGTCTGCATCATTTCCCGGGTGAGAGGCAGAATTATATAAATCAAGCTGTACCTGCATTAACGCTAATGGAGTACGCAGCTCATGTGCTGCATTTGCAGTAAACTGTCTCTGTATCTCAAATGCTTCCGACAGACGCTCAAGCATCTTATTATAAGAAATACCCAGCTGGTTCAGTTCCTTAACATTGTTTTCCTCTATTCTTGAATCAGACAGATTCTGAGCCTGTACCTCTTCAATTTTATCTGAAAACTCCCTGATTGGTCTGAGTGCATGCCCGCTTATAAAATAAGTGACGACACCTCCCAAAAGCGCCAGCAAAACCGTGATTATCAGACTGTTTCTTTTATAGTCGGCCTTATTATTGTACACCTGAACCGAAAATTTATCCGCAAACTCATCCCACTTATCGTCCGGTATGCTGATATATATTTCATCTGATTTGTTTCCTTTTTCATCCCCCTGTGACTCTACCGCATCCTGCAGAGAATCGATGTAATGCACACCATTTTTATAGACAAACATAGTCAGGCAGCCACATATAATAGCAATACACAATGTAGTAATGCACGTAAGTCTCCACTGTAGCGACATTCTTTTCATCTATCAGACTTCTCCCGTATTTTATAGCCTTCACCTACCTTGTTCTGAATGGGATCATATCCCAGCTTCGCCTTAAGCTTTTTTCTAAGTGAAGACATATGTACCCTGATTGCTCCGCTAAAGCTGTCTGCCGCGGCATCCCACACATGCTCTATCAGCTCCTCCTGACTCACCGGTCTGCCTATATTGATAAGTAAATATTCCAAAATACCATTCTCTTTTCTTGTCAGTGGAACCGGCTCTTCCTTTGCATATGCCTCGCGTTTAATCGTATCAAACTTTATTTCTCCGCATTTAAGACATATATCATTCTGTACAAATTTCCTTCTTGTCAGGCTTCTGATACGTGCCTCAAGCTCCTGCAGATGGAATGGTTTTTCCATGTAATCATTTGCTCCTGCATCCAGTCCCTCTACCTTATCAGCAATTTGACCTCTTGCAGATAATATCAAAACCTTAGTTTCATCATTGTATTTTCTAAGCTCCTTAAGAAGCTCCATGCCATCCATCCCCGGCAGATTCAAATCCAAAACTATCAGATCATAATTCTCCGACAGTATACATTCAAGAGCCTCTTTCCCATCATAACAGGTATCCACCTCATAACCGGCAGCATACAGACTCTTTGCAACCATATCACATATTTGTTTCTCATCCTCAACAATTAATAATCTCAAAATGTTCTCCTGCTTCTTAACAATAATTTTACAACCTATATTGTATAATACCAAAGTCAGCTGGTCAACAATACAACAAAAAGGAGCAACATTATGTTGAAATACCAAAAAACATGTCAAATCATTCTGCTTATCCTTGGTGTATCCATGATAAGCTATGGTGCAGTCAGAGGTGAGGCGGCTACAGTGCTTGGTAAAGCAATAAAACTATGTCTGGAGTGTGTCGGAATTGGATAAGGAAAAGAAATTACTATCAAGAAAACTGGCAAAAATACGTGGCTGGATACAGGCCGCAGCAACGCTGCTGACCAATATTCATATTCCAAATTTATTTAAGGGTAAAATATATCAGGGCAATGCAAAAACAGTATGCGTACCCGGATTAAACTGCTACTCCTGCCCTGCCGCGACAGGAGCCTGTCCAATAGGGGCATTTCAGGCAGTTGTCGGATCATCAAAATTTAAGTTTTCATACTACATAACCGGATTTTTTATTTTACTCGGTGTAACTCTCGGCAGATTTATATGTGGTTTTTTGTGCCCATTTGGATGGTTTCAGGATTTACTTCATAAAATCCCCGGAAAGAAATTATCCACAGCCAAACTAAAGCCTCTTAGGTACCTAAAATATGTCATTCTTATTGTTTTCGTTATACTTCTTCCGATGCTTGTAACGAACTCTATAGGAATGGGAGACCCGTTCTTCTGCAAATATATCTGTCCTCAGGGTGTTTTAGAGGGTGCTATACCGTTATCTATTGGAAATGCTGCTATCCGTTCTGCGCTGGGAAAGCTTTTTTCTTTCAAGTGTATGATTTTAATTGCAGTGATTGTACTAAGTATCTTATTTTACAGGCCCTTCTGTAAATGGATTTGTCCGCTTGGAGCAATCTACTCATTATTTAATAAGGTCAGCCTGCTCAAAATCACCGTTGATAGCAGCAAATGTGTCGGATGCGGTCAATGCTCAAAGGCATGTAAGATGGATGTGGATGTGTGTAAGACACCGGATCACCCCGAGTGCATACGCTGCGGTGCCTGCATAAAGGCCTGTCCGAAGGACGCCATCTGCTACTGGTTTATGGGAAAATCATGTCAAAAAAATGACAACAGATAGCTATTAAACATTTTACGTAACTATTCAGTACCTTCATAGTTACGAGCAAAAATCCATTCCAGATCAGCTTCGCTGATGGGATTTTTGCTTCCTAGCCTATGTGTTCTTACGGTCAGCGCAGCATGTGCGCAGACCTACTGAAAAGTTACCATTTTACTATTATTTTAAAGGAGAAATTACTCATGAAAAACAAATTATCATTTATTTCTATTTTTACACTCTGCATAGCATTATCACTTACAGCATGTGGCATAAAGCAAGCTTCCACAACAGATTCTAAGAACACTCAGACTGAAGCCGGCTCAGAAGCATCTGGCAAATCAGATTCCAGGCTTGATGATTTATATCAGCAGGAAAATCAACTTTTTGCAGATCACGCTGATGTGTGGAACAAGGCATTTGGCATGATGAACAAAAGTGACGCCGATCCAAACGGAAATTATGCTGATTATCTTGTCGGTACCGTAGAATCAAACAAGAATTCATTCACAGACGATGAGCTTAAAACACTTAATGAGGATATTGAAACCATACGAAAAATCGAGGAACAGATAGCAGAGCTTGAAAACAAAAATACATCATCAGACGATAACAAGAAGGACAGCTCTAAAGCCTCATCTGTATTCAGTGATTTTTCCGGTGAGGATTTTGATGGCAATAAGGTTGATGACAGCCTGTTTTCCGGTAATGCAGTAACAGTCGTCAATTTCTGGTTTACCGGCTGCAAACCATGTGTCGCTGAATTATCCAAGCTTAACGAATTAAATGATGCTATCAAATCAATGGGCGGAGAAGTTGTTGGCATCAACACTGAGACCTTCGATGGCAATAAAACAGCTATCAAAGAGGCTGCCTCTGTTCTTGAAAGCCAGGGTGTCAAATATCGTAATCTGTCAATTGACTCCTCTAGTGCTGCCGGTAAATATGCCTCAGAAATCATGGCCTTTCCAACAACTATACTTGTTGACAGAAATGGCAATATTGTAGGCGAACCAATGCTCGGCGGAATTGATAACAAGGACAACTATGATGCCCTTATGAAGCAGATTCAGTCTGTAATTGATGCAGACAGCACAAATAAATAGAGGTCTACATATAAAAAGCTCCTGTGCATTGCACAGAGAGCTTTTTCTGAACATTACTATAATGTCAAGGAATCTTCTGCATCTACCCACATCTGTAAATTCCCATCAAGATACAGTCTCGCATATTCTAGTGGTTCATCAATGGCAAGTGTGTTTAATGCACAATCTGATCCGGGTGTGGTTCTCAAATTCTTTTATTTGCTACAAAAATCAGAAGCATTTCAATCAGTTCACCATGTCACTTTTATTTTGTGTTATACTGTTTTATATAATTTTTTTGGTCTCCGCTGCCGCTTCGGTCGGCACAGAGCAGAGGTCCACCGGACCTCTTGTGCCCTTGTATTTTCCCTTATCAGAGTTCGTAAACACTGGTGGGACGATATAACGCAAGGGAAACAATAAGGGAAAGCTCACCTGCGACAAATCCAGTGTTTTCAATGGTTTGCGGAGAATTTAATAACAAAATATAACAGTTATTAAATTTCTTAAAACAGGTGAAATCTCAATCGGAATTTGTCTCACATCAACAGTTTGTCTAGTTCGCAAAGAAGCTTACTTTTCAGTTCTTCAAGTTCCTCAGCGCTAGGTCTGTTATCATCAGCGTACATCTTATCCCTCGGGTACCACCAAACAGGTCCTCTGCCGTTGTTTCCATAGTTCTCTATATCGCCGGTCATCCTCGGAAATAAATGCCAGTGAATATGTGCTCCGCCATCCCCGTTTCCCAAACATTCATAATTCATTTTTTGTGCTCCGAAAGCTTTTTTTACGGCTTCAGAAACAAGTGTCATTTCATATAAATGCTTTGCTCTCACTTCTGCATCAAGATCAAATAATTCAACAACATGGGTCTTATATAGAAACAAAGTATACCCTTTAAAATGCTGATAATCCCCAATCACCACATATCCTGTTTCAAGTTCCTTTACAAAAAATGGGTTGTTGCCAACTCTAGTTTCTTTAATCCTGTCACATACAAAACACATAAATATTCTCCTCCACAAATTCCGAATTGTCGTTCCCAGTATGCCATGCCTTCTCCCCGCAGAAAAGCATGGCGAAAAACAAAAATGTCCCCGGAGAGCTTGTGCGTATGTTTTTTCAGCGTTTTCGATCTGAATTTCTCAGAACAGAATATCCTCCGGCTTGAACTTATCTTTTTCGGTAATGGGGCGGATCACCTTGCAGGGCACCCCTGCAGCGATGACACCGGCGGGAATGTCATGGGTGACGACGCTTCCCGCCCCGATAACCGAGCCTGCCCCGATGGTAACGCCGCCGCAGACGGTGGAATTTGCACCGATCCAGACGTTTTCCTCCAGCGTAATAGGTGCTGAGGTGCCAATGCCGTGGCTGCGCTGCTCCGGGTCGATGGCATGACCGGAGCAGGCAAGGCATACACCGGGGGCAATAAAGGCACCTGCTCCGATGTTTACCGGAGAGGTATCCAGAATGACACAGTTATAGTTGATGACCGCCAAGCCGTGAGTATGGATGTTGAAGCCATAGTCACAGTGGAAGTCCGGCTGAATGCCGGTCATGGGAGAGCATGTGCCCAGCAGGGTCTGCAGGATGCTGCGCCGCTTTTCCTGTTCGTTGGGAGCGGTGCGGTTGTACTCCCAGCACAGTTGCTTTGCACGGTTCTGTTCCTCCGTGGGGGTGTTTTCATAGCCGCTGACGTAGGCGGCAGGGCGTTTCATAATATCCAGAGCGTTCATCGTGTTTGTCCTTTCCATACAGTGTTTTCTCAAGGATTATACCACATTCTCTGTCGGTGTGTAATAGGCTGCTCTTCCCGCCCTCATTTGTTTGTCCGCTTGCAGGACTACCTACTGTTCGTTTTGGTTTTTTCAGTGCTCTGTGCAGCCGGATTGAGGCAAAAAAATACCCCGTTGGTTTCCCAACGAGGCATCAAAGACGATTCTATTCTGTGTTCTGTAAACTGTTATCCGTTTATCTCCTGGTGACCATTTGAGTCACGGCCAATGCATCAAAGTCTTTGTGCTGTGATGCAGAGTATTTTCATGGGGTTCCATCATCTAAAAACAGTTTTTCCGTTTTTATTCTCTGATTGTTATTGGGTCAAGTCAATCGAATCCTTGCTGACATGCCCTTGTCTGTTCAAATATCTATATTAAGGTGTCTCGTACATTGCTTTTAATTCTTCCAGAATCTTTTCCTTTGTTCTGCCAACCAGCCCCAACTGTTTAATATCCACGTTTTCATTTTTCATACGCTGGACAAACTCTTGAATATCGGCATAAACTCCTTGGGGAGCCACTACCTTGGCGGTGGGATCAATCAACTCCGTCAGACGGAAAACATCATTCTTATGTTTCTTGATATTTTTGCTATCAACGTGTTCTCCTGCGGCCTTACGATCTGTCAAATCCATCCACGCTTTTGCCTTAAACGGAATCAAATATGCCGCATCCAAGACAGTCACTCCATCAACGGTGACTTTCCCCTGCTTCAAAAATTCATAGTAATCATCATCCAAAAGAATAGCAGACAGACTCGAAATATCTTCATCCATCGGTAACGGTGTTAGCACTGCATCTTCTGGAAGTTGGATGGCATCCAGCTTTCGCGTGAAAAGTTCAATCATTGCAGGATACTGATTTGTAATCGGGTGACTAAACCGATAAAACTGCGGCACACCCGAACTTTTGTTGCAATGCTCATATCCCGCCTGTTTTACATATTCCCAAAATTTCTTTCCGAAATTTGCGTCAACTGCTTCTATAATCAAAACAAGGTCAATATCCTTTGTCGCACGGAAGTCCAGTCCCTCCTCCGTCATCAGAATGTCACACGCAGTTCCACCAATGATAGCATATTGTTCTTCACTGCCCTTGAACCATTCCTTAAAGCTATCAATTCCTGTAACCATCTATCTTTCTCCACAGTTCATTCAACATTTCTTCTACTGCTTCTTCAACCCGTTCATCTGCATCTTCTCTCAATGCCAATGCCAGCGAAAGCTCATCTACAATGTTTCGCGTGGACAATTTTCGTGGATTGTATCTCCACATCTCTACGGCCACTTGCACCAACGAATTCTGCAAGCTATTGGTCATAACATCTTTCCATTGAGAGATTCTTTCTGCCGCATAACATCTGACATTCGGTGTGTTCAACATGGAATACTCTGCCAACGCCGAATATCCACTTTCCAACAGCTCTGTTCCCACCAATTCTTTCGGAATGTAAACCGTTCGTTTTATTGGATTCAGCAACATATCTCCTGCTTTTTGGAACAGTGTTTTCGGAGAATCCTCAGATTGCATGATCCTCTGCACACCGACTTTTCTGATATGCAGCAATCCCATTTCTTCAAGCTGTCTTGATGCCCTTGATATAGAAGTAGGTGTCAGTTCCAAGTCCTTCGCAGCTTGACTTGTAGATAGTTCCTGTGCGCCTCCATAAATGAAATGCAGTAGAAGCATCTGCGCCGATGGAAGCATTTCTTCCCTTGTCTTTTTTTCGGCGCTGCACCGTTCCTGCAAATACACTGCCATAAAGGGCAAATAAATTTGCTTTCCATCTACAATAAATGGAATCTTCTCACGAATCAAATATTCTTTCTGGCGAAAGCTAAGTTCTTTTAGCACCAGCACAACAGGCAAGTTCTCATTTTTCTGTATCCGAGCAATATGTTTTTTCAGTACTTCAATCTGCTCCAGTTCTGTCTTAGGATAAAGAAAAATCATTTTCTGTTCATTCATTGACACCATCTGTAAACGGTACCTTGTGGCTATAAAATTGGGCAAATGCTTAAACTCTACATCATCATAGGTAACCTTGACTCCCAGAACTTTATCGAGATATTCCATGTCATCACCTGCAATCTTAACTCTTTTTCTGTATTATAACTCTTTTTGAGTTAAAATGCAATATTTGAGTTAAGAGCAGTTAAAAATCAACATTATTAAAAATTATTTTTACAAAAAACCGATGCAACATGAGCATTACACCCACACTGCACCGGACATTCCATCATCAACTGCTCTGTCTATTTTCTTCTTCCTTCTGCACTTCCTGCTCATGCAGCTGCTCTTTTTTCTACTCGTCCCCTTTCAGGATTTCCTGCACAGTCTCCTGTGCTCCAGGCCAATCCTGCATACAGGACAGTTCGATCAGCAAATCACTCATGATCACTCTATCATGGGCACAGCCAATGATAAGTCCTATGACACAACCCATGGTAACTTAGAGGATGACACCCATCAAGATATCCACCAAGTTAGCCACCAAGATTCAACGCCATCAGCAGTTATATTGCACCCAATCCCCCATTTCCAACTCGTTCAAAAGCGAATCCTGCGGAAGCGAGGCAAACACATCATTCTCGACCGCACAGCGTAAAGAGTCTGTATTTCGTTTCAGTACATCCGATGCAGAAACAGCAGAAACCTGATATACGCCTTCCTCCAGATGTTTAAAAACACATAATATGCCGCTTTATCTCAAATACTCCGTAAAGAATGAGTTAAGCTTTTCAAACGGAATGATCTCCATCTGATCATAAAGGTCGGTGTGGTTTGCACCGGGTATGATGAGCAATTCCTTGTTATCGCCGGTCAGCTTGCTGTATGCAGTACATTCATTTGCCCTCTGGTCTAACTGGATTTCATAACTCCATGACCACCATAGAGATGGCCCAGACAGGCCGGAAGGTCTACTTGCTGCACGGAGAACTGGAACAGGCGAGGTTCCTTTCTGCCCTGCGTGCGGTCAGAAAATGCACATCCATCTCCCGTGGTGGAGAACTATTCCCTCAGCCTGTTGTTGTCCGCAAATCCGGCTATGTCCAGCGATACGAGGAACTTATCCGGCAAAACCAGCTTTTCTTTACTCTGGACATCATCAAGGACAAATTGGCAAATGCCTACAAGCAGACGGACGAGGTGGTCATGGCGGAGGAAATATCCAACATCATGGACATCTGCACCGTTAAAAGTATCGTTCATCATTTCTCCTCATTGGAACACGTTATGAGATATTTTTGCGGCGATGCCATGCCATCATCACAAGAGCAACGAGCAAAGTGGCAGTTTCGGCAACCGGAAATGCAAGCCAGATTCCGTTCAGATGGAACAATTTGTCCAGACACCATAAGGCGGGAACAAGGAAAAGCATCTGCCTGCATAATTGGATTGCCATGCTGGAACCTACTTTTTCCGTAGCCTGAAAATAGGTGGAAATCATAGTAGAGAGACCGCAAAACAGATAGCTTGCCGCCATGATTCGCATAGCGGATATTCCAAAGGAGCGCATGGCTTCCGACGCTGTAAATAATTCCAAAAGCTGCGCCGGAAAGAAGTTGACGGTCAATGTTCCCAGTATCATCATACCGGAGACCAAAGCGGTTCCGTATCGGAAAGCGGAGTGCAGCCTATCTCTGTTTCCCGCACCGTAGTTAAACCGCATAATAGGCAAACAGCCCTGAATCAAGCCGTTTACCGTCATAACGATCAACTGCTGCACCTTAAAATACGCACCGAAGAATGCAATCGCCGTATCGGAATACGCTACCAGAAACAGATTGACGAATGTCACCATAAACGAACTGAGGGCATTCATAATGAAAGATGGTAAGCCAAGGGCGAATATACGGGCAATCATCCTCTTTTGTATATGAAATTCTTTGATCTTTATCCGCACTTTTTGCTTTTTGCCCAGCAGCAAGGCAAATGCCAAAATCATGGATAACAAATAGCCCGTAACAGTAGCCACCGCAGCGCCACGGATTCCCATAGCTGGAAAAACACCAATACCAAAAATTAGGAGTGGGTCAAATACAAAATTAACGACCACTCCTGCAATCTGGAACCACATAGGAGCAACCATGTTCCCAGTAGCCTGTATCATCTTCTGGATTGCGATATGCACCATGTTGGGAATTTGCATGAAGGAGCACACACTCATATAGGCGATGCTCAGCTGATAAATTTCTTCATTATTGGTGAATGCCCGAAAATAGGGTTTCATAATCAGTAATGCCAGAAGATTGAGCAAAGCACCAATTCCAAAGGCCAGCAACAATCCATGTGTGACGGTTGTATTTGCATCATCCTGCTTTTTCTGTCCAAGATATCCTGCTATCAGCACATTCACGCCGACACCGATCCAGATAGATGTCGCATTCATCAAAGTTGTAATGGGAAACGACAGGGAAACCGCCGTCAAAGCATTTTCACTCAGCCGCGCTACAAACGCGCTGTCTATCAGATTATAGGAATATTGCAGAAACATGGAAATCAGCGGCGGTATCGACATTTGCCAGATGAGTTTTCCAACGGGCGCAACCGCCATTTTGTTATTGGTCTGCATACTTTCCCTCTTCTCCACAAATTGTCCGAACAATATAGTTTTGTTTGCGTGCTGCGGGCTGACCGGCTTCCTGAGCCGGATAAGTCCCTGCTTCCAGTACAGCGTCCAAAGCCTTGGAAGGGACAGATTCCGATTTATAGGTCCGTACACTACGGCACGTCTTGATAAGAGACAAAAAATTTTTTTCCATACAGATATAGTCCTCCATTCTGCTAATACTTCCGAGATACAGGCAACAAAAAAGCCACACAACTATCACAAGATAGCTGTGTGGCAAAAAGATGACCGAATCCGGAAAAGTCCACTAAAATTTTGCGTTTATTATTATAGCGAGCTTGAAGGAGTCTGTCAAGCATCAATCATTACGGAATTGTGGCGGCTGTCTGTTGTTTTTTGTGTTACTTTATGGCACATGAGAAATTCTGTCTGGTTTTGTACTCGTAGTGAGTGGGCATGTTCTCCCATTGGGAGGCCACCCACCAGTCCAATTCATTCAGTACGATATTAGATAGGATATTCAAGGCTCGGAATGCTTCTCGATATGGTAAAATATCCGGATCTTCCTTGACTTTTCTTCCCTCAAAACGCAGCATTGCAGCTTGGATACTTTCATCTAAAAATTGTTCAATCTCTGGGTATGCGTTATTATTATCAATGCCTTTTGCCATAACAACACCAAAACAGGCACTCGGCAGTTCTTCAAAAATTTCTTTTTTAACAACGAATCTCATTTTATGCCCTTCTTATCTGCACTTGACCGGAATACATATTTCAGTCACAAATTTTTCACTGTCATTAGTAATGCCATAGTCTATGAGCGTGATTTCTCGCGAAAAACCAACAATCTGTATCTGTTCTTTTGTGATGTAGTCAAGGAGCTTTTCATAGTGCGCTGGAGCTTCTATATGACTGCCTCGAAAACGCAGCCGTACACAAAGTGCTTTGGGAAGAGTAATGGTTTCACCTGTATAAATGTCCTCTTGATCCAGTATTAGAAAAATGCTGTCATATCGATTTACTTTTGATTGCTGCAAATGTTCCGCGGAAATGCCAAGTCCGACCTTTCCAAGAAATACAACGGCTTCGGCATCAGATTGATCCAGCTTTCTAATCGGCACTTCCATATCATGAGAGCCATCTATTTTCAGTGGAGCGTCTACCCAAACAATGCGACAGGACGGAAGCTCTATTAAGGAAACGGTATCCAAAGGCACACTTTGTGCGTCTCGCAGCCAATTTAAGCGGTGGTTAATCTTTTGTTCTATACGTTGTAATTCTTGTTGCTTTTTCAGGACTGCATGCTTTTGCTGTAACAACTTTTCCTCAATACGGCTGATATCCTTATTTTTGAGAAAGTCCTCAATCTCGGCCAAAGGCATATCCAATGCCCGCAAATACCTGATTGTGTTGAGTACTTCAAATTGTTCGGTGCCATAGTAACGATAGCCAGAATCTGAGGAAATGTATTCTGGTGTAAGCAAACCGATATGTTCATAGTGCCGCAAACTACTAACACTGATATGAAACAATTTTGACACTTCACCTATTGGGAAGATATTTTTCCGATCCATATCTTACTCCTCCACCAGAACAAGCGTTGATTTGCGCCGTATGACTCCAAAGGCGATTAGGCAGATCACGACCGATAGCAGTGAGCCTGCCGCGGTAGCCAGTCCCATCGGGAGAAGCGTTGCCGGGAATAATTTTGAGGTCACATAAACGCCAGGCACACGCATCAATACAATGGCGAGAATATTGTGTAAAAACGACAGGCCGGATTTCCTGCATGCGCAAAAAAAGCCGCTAAAACTAAAATGAATGCCAGCAAAAATACAGTCAAAAATGTAACCACGCAGATACTGGCCGCCGAAACGGACCACCGCCGCTCCGTTCGCAGTGCTGGGATCAGTGAACAGCGAAACGATGCCTTCCGCTGTAAACTGGATCGCGATAGAAGCAAGCACGCCAAAGCCTGCGGCGAGCATCACCGCATAGCGCAGCGTTTGAATGGCCCGCTCCGGTTTGCCCGCACCGATATTTTGCGCTCCCAAGGCAGAAACGGTAGACAGCATAGAGGAGGGGACCAAAAAGAGAAAACTGATCACTTTCTCCACAATCCCGACTGCCGCTGCGTCATTCAGTCCACGCTGATTGGCAATAATCGTGATAATAATAAAAGCAACTTGAATCAGGCCGTCCTGAAACGCAATCGGGATGCCGATCCCCAAAATTTTCCCCATGACCGCACGGCAAGGCTTGAAGTCGCTTTTTTTCAGAACAATGCTCCTGCGTTTCAAAATAACGGTAAGGGAAACAACTACACTGATTGCCTGAGAGAGAGTTGTACCAAGGGCTGCGCCCGCAGGCCCAAGGTGCAGCACACCCATAAAAAGATAGTCTAAAGCGATGTTGGCAGCACAGGCTGTGGCAATAAAGCACATCGGGCTTTTGCTGTCGCCCAACCCTCGAAAAATAGAACTGATGATGTTGTAGGATGTAATAAACGGAATCCCGATAAAGCAGATGGTCAAATAGGTGACCGTACCGCTCACTGCATCCGCTGGCGTAGATATGGCAACGACAATGGGATGAACAAGGGATAACAGGATGGCCGTGAGTGCAATGGAAACCACCAGAAACAATATTACCGTATTCCCGATGTTATGCGCTGCCTGTTTTCGATCTCCTGCCCCCACTGCCTGACCGACGCTGACGGTTGTTCCCATCGATAACCCTACAATCATAACCGTAAACATGTGCATCACTTGTGAGCCGATAGAAACAGCGGTAGTACTGGCTACACCCTCGAACTGTCCGATGATAAATAGGTCAGCCATGCCATAGAGCGTTTGAAGAAAATACGAGAGCAGATACGGCAATGAGAATAATACAACATTTTTGAACACACTGCCGGTAGTAAGGTTCTTTTCCATATTGCCTAATCCTTCTTTTTTGTTAAACTACCAATATTATAATATCTACAACAGATGTAGAGTCAAGCGCTTTTTCTCATTTTGTAGTACCGTTCAAATGACTTTTTGTAAGTTTATTTTTTTCACGCAAATTCTTGAGAATATCTCGTGTTGTGCACAGGACTCAGACCGTTTCGCTATCCTTCTCTGTTATGCCTTGGTCAACGACCAGCCTTGACTCTTAGTCTAGAGCTGTACCATATGGTCAAAGATGCCGCCATCATGCAGTAACTGTGCCGGCGATCCCTGTTCGGTTACCGTTCCATCTTTGAGCACCACAATCTTATCCGAACTGGAAACCGTACGCATCCGGTGAACGATAATGAGAACTGTTTTATCCTTGATAAGACGTGACAGTGCTTCCTGAATGGCAGTTTCGTTCTCCACATCCAGACGACTGGAGGTTGCTTCGTCCAGCAGGATGATAGGCGCATCCTTCAGGAAAGCGCGGGCGATGGAAATACGCTGGAGCTCACCGCCGGAAAGGGCACAGCCGTTCTCGCCGATGGTGGTGTGCAGAAAGCCGCTCCGCAGCACTCCGCGCACATAAGCGCAGATATAGTTTGCCGTGGCATCTTTCCCGGAAAAGGCAGCAGACATTCCCGTTTCCTGTCCGTAGTCATAATAGCCGAAAGCGTGGCCGATATCGTAGATTTCTTTCTCTGTTATCGACTTGACAAGCATCGTGCGCTCCTCCTATTTGTTTTTCTTCTTTTTGTATCCGCAGTCGCAGTAGGGCCCGCCGGAAGCAAGGGTGTACTGCCGCACAAAATTTGTCACACCGCCCGCTTCGCTCATGGTGTAGTCCAGATGGCACAAAGCAGGGGTCAGGTCGTACAGTCCCAGCTCCTTCATCAGCACACAGATGCCGCACTTGGTAAAGCGTCCCACGTAGCCGCTGCCATCCGGGTATTCGTAAAACTCCATGTTCCACGAGTAGGGGTTGCGGTCGGCGGCTTTCAGAGCGGCGGTGGCTTTCATTGCGGCGATATCCTTTGGGGTATACTTACTTTTTCCGCTCTTGCGGCAGAACCACTGCATGGGCGCAGTCATCATGGATCTTGCATAGTAATCCGTCAGCCTGTCCACCTCCGGGCGCTGCGGCATGGAAAGAATGAACGCCCCGATCATGGCGCAGTTGACCAGATTCATTTTGAAGCGGTCGGCCTTTTCAAATTCCGGCAGCCTGCAGATGATCTGCCGGTATTGCGGCTTTGCCTTTTTCGCGATGGCTCTTGCGGTGTCTGCATCATAGCCCAGCACCGCGATCAGCTGCTTTTGAAAGGAGCCAGCAAACAGCACCCACATCCCAAAGGGCATTCCGGCATACTTCATCGCAGATACCTCCCGGCTTCCGCTTCCAGCGCCTGCCACACTGGGTAGGCTGCACCATGCTCATCGAAAAACTTTTTGAGATCCCTGTTCAGCGCACTCATTTCGTCGATGGCGTTCATAGCATGATCGGAGGCGCAGAGTTTCCCCAGCGAGGTGGTGCACATCAGCTTGAAAAAGCGCAGGCAGGTCTTGCGGTACTTTTCCCCTTCAAAGTCTGCATCCTCCTTGGGCAGAATGGTGTGCCCGGCATCTCGGATAGCGTGGTATCCTCGATGTTGGCATCCAGCACACGGTTCAGGTACGCGGTATCTCCCCTGAGCTTTTTCAGGTCGCCGTCTGTCTTATAGCAGGCGAAGGCCGCAGGCATCACAAACGCGGCATGGCAGAGCAGATAGTCCTCCATGTTCGGCTCGTAAACAACCTTATATTTTGTGCCGTGGAAGATGCGCCCGATCAACTGTTTATTGGAGGTTGCACCCGTCAGTTGCCCGATGGTGATCTTTTTCAGGTCGATGGAGACCACCCGGTCAGCCTCCCGATGCCCGGCAGAAAGCGCAAAGGCAAACAGGACGTTCTTTTCCGGCAGTGCCGCCGCCAGCGCCCTCGCCTGCACATTGTTCCCCACAAAAACGATGTTCCTTGTCCGGTTCGCCCGCAGCGTGTCCAGAACGGAATCCAGCTGTGTATAGCGCAGGATCACAAAGATCACATCGTACATTGCATCCGGTGCAAGTTCAGTCACCACCGGAATGCGACTGACCGAGGTGTAAAGCGAAAACTTATCCATGATCCGCAGGCCGTTCTGCTTGATCTCCGCAGCCCAGTTTCCCCGCGCAAGCAGAGTGACATCCTTTCCGGCGCGCAGCAGATTTCTTGCCAGATTGCACCCCAGAACGCCTGCACCATATACCAGAATTTTCATAGCTTGCCTCCAAATCTGATCTTCACGATCTGCATTTTCATCCCGTTGTCCCCGACCTTGGCGAGAAATCGGAAAAAGCCGCTGACGGAAGGGTCTTTCAGGTCGTTGTAACCCATCATATAGCCCCTGCTGGATACTTGCAAACGGCTGTCCCATGGGGAAAGCTCGCTTTTCGCATCCGAAACCGCGAAATATGCTCCCACATCCTTGATTTTCGCCGTCCTGAGCCACGTTTTGGCGATCATCTTCACCGCCGTACGGTTGGCAGCATCAAAGACCAGCACTCCGCCGGGGAAAGCGTCCGCCATCCCCTGCACCAGTTCCCGAACCTGCTCCGTCAAGAAGTAATAGAACACCCCGGAGGCAAAAAACACCGCCCCGCCGGAGGCCTCGATCTTGTCAAACCATGCGGGGTCTTTCAGGTCGCAGGGGATGTTTTGCTCCCGCTCCCCGGCGGGCAGCTGCTGCTGCCGCAAGGCGATCACATCCGGGAAGTCCAGATTGTAGATCTTGCATCTGCCATTGTCGCAGGCTCTACCGGTGTTATCCAGCCCGCAGCCCAGATTGACCACTGCCGCGCAGGGGTGATTTTTCAGGTACGCCTGCACTTCAAAGGCAAGGTCATTCTGCCGCATGGCGACCTCCAGCGCACCGAAACGCTGCATCAGGCTGCGGGAATTTTTCTCTGCCTCTGAAAAGTCGTAGTCAATTTCATCGATCAGGCGCACCGCTATTTCGTCCCGGTAAAGGTTCGGATACAGCTCTGTACACAGCTTCCGTGAATACAGCGGGAGGATCAACGTCTCCTGCACGGTGTTTTTCTCGATTTTGTATTTCATAGGTTCCTCCCTCAGTGAGTAAAAATAGTCATCATTGCCGCCAGCGCCATCGCTATGACTGCCATGCCCGCCGGGCTGTAAAGATGCACCATCCCAACAGCCCCTTTGCAGATGCCCACAGCACAGACAATAAGCAGCAGTGCCCCCAGCCCAAAACCTTCCAGAATCACCTGTAAAAGCATTACTTATTCCTCCTGTATCCGTTTTCATCCCGGTATTCGGAATGTTCCTTTACGTATGGATCCTTATCGCCGCAGATGGTGTAGTCGCACTTACAGCCATTCGCGCAAGTGGTCGTCCGCACCAGCCTTGCGTGAAGCAGCTCCATCGCTGCAAAATCCACATTGCACAGGGCGGGCATGATCTCTGTAAGGCCGTTTCTGATAGCAAATTCCGCTGCGGGACAGGCGGTAAATTCATAATAGATCGGCTTGTTCTTTTCGTAAGGAGCCACCGTCATTTCATAATCGTGCCACTTGTCACAGCCCGCTTTTGCCCGTAGAAACGCCATGTGCATCAGTTTTTTCCAGAACGGCTTATTACAGTTCACGAATTTCAGTTTGCGGAAGGACGGCAGGATCAGATTTTCCTCAATTTCCTCGATCTCACGGAAGGATGTAACCGGTTTACAGACTACATAGTAGCTCATGATAGCGATACAGTCATAGGTGCCGCCTGCGCCGTTGTGAAAGTTCCGTTTCCCGCCCAGATCTTTGCGCCAGTCCGAAAGGAAATCTACATACTGCCGCTGCACCTTTTCCCATATCATCTCCCGCTCCGCTTCCGGGTAATGCAGGGCGATTTTCGACTGTATCTCCTTCTTGCAGGTTTTGGAGTATAGCACATGGCAGCTACGGTCAATTTGTAATTCGCTGTCCTTCATCTTCCCACACCTTTCAGAAAACCGCTCTTTGCATTTTCTTCGGTGTCGTCCGATTCGTCGTAGGCATCATAGGGCGCCGATGGGTCGTGTACTCGTTTTTTGAATGGTGAACAGCGCTTGTCCTTGTGGGCAAACGCAAAGGCAAAATTGTCCGTCCATCCCGTGTGACCGGTGATGAAATATGGATGCAGCCCACGTGCGCGCAGTTTCCGCTCTAGCTCCGCCAGTGACTGCACAGCCAGCTTATTGTCCTCCGCCAGCGAGGAAATGAAGCTGTAGCCGCCGTCCGCGCCAAACCACAGCGTGTCACCGGTAAAAAGGTACTTATCGTCAATGAGGTAGACCATATGTCCCCAGGTATGACCGGGAACGAGAAAACACTCGATTTTGATGCCGTCAATGTCAAGTACCTGCCCATCGTGCAGCAGTACCTTTTCGCTGTTGATCGTGACCTGCGGCAATTTATAGAGATGATAGATGACTTTTCGCCGCACCTCGCCGGTGAGATACCGGTTCTCAACCTCGCCTATGTACAGCTTTGCATCCCGAAACAATCCCGGACTGTCAGCCTCCACCGCACCCACATGGTCGGTGTCCTGATGGGTGATGAGGATGTGCCGGATAGAATGCGGGTCGATCCCCAGCCAGTGCATCTTCTCTGCCAACCGGTCATAGTTGTATCCGGCATCGATCATAATGGTGGTATCGCCCTTGTGGTAAAAGAAGATATTTGCCACCCACTCCCGCACGCAGGCGACATCCTCATCGATCCAGCCGGTGTTCAAAGGCTTGAAGATCTCCCTGCCCCGGTACATCCGGCTCATTGCTTTTCTTTGAAATTCCGTTGCTTTTTTCGACATGATTACACCTCATTTCTGTGCTGCGATGCACAGCCAGCCCTTTTTGTTTTTGTGGCTCTGAATCTGACAAAATCCTGCCTGCTCCAGATATACTTTCAGGGCAGCTTCGGCATACTGTCATGCTCGGCGATATATGTCAGCATTTCAGCAAAGCCTTTCGGCTCACGAATCTGATATTGCATATGATCGTATCCTTCAAACACGGGATAATTGCCGCAGGGATAGGCTTTCATCACCGCCTGACGGTATTTGAAATGATCTTCTATGCTGCCAAACTCGAAATAGATATGCTTTTGCAGTTCTTCGGGAAGGGACGGAAAGGTTTTATCCTCCAAGCTGTCCAAAATATGCCGCCGCAAATTTGTATAGGTCAGATTTTTCCCTGCGGCTATAAAATACGACTTTATGGAATCATCATCACACCACAGGATCTTTTTCAGTGTGCCGCCTTTCGACCAATACAGGCTCTTGATAGCCAGATACAAAAACGGCGTCATCATGCGGCGCGTGCCTTTTCCGATTTGTGCAAACTGCCCGCCGTCGAAAAAAACGTGTCCAATAGGCAGCTTCGTGCTTGTCAAAAACGCCATGGCAAGATCGGCACCGATCGAAGAAGCCACAACCAGTTCAAGGTATTCCACTCCCTGCAATTTCAGATATGCTTCCACCTGACGAGCCTCGTCCGCCTTGCTGACATATTTCTGCCCTTTGCAGTACACGGTGGAGGTGGGTAAAATGCAGAAATACCGATCCTGTAAATAGTTCGCGACCGGTTCGCTGCTCTCCCCCGTCACGCCCATTGCATGAAAAAACAAAACAGCGGGATCATTCCGATTTCCAAATGTCTTAAATTTCATCGTAGTCCTTTCCGACAGGCAAACCATGCCATGCTCTTCACTGTTCCCAGTGTTACGGTTGCGTACCGTTTTTTCAACCGTTTTTTCAAGCTGGCGGTCGTTTCATAGGGCGGTGTAAAGAACCCCGTCTTTTCGTAGACGTGCCGGACGAACCAGTCCGTCCGCTTGCACTCTCCCGCCACATAGAAGCAGCCGCAGAAGGTTCCGCCGGGCTTCAGCACCCGAAAAACCTCCCGATAAGCGGCCTCTTTATCCGGGAACGCATGAAAGCCATTCAGCGACAAAACAATATCAAACGCACCGTCCGAAAAAGGCAGTGTGCCCACATCCCCCTGCTGAAAGGTCACATTTTTTAGGTGCAGGCGGTCTGCCTTTTCCTGCGCCTGTCCCATCATATCTGCTGAGTAATCCAGACAGGTGATGTCCGCATTGGGCAGCGTCTTGTAAAGCGGCATGGTCAGAATACCGGTTCCCACCGGCACCTCCAGCAGCTTGCCAGAAAAATGCTCCGGGATGCCGGACAGTGCCTTTTCCAGATAGGCATCGTTTTCCACCTTGTTCATGTCCCACACCAGACGGCACACCGCTTTCCCGCTCAGGGTGGAGCAGGTGATCATACCATCATAAAAATTGTTGCCGCCTGTCAGCCGATAGGCACCGCGGATTGCTTCTTTTCGTTCCATGCTCCGTCCTCCTTACACTATTTCACCGCTTTTGCGCTGTGACGCACAGCCAGCCCTTTTTATTTTTGTGACTCTGAACCCTGCCAAAGCCCGCTTGCTCCAGATACACTTTCAGATCAGCATCCGTATAGATGGTCATACCGTTAATGATTCGCGTCCATTTGTCGTCTTTTGCTGTTTCGCCGTTTGCTTCGTTACAGATGAAAAAAGTCCCGCCGGGCTTCAGCACCCGATAGACCTCTCTGAAATTTTGCGCAAGCTCCGGCCAGAAATAGACCGTTTCAAAGGCGGTCACCACATCAAACTGCTCCGCTTCAAACGGCAGCTCTGCCACGCTTGCCTGCTGCACGGTACACCGTCCTGCCGCAATGGCTCTGGCATTGACTTTTCGCGCTTTTTCCACGCTGACAGCCGAGTAGTCGATGCCCTGCACCCTGCCTTTGGGACACAGTTTCAGCAACGTTTTGATGTTCGCCCCACCGCCGCAGCCGCAGTCCAGCACCATGGCATCCTGGGCAGGCTGTAAAAAGCGCAGCCCCCATTCTGCCATTGCGCTGTGCCCAAAGTTCATCATAGCAACCATGATCTTCCCTCCAAAGCCTACGGGCTTTCGGGTGTTTTTAAAGAAGGACATATCACACCTCCGATTTCACACATTCCGTATAGGTCAGCGGAAAAGAGGCCTTTAGAACAACACTTTTTCGCACTGTCCAATCATTCTGTTGCAGAAATTTTAGGTATTCTTCACTCGTCCACTTGCTGTGGAGAGGAAAGCCTGCCAGATTCATGAAAAAGGCTTTGACCTTGCCGGGAAATGAGTTTTCTGCGTGCGTAAAGGTAGGCGCGATCAGCACACCGTCATCCTTCAGCACCCGTTTGATCTCTCGCAGTGATTTTTCTGGTTGAGGCACAATGTGCAGTGCGTTTGATACGATTACAACATCGAATGATTTGCTCGCGTATGGCAGAGAAAACATATCCTGCACGGAAAAACGCAGCTTCGCAGAGTAATTCCCCCGTTTGGCCTCTGTAATCATTTCCGGAGAGGCATCCGTCGCCTCGATGTGTGCCGCTGCTTTTACGATGTGCTTGGCGATCAGTCCCGTTCCGGTAGCCACCTCCAGCACTGTTTTGTCTTTCACGACCGGACGGATCAGCTCATACATTTTCTCGTATACTGCCCTGTCTTTTCGCATAAAGCAGTCATACAGACCTGCATTTCTGTCCCAGAAATTCTTGTGTTCTCGCATTGCTGTCTCTCCTTTTATAGTTAGATTTATCTAACAAGCACGCGCACATTGGTAAGTTAGGTTCGACTAACTCATGTATTTAGGAAAAGCCGCATTTCTGCGGCCTTTCGGCTTATACAAATAGCTTGCTGCAAGCATCACACATCTGTGTTTTCAGCCACTGAGGATAACGCCTCTCGATCTATTCCTTATGGAAACAGCCAAAATCTATTTTCACACCATTGCGGTGACTTTTGCCTTCTTATCCATATTATATCGTTCTCACTTCTTTTTTGCAATGGTATAGTATCTCTATTTTGTCATTTCCAAACGCAGAGCACGATTAGATTTTCTTCGCAATCGTAGACAGCTCCGAAATAATGCTCAGAAGATCATTTTTGGCTTCCTCTTTGCTTGGCTCGCTGCCCATCAGAAGATAATCCGTGCTGACATGAAGGATGCAGGACAATTCGAGATTGAATTGTGTCGGCAATAAGGGCACCTGACAGTCCTGGGCTTTTGCGAAGCGATTGCATCCTTTGCCCGGATGATTTTAATCTGCATTTCCGCAGATGGTTCCGATACTCTGATATTCCTACTCATGGCCACACCTCCAATGGATCACGATATTCATAATCCTTTTTCCGGTTCAGATAGCCCAGTTGTTCCAAGCGGATAGCTGCTGCTGATCTCGAAACATCAAAGACACCACAGAAAGTATCTATTTTTACCTGATCCTTGTCATAAAAACGCCATTCGTAACAGGTCAGAGGCTCCGAGTACCTGCTGGGAAGCAGCGGCACCTATGTCGTAGAAGCTCATGAAAAAGGCGGCGCAAAAGCAGCGAAAGATATTGAAGAACTGGTCAGCGAAGTGACCGGTATGTTCGCTGGCGGCGAATTAAGCGAAGATGCCATCGAAGGAGCTTATAAAGCTCTGACCGATGCCTACTGGATTGCCAAAAAGAACAATAAAAAATACGCTCCGAAAACGAGGCGTAAAAAATCCGATCAGTGATATTTATCGTACACACTTTTCGCTATACTGTAAACTGGATGTGGTATGATGAATGCGGAACAGCTTTCACGGGTCGGTGAGAAACTGGTAAAACGCTGCGGTTCCAGAGACCCTTTTGATATTGCAAGGCAGCTTGGTATCAATGTCATGCTTTGCGAAAATTTTGGTTTCCCGAAGGGAATGTACCGGGTGATTAAGCGAAATCGCTTTATTTTCCTGAATAATTCATGCTCTACGATATGAAATCCAAACCGGAATATGAAGCCAACATCGTAGCAGCGGAGATCTTGATGGACAGCGATGAAGTCCTTCGCTACATCTATGAATATGGATACACCGCCGAGCAGATTGCCAGTGCGATGTCCACCGACATCAATCTGGTTGCGCTGAAGGTAGCGCACCTGGCTACACTTGGCTATAATCTGCATGCACTGGAACATAAGAGCAACTTTTTGAAATAACGTATCTTCGAGGAGCCTTGACCGGCTCCTCTTTTTTGTTGCAAATTGTGCAGATGCCGTCTGCACAATTATTTCCAGAGCTGCTCCTGTGTATAATTGACCCCAGCTCCTGCAAATCTTTAGCGGCAGTCACGGCATCCACATGAAAGCGTTCCCGGTAATGCTTGTTCATCTTTTTCGGTGATCCGGTATAGGTGAGCAGCCACTGCTTGCCTTTTCGGAGGCATGTTTCCTTTCGCTCAACCTTCGTCAGTTTCTTTTTCTTTGCCATTTGCGGAATCTCCCGGATTTTTTGCTGATGATTTTGGTTTAAGCTTTTTCGGTGCTGTCAGCTCATAGCTCAAAGAAAGCAGGTCTTTGATGGCATCATCCAGCTCCGGTTTGCCGAGCTGAATACTGAGCCATTTTTCCTTGTTCATGTGATAGGCCGGAAAATAGCCGTCCTGCCCGCGAAGAGAGCCGATCAGCAATGGGTCACTTTTCACATTGAGAACATCAATGATGCCTGCCTCCGGCAGTCCCAACTTATCAGCCGATACCTCCAGAACTACACCATACCATTTATTATTGTCGTTGTGCCGCAGCACAGCATTCCAGTCATGCCAGGGGTACTCCGGTTCTGTGCCGTACTGCTGGCGTATCCACGTAAATAATTCTTGTCGTGTCATTCCATCGCTTCCCCGCTGTTTTATGTGTGACTTTGTGCAACAACCTGTTGCACAAAGTTTTCCCTCAGATACCGCTACGCACTGCATTGATATCAGAAATCATCGAGCGCAGCATCTATCTCTTCCAGCTGATCAATCCAGCCCAGATCAGATTTCTTTTTGGTTGCTAGTCTTTTCTTATCATCGCCAACCACTTCAAACCGTTTCTCTTCCGTTCCGAACAAACCTTTCACCTGAATTCTGAAATCCGGCTTGTTGTTAGTCAGTCCCTGAAGCAGCTTCACGTTTTTATAGCGAGGAAGCAGAATCTGGCAGATTGCAGCAATGTCCCGTCCATGAACCGTCGATTGTGCCATATTCTTCTCCTATCACACGTTATTGCAGCACCTTATTCATCAACTCCTGATAGCTGTCTACATGGTCATATGTCACAAGACCATCCGACAATTTTGCGAAGAGCTTCTTGGCGCAGTCGATCTTGGACTTCTCGATTGGGCGCAGGTTCAGGGTCTCCATCGTACCTTTTGTTTCTGCTACAAAATAGATGTGCTTTACCCTACCCTCATGGAACACGATTGCCCAGTCCGGGGAGTAGTGTCCTACCGGAGTCGGAATAAAGAAGCCTTTCGGCAGCTTTGCATAGATAAAGACCTCTTCCGCACCATCCAGATTCTCCGCAAACTTACGCTCCACGCTCTTTTCTGCCGTGCCATCGGTGAAAACATAATCCTGTATCGCTTTTTGCGCCTTATAAGCCTTGTCCATCGTCAGAGCATGCTTTTCTGCCGTGAAGATACTGCTGTCATAGCTGCCTTCAATGGTATCGTAGGTAATATGCTCCACGATCATCGTAGCTTTCTGTTCTTTGATCAGACGAATTGTCTTGGTAATAAACTCTTCCGGGTTGTTCTGATACATGGCAAAGGTAGTCGGCTTGATACCCTGCAAAATTCGGGCTGTTGTGCGGCGGGTCAATGTTGTGCCCTCTGCGATTTTTCCGATCAGGTCATATGCCACCTGGCTGGTATGCGCATTTTTCAATACAGCTGTCTTGCTTTTTGCGCCATAAAAGCTGCTGCCCTCACGTATCATATCAGCATTCAAGGTGTCTTTCTGCCCGGCATAGGTAACGGTATATTGCAGGCGGCTGACATACAATTCGCTGTCGATGTGCGCAATCGACTTCCGAATCAGCTCTTCAGAATCAAAATCCACCGTATAGGCGTATTTGTGGTTGATGGTCTGCCAGAGCTTCTGGAATTCTGCTTTTTCAAATCGGTCGTTCAGAGGATTTTCCAGTACTTTCGGCTTGTTGCCATCCTCGAACATAGATTTGAGCACACTATCGTCATAAATCGCCTGAACCAGCGAATGCACGCCCTCTTCGATAGGTTTCAGCGTCTCCGGCACAGGTACAAGCGTTCCGGCCTGCACATCGTCCCGGTAGTCCTGCGTGACGTTATCCTGCTCATCTACATAGTTGTTGCGGACAAGATACTGATAGATAGCCCGTGCCTGACGGTCATCCACCTTAACCGTTTTGCCATCGAGCTTGATGGTCTTTCCAACAAAGTAGTCGATGTCTGCCTTGCGTGGGCGGTCATACAGCACAGCTTCGGTCTGCTTTTGCAGCCCGTCCACAAATCCGGCGTAGCTCTCGCTTGCAATAACGGTCAGGACGTTGATATCCTGAACCTTCTCCCCCAGAGCCTCGGCATCCATGCGGTTTCCGTCCTTATTTACGCACAGACGCAGACCACGGCCTACTTCCTGCCGCTTCTGCGTGGTGCTGTCGCTGTGTTTTAACGTGCAGATCTGGAACACATTCGGGTTATCCCAGCCCTCACGCAGAGCGGAATGGGAAAAGATAAACCGGGTTGGCTCTTCAAAGGACAGCAGTCGCTCCTTATTTTTCAGAATCAGATCGTAGGCCGAAATGTCATCGGACATATCCGTGCCACGCTTAACCGAACTGTTGACGCTGTGCCCTTTCTTATCAATGCTGAAATAGCCCTTATGCACATCATGTACATCGGTGGCATCCAGATAGGCAGTATACTCCGGCTCAAGAATAGAACGATATTCGTTCATTACAGCCATGTATTCCTGCTCAAAAATCTTGCCATACTCGCCCAGAAGTTCATTTCCGTCTTCATCGTACTGACGGTATTTAGCCACTTCATCAATGAAGAACAGGGAAAGAGTCTTGATACCCATTTTGAACAGCTCCTGTTCTTTTTCAAAGTGGGAAATGATCGTCTCCCGAATCTGCACCCGGCGCATATCATCCTCAGAGACATCGCCGGTTACATCACCTTTGCGGATGGTATCTCCATTGGTAAATGTCACAACGCCAGTGATCGGGTCAATTTCAGAAACGACAAAGCCCTTATACTGCTCCATCTCGCCGGAGATATAGTAGAGATTATCACTCACATCCAATGTACGGAATTCCCGCTTTGTGCCGCTCTGGTGTTTGACCTCCAACTCCACCTTTGCCCGTGGCGGATTCTTGGAGGAGATAATGATGCTTTCCAGATACAGATATTTGTCTGTACCACGCAGGTTCTTGACTTCAAAGCCCTTGACCTCGATCTTTTTGACCAGCCGCTTATTGTAAGCATCCAACGCATCCAGCACGTAAATCAGGTTGTGCTGCTTGGCGTGGGTAGCGGAGTAGTTCAGCGTGAACAGAGGATTGAATTTCTTCAACGCTTTTTGGGTAGCAGAATCCTCTTTACCCATCTTCTGCGGTTCATCCAGAATCAGAATCGGACGGTTGGCTGCGATGACGTCAATCGGGCGGCGGGAACCGAACTCGTCCCGCTTGGTGTAAATAATTCTCGCAGCGGCATCACCCTTGCGGCCTTCCACGTTCTTGTCCTCGTTCATGGAGGCAGCAAAGGCCTGTGTATTGATAATCATGACGTTGATGCCGGAATTGCTGGAGAACGAGTCCAACTGGTTCAGGTTGCTGCTATTGTAGATAAAGAACCGTGCTTTTTTGCCGTAGCACTCCATGAAATGATCGGCAGTGATCTCAAAGGACTTCTTTACACCCTCACGGATGGCAATGCTCGGAACAACAACGATGAATTTGCTCCAACCATACCGCTTGTTCAGCTCGAACATGGTCTTGATGTAAACATAGGTCTTGCCTGTACCGGTCTCCATCTCAATGTCCAGAGAGCATCTACCCAGCGGGGCAACCAGCTTGTCTGACTGATGAATATTGCTTTCCGCCTGTAATGCACGGATATTCTGCACCAAATCCGCATCGGTTAATTGCAGAGCTTCATTCTTGAATCCGGAATCGTTGATCAAATCCTGCAATTCCAACTGTGCTGCGTCCTCTGCCATCGGCACAAGGCTCAACTGCTGAGGCTTTGCAGACAAGCTTCCCATATCACGCAGATAGGACACTCCTGCACTATAAGGTTGTCCCTGAAAGACACGAGCCACGGCATCAACGGCATCGGTCTGATACTGCTGAATCTTAAAACTAAACTTCATCTTTGTGGTTCACCTCCTGCTCCAGCATCAGGAAACGGTCAAAGTCGCTCTCATACAGACGATCCTGAATGATACGATATTTTTCATATTCCGTTTCCGCATGGAGTTTTGCCTGCTCTGCGCTGATTTTACCCGGCCCGGTTAGCAGCTCGTTGCCGTTGAACTCCAGAAAACCATCCAGCCGCTTTGCCCAATCTTCCATGCTCATTGGGATTTTGCGCTCAGCCTGCAACTCGGCATAATCCAGATAGAGCGACACAATGCGCTCCAGATAATTCATTTCTTCTTTGCTCAGATAGTTCTTGGCAATCGTCACATCTGCTTTCAGAATTTTCCCATCCGGAGCATTCTCCCATGTGGTCAGTCCCATGTGTTCCTTGTTGGCATCCGCCCGCTCCACGATCAGCTCCGACGCCGTGTGACGGTGGACGGCATAGTGCATTTTGTTCTGGACGGTCTGGAAAAACAAGCGAGTTGTCTTTGCGTTTTTGTCATAGTCAAACGCAGTAGCGTACAAGTCTGTCACTTTCTGATAGAATTTTCGCTCAGACAGGCGAATCTCCCGAATCTGCTGCAACTGCCGCTCAAAGTATTCGTCGGTGAACATATGGCCTTTTTTCAGCCGCTCCACATCCATCGTCCAACCCTGAATAGTATGGTCTTTGACGATCTGTCCCGCCCATTTGCGGAACTGCACAGCCCGCTGGTTATTCACCTTGAAGCCTACGGCAATAATGAGCTGTAAGTTGTAGTGCGTCACTTCACGGTTGACCTGCCTTACGCCCTCTGTCTGAACTATTCGGAATTTCCGAATAGTTGCCTCCTCTGTCAGCTCTCCGTCAGCATAAATCTTTTTGATATGCTCATTAATAGTGGGAAGCCCAACATCATATAACGCTGCCATCATCTTCTGCGTCAGCCAGATATTCTCATCCTCATAACGCATTTCAAAGCTGGCATCACTCTCACCGGTAGAGGCAACAAAGGTCAGGTATTCTGCTGCGGAGCTGCGAATGGCAAGTTCTTTTTTCTTCTTATCAGCCATATCACAGCACCTTCCTTACAGTATCAGGGCTATATGTCTCGAAAATCTGCTCGAAGTTTGTGGCTACGCTGTCGTTTGCCATACTGCTGTCACGGAACACGGCATAGTAAGACTTCATCTGTGCAATAGCCTTGACGGTCTCCTCGGTCACATCACGGTCGAAGCAGGCCAGCAGGAACCCATCTGCCACATTGAACACCTTTTTGCCTGCGATCTCTTTCACCTCAATGGAGCTGGACAGCAGCACACCCAAATCCAGCATCACCTGGAACAGCAAGTCCTCCGGGGTACGGTCTTCCTTCACGTTGTCCACCAACGAGAACAGATCCTGCTGACCGACTTCATCCGGCGTGTAGTATACAGGCTTCATATTGCTTTCATCCAGACGCAGGCAGCGGAAGCCGATGTCCAAATCAGCCGGAGCCGTCAAACCGGCATCCTCTTTGATTTTCCGGCCCGCACGACGGATACGCTCCTTGCCGATTTCGCAGATGTTCTTGTAGCCTGCCTTGTAGGCTTCGCTCTTTTCATCTGTTTTTTCCGGCAGCTGTACCATGATAAATTTGCGATGTCCGCCGTCCTCAGCGTTGAGCTGCATGACTGCATGGGCAGTGGTAGCAGACCCAGAGAAGAAGTCGAGAATAATATCATCGTCTTTGGTATTCAACTGGCATAACAATTTCAGTAGTGTCGATGGTTTTGAGTAATCAAATATAGTTTTTCCAAACAAATCCATCAATTCAAGTCCCGAACTTCTATTGTTTCCGTATTCTGTCAAAATTGATCTTAATACCTGACCATTTTTCATATAGACCTTATGATGCAGACTCCATCCATTTGCTGTTTTTGTAAATCTTACCGTGCCTTCTTTCAACCCTTTAATAACAGTTTCCCTTGATTTTTGTGAGTTTATAGTCACGCTCGTTCCGTCCGGAGCTATGAGTGTAATGACGATAGGATTTTGTAGTCCATTTCTGACTAATGTATCCCAATAATATCTCCTTCCATCATTTTCTATTTCTTTATATCGTTTTAGATATTCTTCCGTCTGCGAGATATACCATCTATCCGATGAGTTATTTATATTTTTAGAATAGATTAGAATATATTCATGATCAACTGCAATATATCTCGAATCATTTCCACCTCCTTTACGTTGTTGCCAAATCAAGTTTGCAATAAAGTTGTCTGCTCCTAAAATCTCATCACATATTTTTCTTATATTTACTACCTCCTGGTCATTTATACTGATAAAGATAACACCATCATCTGCCAGCAAGTCCTTTGCAATTTTCAGACGTGAATAAATCATATTGAGCCAATCTGTATGAAAACGACCATTGCTTTCGGTATTGGTCACGAGGCGGTTGCCTTCTTCGTCATACTGGCCACTATTATCCATATAGTCCGCCGCACTCTGTGCAAAATCGTCCTCATAGACAAAATCGTTACCGGTATTGTACGGCGGATCAATGTAGATCATCTTGACCTTGCCCAGATAGGTTTCCTGCAAGAGCTTCAGCACTTCCAGATTATCGCCCTCGATGTAGAGGTTCTCACTGTCAAAACCGCCGGGTGTGCCATCTTTGCCCACACTATCAGCTGCCACCGGACGCAGCGTTGCCGTAATGGGCGCATTAGCCGCCAGCATTGCCTTTTTCTTGTCCGGCCAAGTAAACTGATAGCGTTCCTCCCGACCTTCTACGATGGAATCGGAAAGCTCCTGCCGCAGAACGTCAAAATCAATGGCGTGTTCTACCTTGCCGTCACGCATCACTTCGGTGATGGCATTGGGGAACAGCTTGCCGATCAGTTCTATATTTCTCTCCACACCGTCAAGGCTGTGCATTTTCAGTTTTTCCATCCTGAACCCTCCTATTTTACTTGTGCTTGTAGCGGAACTACGGAATTTGCAATTCTTTTTTCACCGCCAACTAAGGTAGTATAAAATCTTTGCTCTATACCAAATAAGACCATCTTCAAATTTTCTTCTGATCCAACTTTAAATTTTTGCTCCGGTGTTACTATATCTGGACAATAATCACATATATATGCGAAAATCTGCTTTTTATCATCATCATGCATCTTGGACAGAGTATCCATCGCCATAGCAATCCTTTTACGATTCGCCACTTTGACTTTGCTGGACTCAAACCCATCAGTAAGATCTATAAAATCATTTTGAAGGAACTCCTCTACCTCATGCTCTGTCGCTTCACGATATAGTTCGGAAATACCGCCAAAAATACTGGCTATTGGTTCCAATCGCTGAAAATATAAAGCATCCTCTGCTGGAATGTAAATGGCATCTGGATATTCGTTTATAAAGAGAATCGCTGTTTCTCTCTCGTATCGATATCCTTCACCAAATCCAAGAATTCCCTTTTTCTTCACCAGCTTTGATTTGCTAATATTCTGGAAGAATAGATTGTCATCTATTTTGGCAAATAAGTAATCTACCTGCGAATATTCCGCTTTTTGAAGAGAATCGTAATCTACCGTCTCGTAATCTTTTTGTGTAATCTCAATGGAAAAATCTTTTTCAGAAAATTCTGAGATTTTGAACCACTCCCCCGTTTCCAACGTTGCACCAGGTGTATACGGACAAGATGATTCAATTAACTCATCAGGTGAACAATACAAGTTCTCGTCTGTAGAAAGCAATTTTCGGTACTTATTCGCTTTGCCACGCAATCTGATTTTAACATATACTTGATTCATACTTTCTTACCTTTCATCGCTAAGTAGGTGGTATCATTTATCCTTTTTAATGAATCAAAAGATACATCCCTGCTATTTCTAATAATTGATCCATGTGCTATCACAAAAATACTTGTTCCTTGTTCTGTAAGAATATGATAATAGTGGTATCCGAACAACAAATACAATGGATTAAAATACTGTGTCTGTGATAGCCACGTAAACGCAAAAACAATAGCATATATAAATACCATTGTTACATTATCTGCAACTGATAGTGAAACAAAGAAGTATCCCAAATATGTTGGTATAAATTCATTATCCGCCAAACTGCTTTCTCGACATCCACTTAACGAATCATTTCCTAAGCCTTTTGCCACGATTAGTGAAATTAAAGAAAGTAAAATCGGTATTAACAACAAAATAATTCCTGTTATCCAGCATGGTAACTCTATAATTGTCCATTGCTTACTAATACCGTAAATAACTGTCATCCAAGATGTTGCATTTAATGTTAAGACAAACTTATATAGGCAATTCACACTTTTTCTCCTACTTTCTTTTTCGTTTTAAATTTTTCAGTTCTTGTACCAATTCAAATTTCTTCTTCGGCTGTTTTTCCTTACGGATTTTGGATTCCAAAGCTGCAATCTGCTTCTGCTGCTCTACACTTTCTTTCAGAGTAGCGAATTCATCCGAACCGAGAGCCGTCCCCGCAATCTGCCGCACAAAATTCTCATACACGGCATCCAGCGAAAGCCCATCCAGATGCACCGGAAGTTCATCCGCTTCGAGCCATTCTGTGTAATAATAACGATCAACCTTAAAAGCCGTCTTCCCCTCCGCAGCTTCCTTGTAACCGATAGCAGCCCGAAGCCTGCCCTCGTATTCCAGTAAAAAGAGAATGTGATACGGAATCTCCCGGTCAATCTGGCGCAACACACTTTCGTCCAAATCCGGGGCAGATAACCGAACCTCGAACACCTCAATCTCTGTCACCTGTTCGCCAGCAGCCAGATTCAGGGTGGTGGCCGCAATCTTATTGCGCCAGTAGATGATCCTTATCTGCTCCACGAACGCTTTTTTCATGGCCGGTGTCACAGCAATGTTTTCATAAAACTTCTGCTTGGGGATACGCTTGTTAAACTCCGTGGATTTCGGCAATCCCAGCACGGCATCTCACCTCCAGACAATCATTTCACAACAAGGAAGCAAATCAGTTCAAAATCATCCAGCCCGGATATATTGCTCATCAAAGCGGATGTTCCCCCGGCAGAAAACAGACTGTCAATGTCGCTTTCCTCTTTCACATCAATGATGGAATTGATTGCTTCGCTCAGCAGCTCGGACATCTCTGCCATATTCCGCCCATCATCTGTTTCGCGGTTAAAGCGTTCGTATGCCTCTTTGATCGGTGCGGATTTTCCGCGGCAGAGTAAGCGAATATCATCCAGCATCTTTTTCGGATTCAGGTAATCGCAGATAATCTGACCGTCCACTCCGATATAAACCATGTAGAACGGATGAATGCGGTTCCAGTTATCCACATTGACACTGTTGTTGATGTTTTTCAGCACAAAGATCACACCATCCGGCAGTTCATCCGTGGCAGGCACCACAGCATGAAGTCCACGCGGCTTTTTGTCCATGTCTCCGTTCCGTTTTATGTAGTCCAATAAGTCGAGTCGGAATTCGTTCAGCCCCAGATCCATAATGGAGATTCCATCGGACATATCCTCAATATCAACCACTTCTTCCTGTAAGCGTTTGAGCTGCGCCTTGCGGTATTCCAAATCACCTTTTTCTTCCGGATTGATCAGGTCATCATCACCGGTAGATGTCATAACAGTGATTTTCATGCGGGTCTCCACACGGGATTTCAAATTGATGTACTCATCCAGCGTCAAGTCCGGCCAGAAATTTACAAGCTGAATGTACTGGTTGCGACTGCCGATACGATCAACACGGCCAAACCGCTGAATAATGCGAACCGGATTCCAGTGGATATCGTAGTTGATCAGATAATCGCAGTCCTGCAAGTTCTGACCTTCTGAGATACAGTCCGTTGCAATCAGCACATCAATTTCGGTGGTGCTGCCCGGCATCAGAACATCCCGACCTTTGGAAACAGGGGAAAAGCAGGTCAACACATTATTCAGTGTTGCCTGAAATCCTTTGATCGTTGTTTTTCCATCAATGGAGCCGGTGATGACCGCTGTATTCAATCCATAGTTCTTCTTGATATACTCGCTGACATGGTCGTACAGATACTCGGCCGTATCAGAAAACGCCGAGAAGATCAGGACTTTCTTATTTTGATTATTGATGGGATGCTCGATTTTATCAGACGCCAGCTTTAACAGTTCCTGCAACTTGGTATCATGTTCCGGGGTAATGTCCGCAACCATAAAGGTCAGCAGTTCCAGAACCTCCGCATCTCGTTTGAGCTCCGTGCGCCAACTCTTCCAGTCCATATCCGCAAGGTCGATTTTTACCTTTTTGCCAACGGTGAAGAAATCCGAATTTTCATCATCTATATCAAAGTCATCGCCACCAGCATCGTACATGTCCAAATCCGCCCGACCGTATGCCTCAAACTGATTGATGGACTGAATCGTACCATTGATCAGTTCCTTGATTCGGGTCAGTGTCAGTTGGAAAGAATGTACGGAGCTTTCCAGACGCTTCAAGAGGTTGATGCTCATCAAGCGGCGGATACCTTGCTCACGTCCTGTCTGGGTCAGGTTCTCACCCTTATTGTGGGTCAGCTCTTTATATTTCTGGAGCTTGCTGGGGAAAATGTAATTGGAGGGCGCATACACACACAAAGAGAGCTGCATGAGTTGCTCATAAATCTCGTTATAGTTGATGGCGTTGTTCAAATCCGTCAGGCAGGGACGTTTGGAAATTGGCTTGAGCCGTTCGGGAAATTTTCCAATTTCGTTAGTGTCATAATATTTTTCAATATGTTTACGGGAGCGGGCAATGGTCACGCTGTCCAACAGCTCAAAAAAGTCAAAATCCAATGTGCGCAGCAGCGCATCTGTGGTTCGTTCCTCCTGAGGCAGTTTGCTCCATGCATTGAACGCCTTTTGCACCTGCTTGAAAATATCCTCCACATTTTTGGATGTATTCAGCCGCTCGTCAAGGAATTCCGAATTCCCCTCATAGGCAAGGGCAAGTTGGTTCTTCAAATCAACAAAACGGTTGTTGACCGGCGTTGCCGAGAGCATCAAAACTTTGGTTTTTACTCCGGTACGGATCACCTTATCCATCAGACGCTGATAACGGTTATCCTGCGTCTTGCTGTGCGTACCAATACCGTTGCGGAAGTTGTGCGACTCATCAATCACCACAAGATCATAGTTGCCCCAGTTCAGGCGATTCAGGTCAAGGCCATTGGACTGTCCGCCATTGCGGGAAAGGTCCGTATGGAACAAAACATCGTAGTTCAACCTGTCCGATGCAATCGGGTTATTGACATAGTTGTCCTTGTATGTATTCCAGTTTTCAGCCAGCTTTTTCGGGCAAAGCACCAGCACCGACTTGTTTCTATTTTCGTAATACTTTACAACTGCCAACGCAGTGAATGTTTTACCAAGACCGACGCTATCAGCAAGGATGCAGCCGTTGTACTTTTCCAATTTGTTGATGATGGCAAGCACGGCATCCCGCTGGAAATCGTACAGCATACTCCAGATTTTGCTCTGCTTGAAACCAGTAGCCTCGTTCGGCAGTTCATCTTCAGAGATATCATCCAGAAATTCACTGAACACATGATACAAGGTCATAAAATAGATGAACTCCGGAGAATTTTCTGCATAGGCTGTGCTGATGTTTTCCAAAACCACGTCCGTGACATCCTGCATCTTTTCACGATCATTCCACAATCCATCAAAAAGCTGCATATATTGCTGGGCGAACGGAGCTTCCATGCAGTTGACTATGTTGTAGCTGTTATTGCCACGCTCACAGCCGATGTCCACCGTCGTAAACCCATTGATTGGCACATAGGCCGTTTGTGCTGTTTTAGAATCCACAGTCATAAAGCCAGTCATGTTTTCGCCGGTTGTGTTTGATTTGAATTTCGCTTTCTTTCTGATCCAGTCAGCACACTCTTTTGCGATAGCTCGCTGGGTCATCTCATTGCGCAGCTTGATTTCAAACTCTGTACCGTATAGGCTGGTCTCACGGGAAAGACGGGGAATATAGAATTCTCGTTTCTGCTTTTCCGCTTTCTCTTTGACAAAGGTGGGCGATGTGAAGATAAAACGAAACTCGTCCACAGATTCCAACTGCTTCTTCAGCTCTTTATACGCATACATCGAAAAGCAGGCTGCCGCTATTGACACCTTGCTTCCCTTTTTGATTTCCACTCGCAGATCATCCCTAACCGTACTGGTAATATTGTCAAGAATCTTCAAATTGCTCACCCGCCTTTGTTCTCAGTCTTTATTTTACATTTTTTGATGTCCCGTTATCAGGACTATCAGGCAGAATTTCAAGAACATCCTCGACATTACAATTCAATTTCTGACAAATTCGATCAATGACTTCCAGCGAAACGATCTCATCCCGCCCCATCTTGCTCATAGTGCTTGTGCTCACACCAGCAAGCTCACACAAATCTTTTTTACGCATTTTTCTGTCGATCATGAGTTTGAATAGTCTGTTGTACGATACTGCCATTTTTTCCTCGCCTTCTATCTTTCTAAGTGGTTTCCAAGCCATCAAAAAACTCTATTGACATTATAGCGCAACACGCTTTAAGAGTAAACAAAAAATGCCGACTTCTCATAAGCCGCAAGTCTTCTGCAAGCAGGGCTTTCGTGACACGAAAGCCCTGCTTGTTGGGGAAGTCTCCACTCCGTTCCGGTCCGCGCAAAACCGAGGTTCACCGAACCTCGTGCGCCCCCAATCCCCATAAAACGCTGCCTGCGGCATCGGGCTGCTGCGTCTCCGTTCCACTCCGGTCCGCGCAAAGCAGATGTCCACCGGACATCTTGCGCCCGTTTCGGATGCTTTAACGGCAGTTCCTGCCAAAGAAAACGCCGGAGTGAATCATCACCCCGGCTTCAAAAAACATTTACTTGTGCTTGCGGCCTCCACGCTTTTTGTAGTCCTCGTCTATACGCTTTTTCCAGTCTGCGCTCAGCGGGGCACTGCACCGGACAGAGCTGATTGCTTCGCTGACCACTTCATAATTCAACGCGGTTCCTTCGCTGTCGCACTGATAGTTGACTGCACGGTCTGCGCCGATTCCGAACTGACTTGCAGTCTCTACTGCATCAATATTGGCACCGAGGAACAAAAACTCCCAACCGTATTTCGTTTTCTGCCGCTCGATCATCAGCTTCACTTTTTCGCTGTTGTAGCGGTGGCTGGCATTTTCCATTCCGTCCGTAGTGATTACAAACATGGTGTGTTCCGGCACATCCTCCGGTCTTGCGTACTTGTGAACATTTCCAATGTGATGAATCGCACCGCCGATGGCATCTAAGAGTGCTGTGCATCCGCGAACCGTGTAATCACGGTCAGTCATTGGTCGGACGTCCATTACATTTACACGGTCGTGCAGGACTTCGCTCACATTGTCAAACAATACCGTTGAGACCAGTGCTTCGCCCTCTGCTTTTTTCTGCTGCTCAATCATAGAATTGAATCCGCCGATGGTATCCCGTTCTAATCCGCTCATGGAACCGCTGCGGTCTAAGATAAAAACGATCTCTGTTAAATTCTTTCTCATATGCTTGTCCTCCCAAAATCTCGCCCTTGCGGGCTCGCTGTCGCGGTATTCGCCAAGGTTTCGAGCAAGCTCGAACTTTGGCTCATTACACGCGCATATGGCTGCTCGGTTTCGTACCTTACAGCCATAGTATAGCGATTTTCTTTTGTGGAGTGGTCGCATGGAAAGCGACATTTCTTTGTCCTTATGCTCCGATCAAACTCTGGTCAAAAGCAAACAGTGCCTCGTTGATTTCATACACATTGTAGTTTCCCTGTTCGACAAAATATTCTACAATGATGTCGAATTTGCTCGAATGGGAAAGGGTAAAGCCTGCCTTACCCAGCATCTCCTGCATCTGGGCAAGCGGCAGTTCCAAAGCCAGGGCAAATGCCAGCACCGTAGGTTTGGATGGCTTATAGAATTTATCCGAACGGATCTTCGAGAAGAGCTTCCGGTCAATGTTTGCCTTCTTGTAGCACTGGGCATCCGTCATGCCGCTTTCGTCAATCTTCCGCAGCAGCATTTCTGAAAAACTCTCATCAATCTGTCCCAGTGCCTCTTCCAAGGATTGACTGCTGCAAGATTTACAGATTGCTTCGGACGGCAGCGGGGCAGGTGCAGCTTCAAAGCAAGATTCCTCTGACAATGCTTCGAGCCGCCGCCTCTGTTCTGCCCGTCTGTCGGTATGTTCCTCCACATACCGGTCATCTATGTACGCCGCGATATCAGCAAACAGTTTTCCGCCAATCTGATATGCCTTTCGGTCAAAGATAACGATGTAGACCATCATCTCATTTTCCAGCAGGAATGTACTGATGGTATCGACTGCAACCTTCAGAGCCTGGTCTTTAGGATAGCCGTAAATGCCAGAGGAAATCAGCGGGAAGGCCACCGACTGACAACCATTTTCTTTTGCCAGGTTCAAAGATGTCCGATAGCAGGATTCCAGAAGCTCCTGCTCCCGATGCTTGCCATCCCGCCAGCGCGGGCCGACTGCATGGATCACATATTTGCAGGGCAGTCGATATCCCTTTGTGATTTTTGCGCTGCCGGTTTCGCAGCCATGCAGCGTACTGCATTCTGCAAGCAGCTCCGGTCCGGCGGCACGATGAATGCAGCCGTCCACACCGCCGCCGCCCAAAAGAGACGTGTTAGCCGCATTGACGATTGCGTCAACGCTCATTTTTGTAATATCGTTTCTGATAATCTGTAAGGGCATTGCTTATTTCTCCCCCTTCTGCCACCTCGTTAGATATGCTTCTTTTTCAGTTCACGAATCAACATCTCAACCTGTACTCCTGTAAGGAATGGTGTTTTGATTGTCGATGCCCAATAAAAATTCCGCTTCAAAATTGTTTTAATCTCATTCGGAGAAAGAGCAGGCAATGCTTTAACATCTCCATTGAAATTTTCCGGCACAATCATTCTGACACTATGATATTTTTCATCAGCCACTTCCGTTGGCATGTCTGTGATAATCTGTCCGACCGCAATAATCCCTCTTCCTTTAGAATAAAAAAGAGCATAGTCATCTTTGCGAAAGCTGTCGATATACCGTTTGGCATCTCCATATGCCGCTATTTTGTTTCCGAGAATCATCTCGGATTCATTTGTATCTGAATACGATATATTCGTATCAAACATGATTCCTTTACACGCAGAAAACTTCAACCGATTATTTTCTATTTCTGTCAGAAACTTCACCCAGTATAAAACATTCTCCGGAATGATATGAGACTTATCCGGATTGATCGCAAATTCATAGATAACCGTTGGATCTGCTGCTTTCACATTTGAATATTTCTGTGCATTCTGAACGTTTCCTTCTGTTGTAAGCAAATACACCTCACCATTCAGGCTGGAATAGTCATCTGTATTGAGATCAACATCACCCTTCTTTACCTGAATGTAAATATGCTTTCGGTTCAGGTCATTTGGATCAACTAAAACGCACTCATACTTTGGCGTAGCAATTTTATTTGTCGATGGGATGCAGACATAGCCTTTCGTATCATACAGCCACAGTGCAAGTAAATCCTCAACATCTTCCGGCTGGAGCAGGCTGTAAAAATGCTTTTCACATAATGAAAGAGCCGGATCGGGATAATTGAATAGATCCAGAGCTGAATCGTGGACACGGTTATACAACATCTGACTGTATTCTTCCACTCCATTTTTCTTAATTCTCTGGATGGTTGAACCCATAATAAATGATGTTGCCACAGCACCAGGAACGGATTCTTCATCTGCCTTATCTGTAGCTGGATACCAATCTATATTGGTCAACTGATTTGCTGCATCCATCTGTACTGCATCTTCGCGAAACACCCAGGTACTGTTCGCCTTAACTCTCGCAATATAGTACTTCCCTTCATTTCTTGAGCGCATCCATAGGATGTCTCCTTCTTTCACATCCTCTACCATGCGGCATACACTGTCGAATGATTTGTACTGAGTTCTTGCCAGATTACAGTAATCCAAAAATGTATGTATCCCAGAACGTTCTACCTGGGTTAATTCACGAAGACTCCATCCCATTGCTGCGACATGATTTTTCAAGCAATAGTCGGCAACATTTGTGCCTCCTGTATTCACCTGTAATCTCCATACTGCCATCTTGTCTTCCTCTTTCTTTTTGCATTTAGAACTTTCTCATCATTCGCTTCGATATTATTATATATCTTCCACACATAGAGTGACAGATGCAATGTACATTATTTTGCACATTTCCGATTTGGTCTTGCGGTACTCTGCATAGGAGCTTTTCTTTCGTTCCAGGAGCATCGCATACTCTGCGTTCAGCTCGCTGATGCGTAGAAGCTTTTTGTCAGAGCCGTTCTCTTTCTTATAAGCATCGAACGCCTTTTTCGCTGCGCTGTTGAAAAATGCCATAAATGTGTACCGCGGCAAAGGAAGGCTACCATTGCACAATTGCCTTTGTGATTCAGATGAATGGAATTCATCGGGTGTTTCCAAATGAGGCGACTGTCGGCAAGGAGGATCTGGAAGAGATGGGAACTGCCATGACTCTGGATCTCCTGGAGGACGGTACCGGAACCATGGATTATGACGGGACGGTCTATGATCTGACCTGGGATGACAGCAGTATTACCATGGAGGATGCGGCAGATTTCTATACGCTGGAGGATGGTGTGCTGATGCTGGCAAATGCCGATACAGAGATGGTATTTGAACGGCCAGGAAGCGTAGCAGCTGTGACTGCACCGGATGAAGAAGAGGGTGAGCAAACAGCCTCCAGCACAGCAGCATCGGTAGAGGACAGCTGGACAGTCGTTCCGCTGGCGTCTGCTCAGGAGCTGGTGCCTTATAGCTGTACAGAATTCAGTATGAATATTCCGGAAGGCTGGAGCGTGAAATCTTCTGCCATGTACACCGGTATGTTTCATGCAATTCATGTTTTTGATCCGGAGAATCCGGTAAATCAGATTTTCTTTATGCTAAAAATGGAACCATTATTTTCAGATGAAAATTCCCGGGCGATGATGGCGCTTTCCAGTGATTTGTTTGGAAAATGTCCCATTCTTACGAATGTATCGACACAGGGAGTCTTTGAAATATTCCCACAGTTTGCAGACGCAATGAATGCAACTGCTGACTATGCGGATATTCAGACACCGTACATTGCAGATTTTTCTGTGACAAAGAGCTTTGAAAGTACTCAGGGAATGAGCAGCGTTGCTATTTCCCCCTCCATTCTTCGGGCGGATTTTACACAGAATGGCACAACGGGAGAAGGAATGTTCACGGCGGATGTGGTTCCCTTTGCCATGGGTACGGGAATGGGATATTATTCTGTCTATAATCTGACAGTCCTCAGTGCAGAAAAGGGAACCTTTCAGGACTGGCAGCCTACTTTGAATAAAGTTCTCAGCAGTCTTAATTATACGCCGGAGTTCCAGAGCTTTGCCATGTCCCAGAGCAATCAGGCGGCCTCTACCTCCCAGTCTCTCAGCCAGTCAGCCAGTGAGATGTCCGACAGCATCATGTCTTCCTGGGAAAACCGGAACCGGAGCCAGGATATCATGAGCCAGAAGCAGAGTGATGCCACCCTGGGTTACGAGCGCATCGTGGACACTGAAACTGGAAATATTTACAAAATTGACAACGGTTTCACCGACTGGTATGACGGCTCCCGTTACAAGTCCATCACTGATGATCAGTATACGGATTCGGTGGAAGCAGTGATTCACTGGAAATAGGGTCATTGATTTTTTAAGGCATTTGCGGTATCATGGCATGGTATAGTTTGGGATAAATAAAAGGGGTAGAGAGGGATTAAGAAATGGAAAAAAGAAACGCAAAAGCCTTATTGCCTATCGCGGTGTTTGTGGTTTTATATCTGGGACTGGGGATTCTGTTTGAATATGGCCTGAATATCGAGATGGGATTTTACAAAATTCCTGTTGTGATTATATTTTTGCTTGCACTGCTTGTTGCATGTCTGCAAAACCGGAAATTAAGCCTGAATGATAAGCTGAAAATAATGGGAGTTGGAATCAGCGATCCGAACATTATTACCATGATCATTATATTTATGCTGGCTGGAATTTTTGTGGGTGTTGTTGGAAGAACATCAGCAAACAGTGTGGCATATTTTATTCTGTCACTGATACCGCCTCAGTTTGCGGTTGTGGTGCTTTTTGTAGTAAGTTGTTTTGTATCACTTGCAATGGGGACTTCCGTAGGAACCATTACTTTAATTACTCCGATTGGAATAGCCGTATCGCGAGCATCGGGGTTTGACCTGCCACTTTGTATTGCGACAGTCATGGGTGGTGCAATGTTTGGGGATAATCTGTCCTTTATCTCTGATACGACAATTGCCGCATGTAATGGACAGGGTTGTAAGATGACAGATAAATTTAAGGAAAACTTTTTCATTGCACTTCCGGCAGCAATTGTCAGTCTGGTGATTATTTACAGTCTGTCTGTGAAAAATTACAGTGGCGGAGTTGTGCAGGAAGAATATCATCTGATACAGGCCATTCCTTATATACTGGTACTGGCGGGAGGCATTCTTGGCTTAAATGTGTTCCTGGTACTGATTACAGGAATCATAAGTGGCTCCATCATCATGATTGCGACAGGGATGATCGTGCCGACGGATTTGCTTGGAAATATGGGAGACGGGGCAGCAGGCATGTTTGAAACCAGCATGGTTGCCATTCTGGTAGCGTCTATCTGTGCACTGATCAAAGAATATGGTGGATTTGCTGCTCTGCTATATTGGATAAAAAAAGTGTTTAAAGGGAGAAAAGGCGGACTCCTTGGCATGGGTCTGTTGGTAGGTCTGATGGATATTGCAACGGCGAATAATACAGTCGCAATTGTTATGGCAAATCCAATTGCAAAAGAAATGTCAGGAAACTACGGAATCAGCAATAAGAAAGCAGCATCTATTCTGGATACATTTTCCTGTATCTTTCAGGGAATTCTTCCTTATGGAGCACAGATGCTGGTTGCCATCTCAGCGGCTTCCGGCCTGGGTGAGACAGTCAGTGCATTTGATATTCTGCCAAGGTTGTTTTACCCGTATATGTTGTTCATCAGTTCCCTTGTCTTTATTTCTTTTGAAAAAAATGCATAACTGGAAAAACAGATAGAAAAAGAAGGCGAAAGCAATGTTCGGAGAATGTCATGCCCATGTAATCATGGACGGAATCAATTATAAAGCAGCAGTGGCCGCTTCGATCTGCTTCTTATCGGCACCATGATGGAGTTGGACAGATTCTCAATCATATTGAAAATACTGCCATTCCATCCCTGTGGGGTCTGTCCTACCTGTACGGATATATCCGCGACCTGTTGGTTTACGCTGTCAAACATCCCCGAAAGGTTGCTCATAATACCGCCCACCAGCATTTCTTTCATCCAATTCGTCAGGGCTTCAAGTAAGAAATCCATACGGTGTCAACCTCCTTTCCGCCGCCCCCGCAAAGCTGCGGGAGCGGCAAGGATTTCATACGGAGACGCTTAGACAGAGAAAAGCCCGGAGAGCAGAGGTACAAGGACCATGCCGACTACGGCTACACCAGCGCCGGCCATGAGCTGTTTTATCCCCAATTAGGTGTAAAACTCTGCTCGATGGCGGGCGGCGGCGTACAAAAAATCTATATGGTGTTTTTTAAGAGAACCGTCCCGGCGGGACAGGTCAGGCAGTGACCTGTTCCACCTCCGGGATGGGTTTGAGATTAAAATGAATTTCGATAGAAATGTGTCTTGTTTTATCTTCGTCAATGCGCTCATGCACGACGATTTCTTTGATTAAACGGTTGAGGGTGGCTGCGTCCAACTCTGTGATGTTGGCGTATTCCTGAATGGCTTCCACCCATTGTTTTGCGTCATTGGCAAGCTGGACTTCATCGGACAGCCGCTTTCTGCCCTCGGACACTTTTGTTTTAAGCTCCGTCTGCTCGGTCTGTGTCTTTTCCAGCATGGTGTTGAAATTCTGCTCACTGATACGCCCTGCAATCATATCCTCATAAAGCCGCATTACCATTTTGTCCAGAACCTCAATCCGTTCCTCGTCCCTTGTAAGGGAGCGTTCCATTGCTTCCCGCTGTTCCTGCTGCTCGGCTTCACAGGTATTGGTCAGGCGGTCGGCAACCGCTTCCCCGTCCATCAGGGCAGCTCTGGCACATTCCCGGATTTTCCGCAGCACATGGCTGTAAAGGGTGTCATAATCAATCCGGTGCTGGGTGCAGTGGTTCTTTCCAAAGGCATTGTAGGTCTTGCAGGAATAAATCCGCTGGGGATGTTTTGCGTTTGTGTAGCGTACCGTCAGCGACTTCCCACACTCGCCGCATTTTATCAATCCGGCAAACAGGCTGATTTCATTTGTCTGCCCCGGACGCTGGCGGGATTTCAGCTTGTTCTGCACAATGTCAAAGCTCATGCGGTCAATCAGCGGTTCATGCTGTCCCTCCACCACAATCCAGTCCTCCGACTTCTTTTCCCCAATCGTTCCGATTTTGAAACGGTAGTCTTTTTTCTGGGAAGCAATCGCCCCGGTGTAGACGGGATTCATCAAAAGATCTTTGATAACGGAGAAGTCCCACATATACCGCCCGTTTTCCGGGTCTTTCTTTTCCCATTTGGTGCGGGTATTGCGAAACCCCCGTTCCCGGTTCCACCATGTAGGGCAGGGGATTTTTTCTTCCTCCAGCCGTCTGCGGATATAGTTCGGACCATGACCGTTCAGGGCATATCCGAAAATCAGCCGCACAATCGGGGCTGTTTCCTCGTCAATGAGCAGATGGTTCTTGTCCTCCGGGTCTTTCCGATACCCAAACGGGGCAAGACACCCGGTAAACTGTCCTTTCTGCGCTTTCAGAAGATAAGATGAATGGACTTTCTTGGAAATATCCTTGCTGTACATCTCGTTCAGGATATTCTTGAACGGGGCAATATCGTTGTTATCCCGCAGAGTGTCGATACCGTCATTCATGGCGATATAGCGGACACCGTTTCTTGGGAAAAAGTCCTCAATCAAATGCCCGCTTTGCAGATAATTACGCCCCAGTCGGCTGAGGTCTTTCGTGATGACAAGGTTGATCTGTTTCCGCTCAATGGCTTTTAACATCCTCTGTAAGTCAGGACGCTCCATGTTAAGACCTGTAAAGCCATCGTCCTGATAGACTGCCACAACCTCCCATCCCTGCTTTTCGCAGTATTTTTCCAGCATATCACGCTGGTTTGCGATACTGGCACTTTCGCCTTGCAGGTCATCGTCCTTTGACAGCCTGCAATAGACCGCTGCACGATAGCCCCCGGCAAGTGCCTTTCCGATTGTTCTGTATTCCATTTCGTTCATCATAGCCATTTACCCACACAATCCAGACGGTATCTGGCTCTTTTGAACCTCATCTTCATTATAGCTTATATCTTTCTTTTTAGCAAGATATTCTTTTGTATTTGTCTTTCCGTATTTCTGGGAAATCAGGCTGACGAACACATCAGTGGCGTCCAGTTCCCCGTCAAACACCGTTGTAACATGAATCTCTGTTTTGTTTTTTGCCATAGGCAGTTATCCTCCATACATGAAAATAGCCAGACAGAGGATGTCGGCAACGAAGTCCGGCAACGGGCTTCAAAAGACCTTGCAAACAATCTCAATCTGGCGATGGTTACTATTTATACTTTTCTTTTATTTTTCTGTTGTTTTGGTTGTTATAAGGGAGAAAAGCCCGGAAATAAGGGGTTTTCCCCGGCAACCGGCTCGGCAACGGGATAGCAACAGGGGGTGCAACGGGCGGTCATTTTCAGAATGGAAGCTCCATCTGTTCTGTGACCTCCACAAAACCATCCATCGTTTTTTCAGACGGGTTGCCGGAGTCCGTTGCCGGGTTTTCACGCTCCCAGCCCTTTTGTCTGCCATATTCGGAAAACATTCTTGGGTTCGGGAAATACCGCCAGCCGGAAATGCACTGGTTCATTATCTCGTTGATTTCCCGGATTTCCCATTGCTTCGGCTCGTCAAAGGCATGGTTTAAGGCTTCTTTGTAGAGCTGCTTGGAGCAGACCATGCTCCCGGTGTACTTATCAAGATACGCCTGTATCATTCCGGCTTTGGTGTCCTCCGGCATAAAATCCCGCTGGTGTTCTTTGAGATACCGCTGCATGGCGGGGCTGAAAGCCAACTTGAACCTGCCGCTTCGGTAAATCTCCATCGCTTCCGCCCACATCTGTTCGATATAGGCTCTGGAAGCAGCTTCGTCCTCCAAAATGTGAACCTCGGCTTGCTCCGGGTACACCATGACGGGGATAAAGCGGCGGTTGCCGGAACGGTCAAGGGGCAGGAAGTCAAGGGCATTGGAAGTGCCGCCAAACACGCACTGACGGGGGCGGTCTGCCGGGTGGGTTTCATAGGGTATCTTGTAGACCTCTTTCTGCCGGCTTAAAAACGACTTGATTTCTTCGATGCTCTTGGCATTGGCGGTTGCCATCATTTCCGACATTTCGATAATCCAGTGACCTTGCAGCTTGCGGTACACATTGTCATCGTCCAACTTCCGCAAATCATCGGAGAACCACTCGTCCCGGACTGCCAGCAGGCGGAAGAAGGTGGACTTGCCAGCCCCCTGACCGCCTACCAGACAGAGCATGATTTCAAATTTGCACCCTGGCTGAAAGGCTCGTGAGATTGCACCCAACAGGAACAGCTTCAATGCTTCATAGGTGTAATCGTCTGCGTCAGCCCCCAGAAAGTGCCGCAGACAGAAACGGATTCGTTCTGTCCCGTCCCACACAAGGGCAATTAGGTAGTCCCGTATGGGATGGTACTTGTTTTCATTCGCCACAATCCCGATGGCGTTATCAATCTTTTTCTCATTGGTAAGCCCGTAGGTTTCTTCCAGATAGAGAAGCAGATACTTCATGTCCGTATCGTTCAGGGCGGTGCTTTCTCTGTGGAAGCCGATGGGCTTTATGATGTCCTTGCGGTCAGTCAGGATGTTGTATGCGATAGCCCCGGAAAGCAACGGGTCACGCTGAAATACGGTCAGGCAGTTCCGTATGCTCTGACGGACACCGCCTTTCTCGGTAGTTTCCAGCCCCGCCTTGATTTTCTCAATGCTCTGGGGCGGCTGCATGGCGTTCATAGTGTTTTTTAGTTCTTGCTGCGTCTGCGGCTGCAAGCTCTGCCATTCGCTGTTCAAGCTGTATCACATCCTTTCCGTAGTCCGTAATCAAAGCCGCTTTTTTCTCTGTCTCCCCGAACAGCAGCACATCCAGCAGATATTCCACTTGGTCTTGCTTCTGTAAGGCTTCCACAAACCGGGGATGAAAGGCTTCCTCCGGGGAGTGTGGGGCGTAGTCCGTTCTCCATGCCATCAGCAGATGGAGATAATCGGCAAGAATACGGAAACATCGGTTCTTTGCTTCCTGAAACTGTTCCTCCGGCGATTTCTGCCGGGGCTTGGACTTTTTCGCCTTTCCCGGCGGTTTCCAGTCCTCATAGGAAAGCCCGAAGTCCTGTGCCAGTTGTACGGCGGCTTCTTTCTTTCCCAGCCCATACAGGGCGGCGGCAAAATCAATCACATCCCCATCCGCACCGCAGCCGAAGCAGTGGTAACGCCGATCCAGCTTCATGCTTGGGGTTTTATCGTGATGAAACGGGCAGCAAGCCATCCCGTTCCGCCCTGCATGGATTCCATAATGCTCCGCAGCCTGTCTTGTTGTGACGGACTGCTTCACAGCTTCAAATACATTCAAATCTATCCCTCCTTGAAAATAAGAAAAGCACCTGACATTCTCTGATTGAAAATGGCAAGTGCCTGTTAAAGTTCCATATCCTGTTGTCTGTGTTTCGCCTGTGCCGGGGCGGTTCTTTGTGCTTTTTTCTCGTCTGCCTTATCCTGCAAGACTTCCTTGATGGGCTGCTTCTTGGGCGGCTCTTTGCTTTCCTCTGTGCCGGGTGTGGCTTTCCGTACCCAGTAGCGGATGTCCCGCAGCTTCTTCAAATCCTCCTGTACCTCGGTCAGCGGTACTTTCAGTTCTGCGATTTCGCTGAGAAGCGTTTCCTGCTCCTCTTGCAGCTCCTTTTGGGTACTGTCCTTATCGTCCGGGTGCTTGGCAAGGTAGGCGGCGGCTTTCGCATACCGGGCAACCTCCGTGTGTTCCTGTTTGAATTTCTCCTTTGTTTTCTTAAAAAATATCTTCTGGTACTTCTCATAGACAGCCTTACATTCTTTGCAGTCTGTCCGGCTGGCAAGAATCCCGTCAATCACTTTGCTGCGGGCTTCCTTTGGCTTCATCTGATTGCGGTAATCGGCGGCTGATTTCCCGGACGCTTCCAGAAACGCTTCTAAGTCCTCCACAGTGGAAAGTCCCTTTTGCCGGAGATAGGACAATGCTTCGCTGACTGCCTTTAAGTCCTGTGAAGTCCCCCGGTTCTGTCCAGCCCTTGTCCAGTCCTTCCGTTCTTCCTTTCGTATCTCCATATACTTCATCAGCAGATTGGGAAGAAGTGTCGCTTCCTCCGCCGCTTTTTGTGCAAGCAGCTCTTTCCGTTTTTCGCCCAGCTCGGTAATCCAGCCTTTGAGGTTTTGGATAAGCTGCCGGATGGACTTCATCAGGCGGTTGGCGGCTCTGATTTCCCGGTTCAGGTTGCCGATATTCGTCTGGATACCACGCTTTTCCATCTGGCGGACAGCAGCCCCCTCATGGACAGTGGGGACTATATCAAGCCCCTGTCTGGCATAGGAACGCAAGTCCACACGCTCCGGGCGGTCATTGGCTTCCAGATAACGGTTCTGGATGACCTCCCATTCATGCCGCCAGATTTCACAATACTTCTGGTCGTTCCAGTCCACCGTATCCTCCTTGTGGCTTTTCCACCTGCCGGATGGAAGTTTTATCCGTTCCCCGTTTTCGTCAAGGTCATAAACCTTGCGGCTCTTGGGAAGCCATTTTCCATGTTCGTCCATTGCCCTCATAGTGAGCATGATATGGGCGTGGGGATTGTGTCCCGGCGGATGGGGGTCATGGATTGCAAAATCAGCAATCATGCCTTTGGAAACAAACTGCTGCTCACAAAACTCCCGTACAAGGACAGCGTACTGGTCAGGCGGTATCTCTCTGGGGATGGTAAGCACCCACCGCCTTGCAAGCTGGGAGTTCCATTGCTTCTCCACCGCTTCGGCGGCGTTCCATAGGGTATTGCGGTCTGCATATTTCTGTGGGGCATTTGCCGGGAGCAGGATTTCATTGTGGACGATACCACGCTTTTCCGGATAGTGCTTCACTTGCTGGTCGTATTCACAGAACAGTTTTTCGCCACTCTGGTAAGCAGCGGCGGCAATCGCAGACTGCTGTTGGCTGCGCTGCACAATAGAAATTTCGTTGTGCGGACAGGGCATTTCGTGTCACTCCTTTCTGTGATTGGCGGATGGGGTGGCGTTTTGCCACCTCATTTTGGGCAGAAAAAAAGCAGGCAACCTTTTTCAGATTTCCTGCTTGGTGTGCCGCTTTGTGGGCGGCGGGTATTTAGTTGTAAGAGTTTGGGGTTACTTTTTGACTTCCTTTATGATTTCAGTTGTCTCTAACTGTACCCGATAAGTGCTTTCTTCTCCGTTCAAATTGGTTGTTTTCAATTCAAACCACAAATTATCAGTCAACTTATCAGCGTCACTATCTCTGAGAATGTCACCAGAAATTTGTCCAACATTTCCAGAAACATCTATTGTCTCACCTGTCTGATCATCAACACCATTAGAAAGCAGAGTTTCTTTTTCGCTTCCATTGATATAAATGGTCGTTGAGTATGTGGTAATATTAGCAAAATCGTCTGACATCACTTTCAAATCACCACCATAGCAAATTTCATCTTTGCCATCTAAAATAATTACACCATTCGACACAGAAATATATTCATTTTCTCCGCTAAATGAATATACCTTTAAGGACTGTTCTTCATTGCTTTCGGAGGAAGTGTTGCACCCTGCAAGCAGAACCGTACAAGCAAGCAACGATAGCATAACTGCCATTATCTTTTTCATAATATCACCATCCCATCAAATTTCAATTTTTCAGTTCTACAAGTTGGAAGTTGTCGCTATGAAATTTCTTTTTCATCATCTCTTGGTGATCGGACATAACATAACATTTCTTTTTCACAAGCACCAAATTTTGAGAAATTGAATTTCGCTTCTTTTAGTGTTATTCCATGATTAGAGTCGCTTGGTTCGTTATCAGAAGCAATAAACGGGTCATTCTCCCAAAAACAAACGGGGCAAATATACCCACAATCTTTATTTGCCGGAACATTATAGGTAAAATATCCGCAGCAAGGACATTGGTATTTTTTCATATAAACCTCCCGTTTAATCCTTGACCTCAAATTCCTGATTTATTGCTGACTTCATTATACTTTATTGCCTATCGAAAAGATAGCATATTTTATGAAACTTGTCGGCTGGGAACAGCTTGCAGCGCAAGGTGTCCCCAGATGGCAAGTCCACAAAAGGGTAGCTGGCGGCAGCCAGCGCAGGGGAAGCGTAGCGTCCCCTGTTTGATTTGGAGCAGACCATGACTGCGGAAAATCACAGCCCTCCGGCGAGGAGCCTTCGGAGAACGCAATGCACCAACTTCTGGGTGGTGTATAATTGCGCCCTTAGTAAACTAAGGGGGTTCCGGCATCTCCCGTTCCAGCAGTTTTTTCAATAGTTCCTGCGTGTCCTGTCTGTGAAAAATGAGTTTCAACAACAGCATGACATCATCATCTGTCAGGCGTTCCGGCTCTTGCAGAAAACTTTCCAGCATACCGCCACGGGTACAGAGCCGGTGCGTCCGTTCCTTTCGGGTAAGCTGTTTCAACTGGTGCTGCAATGCCTTTTCATCATTGATGGCTTTCCGCAGTTTCTTTTCGCTTTTTTCCAACTCCCGATTGAGTTTTTCCAGCTTTGAGGTATCAGGCAAGGGCAGCGTCCTCCTTTCCCGGTATCAGCACATAAATCCGGTTTGGTTCTCCAATGCCCTGACGCACCCGCATGATAAGTCCGGCAGTTTCCAGTTCATTCAGAGAACGCTTGACCGTCATGGAGCTGCGGGACAGGACTGCGGCAATGGCTGTGACAGGGAAGCAGACAAAGAGGATTCCGTTCTCGTCCTCCTGCCCTTTGGAGAGCATAGCGTCCAGCATCCGGCAGTACATGACCTTTGCGGTGCTGCTGACTGGAAATCCTGTCAACGCTCTGGGAAAAGGCATACAGGGCGGCAATGGTGTGTCTATCGTCATAAATTCAAAATTCATTCTGTGTGTTCCTCCTTTTTCTTTGCTCGTTTGGATAAATAACAGGGGCAGTCAATCACAACCGCCCGGAAGCTCTGCCTGCACCCATGCTGGCATTTCCGGCATAATTCGTTGTAAGTGACACGCCCCCGGTCATTGAGGTAAAAGGAAAGCTCATGCTTTCTCTTTTTGCTCATTCTCGGCATATTGCGCTTCCTCCCGTTTTAGTGTATGGTTTCGGGGCGATTTTCGGTAAAATTACAGCCATAGAGCCGCTTAAAATCTCCCGAAGTATCAGCGATAGGGTAGACTGTCCCCCTATCAGATTGTTGTGTTTCGGTATCATTTCGGTGTCAGTTCGCCAGTTCTCCCCGGTGTCGTTCCTCCCCTGAATCTCACAGCGGCGTATCGCTCCCTTTGGTACGCTCGTTTTGGTCAGGGTTCCTCCATATCCCTGCCAAAATTCATGGCGCTACATCGCCGGGGAAGCATATCCCACACAGGCTGGTCATTCGATTGGAATAATCCATCGATGAACTACCTGTATCATAGAACATTTTTGTGCCCTGTGCCGTATGTCCACAAAGTAGGAATTAAGGGTAAAAATCAGAAATTTCCACGATTACGGAAAGTGTGATATAATCCAGATAAGCGGCAGCAATGAAACCGTTGGAAAGGAGCGTGTGCCCATGAAAGGAGCAACAAGCATACAGGAACGCCTTTGGGAACTCCGCAAGGACAAAGGCTTAAATCTGGAAGAACTATCAAAACTAACGGGTATTTCTAAATCAGCCCTTGGCAGTTATGAAAAAGAAGATTTTAAGGAAATCAATCATGGCAACCTTATCACGCTGGCAGACTTCTATGGGGTTTCCGTCGATTATCTGCTGTGCCGGACAGAGAACAGGGAGCAGATCAACACGCCACTGACGGAGCTGCATTTGAACGATGAAATGGTTGCACTTCTGAAAAGCGGTCGGATCAACAACCGTCTGCTCTGCGAACTTGCCACCCATAAGGACTTTATCAAGTTTCTTGCGGACATTGAGATTTATGTGGATGGGATTGCCACCATGCAGATTCAAAACCTCAACACCCTTGTCGATACTGTCCGACATGAAATCATAGAACGGTATCGCCCTGGCGAAGATGACCCACATTTGAAAGTGCTGCAAGCCGCCCATATCAGTGATGATGAATATTTCAGCCACATGGTTCTGGATGACCTAAACCTGATTATCCGGGATATTCGGGAAACCCATAAAAAGGATAGTGAGAGTGCGCCCCAGACCACTGTTGCCAATGAACTGAAAGAAAATCTGGAAGCGGTCGAAAATTTCAAGGGCAGCCGTTTGGAAAAACTGGCAGTGCTTTACTGCAAGCAGCTCGGTATCAACTATAAAAATCTGTCAGATGAAGAATTTCGCTGGCTTATTCGGATTCTCCAAAAATCAAAGAAAACGGGAACGCCTATCAACCAGAGGAAAAAACGGTAAAGGAAAACCGCTGTTGCATGGTTTGTTGGATTCCATGTAGCAGCGGTTTGTGCTGTGGTTATTACTTCATTCGTTTTCTTAATATTCGGCGATAATTTGTTTCTCCCTTTGGTGCGTCCTGTATAATTTCCAACACACCATCTTCAAGCATTTTATCAATGCGATTGGAAATCCATACATCACTAATTCCAAGTTGATATTTTCCTAAAACATTACCTATGACAATAGCCATTTTGAATTGCTCTGGCTGTTCCGCAATTTCACGAAGAATGAAACTATCATATATATCTTCTGAAACGCTTTGCAATTTACCATTTAACATTGCACGCAAAGGTGCATTTTCATTTTGAAGTTGATTCCATTTCATAGCACAAGCTGAAAGAAATACAGGATTAGCTTTCTCTTGTAGAGTTATATAGTTTCCCCATTCGCCAGGAGAGACCTCGCCCCATGCTATTTTGGATGTCATAGTATTTTCTTTTCCATATTCCCATGTAGGTAACTTAACCAAATAAATTGTTGTCTGGCAGTTTAAGGGTTGAAGTTGTTTCATAAGCCAATACATACCACAAAGCTCATCTGGATTATAGCTATACCAAATGCGAATTTCTTCCCCAGCTACATATCGTTCAATCACTGAGGTCAATGTAGTTTTAATTTTCTGTATTTTTTCTTCAACCTGATAATCTAAATCCTCTACAAAGCAGACAGACAGCATTTTCTTGAAAACATTTTTCCGCTGTTCGCCAATTCCATTATCAGAAATATCTCCCACACTAAGAGCCATATCAAAACAATAAACATCACAGCTCTTGCCTCCCAATGGAATAGCATTCTCCCAAGCAATGCGTTCTTGTTCCTGTGCTTGAAGCTGTGCTTTTTTCATTTCATCTGAAGATGGAACACTCCCGTCTTCATGCCTCATAAATATTGAAACAGCACTTCCTCTATACTTTCCCTTGCCGTAAGTTTGGGCAATTTTCAAACTTCCACAGGCACTTTCACCAAATACAATTTCAATCATCTTATATACCTCCGATTTAATTGCTCCCGTTATGAATAAATCATCTCATGCAAAACAATTTCTTCTGCCCGGTTATGAATGTTATTGCAACGCTGCACCCATTCCATTTGGTGGGTACGCTTCAATTCCTCGGTTACGCCCTCGGCAGTTTTCATCTGCTCCATGATGGTGTCTAACCGTTCCTGTGCCTGTTCGTTCAGGTCTGCAAGATATGTCCACAATTCCCCGGTCAGTATCAATGTATTCAATCTGGCTGGGTGGACTTCCCTTAAATATTCCCGGTGCATCCGTCCGTACTTTCCGATAGGGCGGTGTTCCTCCGGCAGTTTCAAGTCCGGGATGTAATAATCTCCGACAAGGATATAATCAATTCCGTTTTCCGTTATTCTTGGTTTCAGTTCGCTCATGTTCCTTACCTCCTGTGGAAGCAGGCTCGTCTGGTACTAACTCAATCACATCGGTAATCTCACAATTCAGCGTTTCGCAGATACGGGCTAATGTATCCATGCTGATGTGCTTTCCCTCTTTGCTCATGTTGGCAATCATATTCGTTGTCATACCAGCAGCAAGCCTTAAATCTTCTTTTCTCATATCACGCTCTAACAGTGTATGCCAGAGTGGTTTATAGCTGATGTGCATATTGCTTTCCCGCCTTCCTATCCATACCACCGGGGCGGCTGCCCCGGCAGGAACTTTTCTCTTATTATAGCACCAATCTTGTGTAATCACAATTTATTCTTGTAGACTGCCGCTGATACCGTCTGGATTGTGCTTTTCCTTTCTTTTTGTTCCCTTTAATTAGCCATGAACTGCTTCATGCCCTGAGATTTTGCGCCAGATAGCGATAGGTAATCCTTTGATATAATCTCCAGATTTTCCCCCGCTCCACACCGTGCATGTAACTTTCACCGCACACGGCGTTCCATCGAATTCAACAGCCAGGGTTTTTCATATACGATTTACACACTTTGTAACAGCATAATTATCAAAGAATGATTACAGGCATTTCAGCCATGGTTCGATGTTTGCTAAGTTTTGCAAGTTTAGAATCATCTAATTGCAGTTAGTTCAGATGCTGAACGAGCTTCTATAAACCTCTATTGCCTTATCTACAAACAGGTATTCTTCAAAAATTTCAATTACCATCTCAAAGGTCATCATTTATGCTCAACCTCTTTATCACACTTATTTTTTCTGCCTCCATTATCCAGTATTACCACCAAGAAAACAATGATACCTCTAAAAAGAAAAAGCGGAGGAAGGTGCTCAAATTCTCTGTCCCGTATTGCTGTATCTTTTGATGGATCAGCTCCAGTTCTTCTGCGGACACCCAAAACAAAACCGGAATATCCCGCTTGCGCTTTGCCATGGTTATCGCTCCGGCTCCCGTTTCTTCGGAGCGGCAGGCTTATGGGCAGGCAGCTCCTGTTTGAGCTTATCCCGTACTAAGGGACGGGACGGTTCCAGTTTTTCTCTCTGGGGCACCCTTGACCGGCTAAGGCACTTCGCCCTTAACCCGAACGGAGTTTTTTCTTGCACCTTGCGTAAGGCTCTTCCTTTTCGATCCGACAAACTGGAATTTAACATTTTCTCGCTAATTGTAAATCAATAGTATCATGGATTTTTATTATACCACCATGGTTGTTAATTGCTTCTTTAATTTTAGCAAAGAACTCTGTTCTTATACTTTCTTCAATTGCAATATGGTTTGAATATGTTCCAAGAAGTTCAATATACTCATTTGCGGAAAATACTCGTTCTCGATAAAATAACTCATATCTAATATCTGAAAAACCATATTTGCTTGCAATCATTGCTATCGCTTTTGCCTGCTGTTCCGTATATTCAGATATTGTTTCACGTTCTTTATTGTAATACTTATTGTAATACAGGTCATAAATCTTATCTATTTCTTGTGAAAGCTCTATATTTTCTCTATCACGATACGGATGGTTCGCAAAACGTGCAAAAGCACCACCATTTTTCAGCATAGAAAATACTTTTTCATATCCGATTTTCTCTGGTACCCAATGAAAGGCCGTTGCAGAAAATACTAAATCAAACGTATTGTCCTCAAACACTGTATCTTCAAATTTACCTGTAACGACTGAAAATTTTTGATACTCATTAAATTTATCTTTTAACAATTCAGAGAATCGTTTTCCACATTCTACTGCTGTCAATTGACATCCAGTTGCTAAAATTGGAGCCGTTGCTTGGCCTCCACCACTTCCCACCTCAACCACATTGCTATTTTCGTTAATAGGAATATAGTCAAGCAATGTTTGATACAATTCTTTTACATAACCAGGACGTGACTTCTCATATGTAGACGAAACTGTATCAAACGTCCATTCTAATCCTTTCAAAGCTGGCATTGCAACACACCTCCAAATCCAGATTTATATCGCTGTTCTTACTATTTCTATCAGATATTACCTACAGATTCCATAGCTTCATAGCTCAAAACCGTTCATCCGCAAACTGTTTAGCTATGTAAAGTGACGGTCCTTCCTGATGCCGGAATCTTTTCCCACCATGACAAAAATCACCCTCAAAAATACCCCCGAAATTGCTCTCTGGTTGTCCTATTTTTTAACCACTAAGGCCGTTTTTTGACCCCATTTTTGCCGGTTGTCCTATATTTAACCACTAAAACTCCAGTGAAAATGGCTCTCGTTTGGTCAAATGAGGTCAAACTATATCAGCCCGTTTAGGTATAAGAAAACCCCGGAAAACCTTGATTTTCCGGGGTTTTGTAAACCTTTTGATATAGTCTGAGCAGTCGATTATCTCTTGCTGAACTGCGGAGCGCGACGAGCTGCTTTGAGACCGTATTTCTTTCTTTCTTTCATACGCGGATCTCTTGTTAAGAAACCAGCTTTCTTTAATACCGGACGGTACTCGATGTCTGCGTGAAGCAGAGCTCTGGAGATACCATGACGGATAGCGCCTGCCTGTCCGGAAACTCCGCCGCCGCGAACATTAACGATAACGTCGAACTTATCAGCTGTCTCTGTTGCTGCTAACGGCTGACGAACGATGAGCTTTAATGTCTCAAGACCAAGATACTCATCGATATCTCTCTTGTTGATTGTGATCTTACCTGTTCCCGGTACAAGATATACTCTTGCGATAGATTTTTTTCTTCTGCCTGTTCCGTAATATTTTGTGCTAGCCATTATGAATTTCCTCCTTTCAGACCTCTAATTAAAATTTGATTTCTAAAACTTCCGGCTTCTGTGCTGCCTGCTCGTGATCCGGGCCAGCGTAAACGTGAAGTTTTGTGATCATGCTTCTTCCTAAAGGTCCCTTCGGGAGCATTCCCTTAACTGCTAACTCGATAACCTTCTCCGGCTTCTTCTCGAGCATTTCTCTTAAAGTTGTCTCTTTCATTCCGCCTACATAGTCGGAGTGGCTGTAGTAGATCTTCTGGTCTAACTTCTTACCTGTAACTTTGATCTTGGAAGCGTTTGTTACGATCACGTAATCGCCGCAGTCGATGTGCGGAGTGTAGATCGGTTTGTTCTTTCCTCTTAAGATCTTTGCTACTTCTGATGTCAGACGACCTAATGTATATCCTGTAGCGTCAACTACGTACCATTTTCTCTCAATTGTTGCTGGACTAGCCATAAAGCTCTTCATGGGTTGACCTCCTGTTTGTACTAAATCAATCAATGTTCCTTTATCGTAAAATACTGTCTCCGGGGCTTTGGCTACAGCATTTTCAACCGATGTCACAGTTATACATTATATTATACATGGTCGGGTGTGTCAACCATTTTTCTTCAAAATTTCGATTAAATTTTGCCGAAAAACCTATATTTTATCGTGGTTTTGGCATGGTCCGCTTAATCGTTCCCCGATACACGATCTCAGCCACAACTGCTGCCGCAAACTCCGTGATCCAGAACGCGTTCCAGACCGCGCCGCCGCCGAACAGATGACAGAGAATAAAGGCGGACGGAAGGATGACTACGATATAGCGGAGCAGGGAGATCACAAGGGACTGGACACCCATGCCGATTCCCTCCAGGGCACCAGACGCTGTTACGGAGACCGTTGAGACGATGAATCCGGCGCTGATGATCCGGAGGGCCGCGCCGCCTGCTGCGATGGTCTCCGCGTTGTCGGTAAAGGCACCGATCAGCGTGTTGGAGATCGTAAGGCAGAGCACCGTTCCTGCTGCCATGATTACGCCGGCCATAGCTAATGTTATCTTATAGATCTTCCCGACTCTCTCACGCTCTCCGGCGCCGAAATTGTAACCGATCACCGGCCGCATCCCCTGGATGATGCCGCTGGCCGGGAAATAGAGGAAGGTCTGCAGTTTATAGTAGATTCCAAGAATAACCACATAGCTTCTGGAATACTGCGCCAGCAGACCGTTTAACACAAAGATCATGACGGAGGGCAGCGCCAGATTGAGGATCGCCGGGATCCCGATCCCGTAGAGCTTCTTCATCGTATTTCCACCGGGAATCTTATACCTTGCTTCCAGCTTTACCGGAACCGGACCTCGGAAATAAAAGGCAAGGTAGACTGCGAGCGAGATAAGCTGCCCCACACCTGTGGCAATTGCCGCGCCGGAGATTCCCATTTTGGGAAAGAATGCCAGTCCAAAGATTAAAATCGGATCCAGGATAATGTTTGTGATGCAGCCGCCAAGCAGGGCAATCATGGACACCTTCATCCGCCCCACTGCCTGAAAGATCTTTTCGAAAGCCAGTCCTGCCATGATGATCGGTGAAAACAGGAATGCGACGGATGCGTAGCGCACACCGTACCGGATGACCTCCTGATCGCCTGTGAACCTCCCAAGGAATCCTGGCATGATGACGATGCAGATCACAGAGAGGATGATCCCGTGGATCACAGACAGGACAACACCCTGAGTCGCTGCCCGGCGCGCTTCATTCTCTTTTCCGGCACCTCTCGCTGTGGCGATCAGAACGTTGATCCCCACTCCGAAACCGATGGCCATGGCATTGATGAAATTCTGGATCGGAAATACCAGAGACAGCGCTTCCATGGCATTCTCGCTGATCCGGGCAACAAAATAACTGTCTACTATATTATAGAGGGAATTCACCAGCATGGACAGGACCATGGGCATTCCCATTCCGAGGAGAAGAGGAAAGATCGGCTTCTCCTTCATGAAAGTTTCATTCATGATTCTAATCTCCCATATAATTTTTAAAGTAACGGTTCCATATGTAAAACTTCGTTGATATAAGCAATAAAAAGAATGTACCTCGACACATCATTGGCACGTAGTTCCTTTTTGTTTAGCGGGAAGTTCTATCGGAATTTTCTGTTAAACAAAAAACGCCACACAACCACCCATAAAGCTTTTAGGTGATTGTGTGGCGAAAAAAGTTCTTCTCTAAAAATCCACACGAGTTTTAACGTCTGGTAGAATAACATAGATTTCGGATTCTGTCAACTATCCGGAGCCCGAAGACTCGGTGACCCGAACCTCTCACTCTCTAAGGCCCGAACATCTCACTTCCGCATCTGTCCGGCAAAATCTGCCATGTCCGATGCTGGCAGCTGATCACACATCTGCGATGCTGCGATTTCTTCTGTTTCACAGCGATTTCGTACCTTGCTTCTTTTTCTCCAGATAATCATTTAACTCCGCGTTCTTCACATTTGTGATAAACATATGACCCGGGGCATGGGTGATGACGATCGGCGGCTTCGCCCGCTCGATGGCTGCCTGTGGGGTCACGCCGCAGGCCCAGAATACCGGGATCTCGCCCTCGCGGATCTCCACTGGATCTCCATAGTCCGGATGGTCGATATCCTTGATGCCGATTTTTTCCGGATCGCCCATGTGGACAGGACCACCGTGAACATTCGGGAACTTTTCTGTGATCTCCGCCGCTTTCTTTGCGTTCTCCGGCGTCATCGGGCGCATGCTGCATACCAACGGCCCCTCGAAGACTCCTGCTTTTTCGCACTCGATATTCGTCTTGTACATCGGCACGTTTCTTCCCATGGAGATATGACGCACATCAATTCCTGCCTGTAAGAGCGCCTCCTCGAAGGAAAAGCTGCAGCCGATAAGAAAACCAACGAAATCATCCTGCCAATATCCAGAAGCATCTGTCACTTCATCGACCTTCACGCCGTTTTTATAGATAAAGTACCGCGGAATATCGGTAACGATATTCGCTCCCTCGCCCATATCATGAACCAGCGGGGAGCCGTCCATGATCTCAAGGATCGGACACGGTTTCGGGTTGCGCTCCGCGAACTTTTTAAAATCCTCCGCATATTTTTTCGGCAGAATCACAAGGTTTGCCTGTGCGTATCCCCCGCACATTCCGGCTGTCGGTTCTGTGATCTCACCGTCACGGATCTTTTTCCAGATCTCTTCCGGTCTTGTCGTTCTGTAATCTCCCATTTTTCACTACCCCTTTCTCCTATGCCGTTCTTTTCGTTTCCGGCATCTTAAGGTCCCTGTTCCCCACGACCCATTCTGCTGAAACGCTTCGCCGATCAGGTCATTTTCCGGTCTGCATCCCCATATTTTTTTACCGGAATCTCACAACCTCTTTTTCAAGCTCCACAAGAAACTCTTTTCCATTTACGGAGATCTTATAGGTTCCCGCCTTTACCCATGCGGTCTTGTTCGCCTCGGATGCCGCTGCGATCGCCACCGCCTGCTCATCATCCGCCGGTTCCACCGGGGTATTCAGTCTCTTCGCAAGCGCGTCAAACTCTTCTTTTTCCTTACAATAGAGAGCCTGCGCCTCATCCACCGTGACTTTCTCAAAATGGATCTTCATTCCCGGCATGCACTGGGCAAGCACCGGAAGGTCCACAGAGATCACATTGGCGATCTTTGTGTAGCCGCCTGTGGTCTGATGGTCCGCCATCATGACGATAGGATTTCCGTGGGACGGAACCTGGACAGCGCCGAAGCTGATGCCGTCAGTGATGATGTCGCCGCCGTTTTTATGCTCGATCACATCGCCTTCCATGCGGCAGCCCATGCGGTCATACTCGTTGGAGATCGTGTAGGTGCTGTTTAAGAAGGTGTTGATTCCCTTATCTGTAAAACAGTCGTCCTGCGGGCCCATAACGACTCTGAGGGTCCATTCCTTTGCACCGTAAGACGGAAGTCCGTATACACGCTCGGCCATATGCGGGAGCCAGGATGCAGGAGCGCGGAAAGCGATCTCATCGCCGGTTCCTAATTTTCTTCCCTCGTATCCGCCGACTTTTGATTTCAGGTTCGTGGATCTGCTTCCCATAACAACCGGGATATCAAGTCCGCCCGCAAAAGCGATATACGCACGGCTTCCGCCGTACATGCCCATGAAGCTCAACGTCTGGCCCGCTTTTACCAGGACCGCACGGTATCTCTCCACCGGTTTTCCGTCGATCTTTGCCCCGAGGTCGCCGCCTGTCACCGCGATGATCTCATCTTCTGTAAATTTCATGGTCGGGCCCATCATCGTGATCTCGATGACCGCCTCGTTCGTATCATTTCCAACAAGGATATTGGCGAGTGACGCTGCCCTGGTATCCATGACACCAGATACGGACATTCCAGTCTCCTGATATCCGTAACGTCCCATATCCTGAATCGTTGTCAGGAATCCGCCGTTTATGATCTGAATGCCCATCACTCCGCCTCCTTATCATATACTACATACTGATATGTATCGTTCTCCACCTGTTTTTCGATGGCTTTGTACTCTTCTTCCGTCACCGGGCGGAATTTGATATACTGTCCGGACTCCAGGAGTACCGGTTTTTCCCGCTCGGAATCATACAGCTTTAACGGAGTTCTTCCGATGAGCTGCCAGCCGCCCGGGGATGCCACCGGATAGATTCCAGTCTGCTCTCCGGCGATTCCCACGGAGCCGCCCTCGATCTTTACGCGCGGACTCTTCAAACGCGGAGTCGCGATACGCTTGTCCATGCCGCCGAGGTACGGGAATCCTGCGATAAATCCCAGCATGTAGATCAGGTACTCTTCGGAGGAGTGGATCTTTACGACTTCCTCTTCCGTAAGTCCGTTATGCTCTGCCACATTCGCAAGGTCCGGTCCCATCTCCCCGCCGTAAAGCACCGGGATCTCGATCACCGTTGGCGGCGGGATCTGGATGCTGCCCATGGAGGACAGAACCTGCTCAAATTTTTCTGTCAGTGCCGAGAACCGGATCACTTCCGGCTTGTATACAACAAGAAGGGAACGGTAGGTCGGTACGGTCTCGACGATTCCCTCAATCTGTTCTTTCTCTAACGCGATCTTGAATGCGCGGATCTTCCGGTTGATCTCCGGACTGATCTCATTTCCAAATTCCACGGTGACTGCACAGTCGCCGGAAACCAGATATCTTACATTTCCCACAGCGAGTCTCCTCTCTATACATTTGCGGCTGTTTGACATTTGTAAGATGTCAAACAGCTGCACTCTTTTTCCTATAAACTTAAATTTTTGATCTCGACGCCTTCCGCGATCAGTGTCTCACGGATATTCTTTACGAACTCCAATGCCTTTGGGTTATCTCCGTGAACGCAGATAGAGTCTGCCTTGATCGCGATATCGTTTCCGTTGATGGACTCAACTTTTCCTTCTTTTACCATACGGATCACACGTTTGATCGCAAGGTCTTTGTCCTTGATCACTGCACCCGGAAGCTTTCTTGATACGAGAGTTCCGTCATCGTTGTAAGCGCGGTCAGCGAAGACCTCACTTGCAGCGCGGAGACCGACTTTTTCTGCTGCCGTGATCATCTTAGAACCTGCAAGTCCCATGAAGATGATGTCCTTATCTACCTCATAAACTGCCTCACACATCGCGATAGCTAACTTCTCGTCAACAGCTGCCATATTGTAAAGAGCGCCGTGCGGTTTTACATGCTGGATCTTTACGCCATGGGCGGTACAGAACGCCATGAGAGCGCCCAGCTGGTAGCGAACATAAGCTTTCGCTTCATCCGGCGTCACTGCCATATTGCGGCGTCCAAATCCCACAAGGTCCGGGAATCCCGGGTGTGCGCCGACGGCTGTTCCGAACTCTTTCGCCAGAGCAACGGTCTTTTCCATCACCATCGCGTCACCTGCGTGCCAGCCACATGCCACGTTTGCGGAGGAGACGTATTTTAAGATCTCCTCATCCATTCCGATCGTATAATTTCCAAAGCTTTCTCCAAGGTCACTGTTTAAGTCTACACGGTACATAAAATTTCCTCCTTGCTTTCCCTGCCGGTATTTTCTAAATTTCCTATCTACTATTTTAAACGACTTGCATCACAATCTCAATACATAATTAACCGAACATCTTTAAGATTCCCGGAAGAGCTTTGATTCCGGAGAATCCTGTGAGCAATACCACGCATACACCTAAAACGATGAGGATCGTCGGGTGCTTGTAATCCTCGCCGACGATCTTCTTGTTTCTGCTCGCGAGAAGGATCGTTAAGAGGGTCAGCGGAAGGATCAGTCCGTTTAAAGCGCCCGCAAGTACGAGAAGTGCTGCCGGCTTTCCGAGGATCGCCATGATCAGTGTGGAGGCTGTGATAAATCCGATCACGAACCACTTTTCATTCTTCATGATAAACGGATGAAGAGTCTTTAAAAATGAAACCGATGTATAAGCCGCGCCGATGACGGATGTTGTAGCGGCGAAGAAAAGAACAAGACCAAAGATCTTATATCCGATCACGCCAGCTCCGAGACGGAACGCGTCTGCTGCCGGATTTGAAGCGTCGAGTGTCACATCCGGGTTTGCTGTCACGACACCGAGAACCGCAAGGAACAGCAGGATCCTCATGATTCCGGAAACGCTGACACCCATTAAAACGGACTGGCGTACATGCGGAAGATCTTTCTTTCCGGAATATCCGGCGTCAAGAAGACGGTGCGCACCGGAGAATGTGATATATCCGCCGCAGCTTCCTCCGAGAAGCGTGATGAGCGGAAGGACAAGGGCACCCACATCGCCCGGGTGGAAAATACTGCTCACAGCGTCCCCTACCGGAGGTTTGGATTTGATCGCCACATAGAGAACTACGATGATCATGATACTTCCAAGGTATTTTGTCAGCTTATCCATGCTGGCCTTCGCGTCCTTGGAGAGGAAGATCAGGATTCCGATGATTCCCGCGATAAAGGTTCCAACCGTCGTCGGTATTCCGAACAATACGTTGAGTCCCAGGGCTCCGCCTCCGACATTTCCGATGTTGAATGCCAGACCGCCGAGGGCAACCATGAACGCGATAAAGTATCCGAGCCCCGGAAGGACTTTATTTGCAATATCCTGTCCGCGCATGCCGGACACACCGATCACCGACCAGATATTTAACTGTGTCGTCACATCCAGCAGGATCGTACAGATGATCACCAGCGCGAAAATGCTTTTATACTGAGCCGTAAATGTGGAAGTCTGTGTCAGGAAGCCCGGTCCGATCGCGGATGTCGCCATCAGGAACGCAGCTCCCATCAAGGTCGTCATGTTGCTGTGTTTTTTCTTTTCCCCCATAAATGAGTACCCCTTTCGTATCTTTTCTACAACTGATGCCTTTATTTTATCTGACTTTTTAGTGATATTCAACTATATTTTTCGGTTTCGGAAAATCTTTTTGAAATTTTCAAAAAAATCGTGCGAATCCGCTCATTTTCAGCGAGCGATTTCGCACGATGTGAATTTTTGCACGTTTTCAATTGTTCAGCAGATCTGCGCCCTTCCGCGAGGGCCGTAAGATTTCAGTCTTCCTTATCAAGTCTTCTCTTCATGGAGAATCTTGTGATCCCCAAAAGGGCCGCCGCTTTTGTCACGTTGTTTCCGCAGAGCTTCAGCGCCTGGTCCATGTAGATCTGTTCCAGCATGGAAACCTCCTGATCGAGACTGATCGGTCCTTTCCGAAGATCCTTTAGCGCAAACGGCTCTCCTGTCCGGGTATCATCTTTCCAGTCCACCCGTTTTAATTCCACATGTTTTTCAAGCACGTCCCCCTGACAGAATAAGAAGCAGCGCTCAAAAATATTTTTCAGTTCCCGAACATTCCCTTTCCAGTCATACAAAAGCAGCTCCCGCATAAAATCAGGATCCACATGGGTGATATTCTTTCCAAACATGCCGTTATAATATTTCAGGTAATAATCGCAGAGTGCCGGAATGTCCTCTCTCCGGTCCCGTAACGGCGGGATCACAAGTTCCATGACATTGATCCGGTAGAAAAGGTCTTCCCGGAATTCCCCCTGCTTTACGGCGTGTTCCAGATTCCGGTTTGTCGCCGCGATCACCCGGGCATCCACTTCGATGTCCTCCAGACCACCCACACGCTTGAACTTCTTATGGTCCAGGAACGTGAGGATCTTTGTCTGCATGGACAGTGGAAGTTCCCCGATCTCATCTAAGAACACGGTTCCGCCTGCTGCCAGCTCGATCAGGCCCTTCTTCGTCTTCATAGCACCCGCAAAGGCCCCCCGCTCATAGCCAAAAAGCTCGCTCTCCATCAGATGTTCCGGAATTGCGCTGCAGTTGATGCGGACCATCAGGTGGTCCCTCCGATCGCTGCAGGCATGGATCAGGGACGCCGCAACCTCTTTTCCCGTTCCGGTCTCGCCCCGGATCAGAACATTCACCGTGGAATTCTTTCCGAGAAGTTCGATGTGGCGCCGGATCCGCATCGCGGCGTCGCTGACTCCGATAAATTCCTGCGTTTTTCCCTTTAGAAACTCCAGGGATTCCCGATCCTGCATCTGACCAATGCAGCGGCTGGCGATCCGGTCGATCTCGTCAATATCAAAGGGCTTTAAAATATAGTCGTAAGCGCCGCGCTTCGTCGCCTCCACCGCCTGGGCGACAGAGCCGTACGCCGTCATCAGGATCACCTGGACCTCCTCATCGGCGGAACGGAACGTGGAGATCTCGTCGATCCCGAGGCTGTCCTGCAGGCGGTTATCCAGGAGGATCACCTGCGGATGGAACGTTTTCATCTTCTCGAGAGCGTCCTTCACCGTTTCCGCCGACTGGGTCTCGTATCCCCGGTCCTTCAGTCCTTCCTCCAGCGTAAACCGGATCAGAAATTCGTCATCAACGATCAGTACCTTTTTCATGTTCATCCCTGCTTTCAAAAATCAGGCGCACCGTTGTTCCGCAGCCCGGAGCGCTTTCCATTTCCATTTTGCCGTGGTTCTGCTCGATCAGCCGGTTTACGATCGCCAGACCGAGGCCAACGCCGTTAATGCTCTTCGTGTAGAACGGCTCTCTTGCGCGTTTCAGTTCCTCTTCATTCATTCCTTTTCCGTTGTCGGAGACGCAGAATGTAGTCATACCGCCGTCGGAAGACACTGAGAGACAGATCTTCCCCGTTCCGTCCCGGCTGACCGCCCGCATGCTGTTTGTCAGAAGATTGTACAGCATCTGGCGCATTTCATTCTCATCGGCAAACACCTCACATGCCGTGCAGTCTGTCTCGAACGTGACATTCTGCTGCTCGCACTCCTTCGCGTAGATGGATGCCACCTCCCGCAGCACCGCATCCGCCGGAAAGACATGTCTGTGGTTTTCCTTCTTTACCGACAGCGTAAACAGGTCATTGATCAGCCCAGTCACCCGGTCGATCTCATGGAGCATGCTGTCGCAGAGAAGCTTTTCATTCTCCTTCACCGCCCGTCCGCCCAGGACCTGGATCCCGGAACGAATCCCGGCCAGCGGATTCTTAATCTCGTGGGCCAGCGCCGATGACATCCGGCTCGTATACTCCATTTTTGTGTAATTATCAAGGTTTTTCAGAAGATCCTCAAAAGTTCTCGCCAGCTGGCCGATCTCGTCCTTTCTCGCTGTCTCCGGAAAGCTGTACTCCCGGAACCCGTCCTTGTTCTCATCGAGCTTTTTACACGCCGCGCCCATGCTGCGGATCGGTTTTGTGAGACTCCAGGCGAGGAACACGCTGACCTGGACGATGACCAGGAGACTGGCCACAGCGCCCACAATGACGTAATTCTGTTCTTCCAGGATCGCGTTCTCGAATGACTTTTTATCCATCCAGTATTCCAGACGCCACCCCAGGGAATTTCCACTGTCCGCGTACAGGAGTTCCATGTTCCCGTCCGGGATCTCCTCGTCACCCGTGATGACCGTACCGTCGGCAGCCATGATCCGCACCGCCGGATCATAATAGAAATTATACTTCTGCCGGATCTCATCCTCACTCAGTTTTCCCTGCAGATAGTAAATATCCGCCTCCATGCCGCGGATCGTGGTCCTCGCGTACTCTTTTCTGTCCTTAAGCTTTTCCGTATATCCATTATACACCGAAATAGCACAGAATGCACAGACCACCAGAATTCCCACCGTGACGAACGGCAGCATGATCTCATGCTCGATCCTGCAGAACCATGATCGAAACAGTTGTTTTTTCTTTCCGCTCATTCTTCTGCCCCTCTCTTCTTCTCAAACATCGGGATCACAACATAGACCGCCGCTGCGCACAGTGTTGCCGGAAATGCCCAGTATATCTGGAGATCCATTTTCCAGAACAGGACAGAGCAGATAAGTCCTGTAAAGAACGCTCCCACCGCCCCGGCTTTCGTTCTCCGTTTCCAGTACAGTCCACCGTAGATCAGAGGGGCAAGCGCCGCCGAGAATAATCCCCAGATGTCCGCTCCGAAGGACAGCATGTCCTCCGGCGGATTTACGGATAAGATCAGTGCAGCCGTGCCACCTATGAAGATAAATACCCGCGCCAGGATGAGGATCTGCTCCTCCGACATCTTCCTTTTTGTGATCTGGGCAGCCACATCGTAGGACAGCATGCAGCCGATCAGGTGAAGCTGGGAGTTCGCCGTTGAGACACAGGCGCCGATCACGCTGATCAGAAAGAAACCGCTGAACGGTGTGTTCATGAGATTGACCACTGCATAGATAAATACGTCATCCGCGGAGCAGTAATTTTTCAGCTGCGGAAAGAGGATCCGCAGTCCAAGACCGATCTGGGTCAGTGCAAAGTACAGCACGCACAGGAATATCAGTGCATGCAGGATCATATGTTTTGCGGTTTTTTTATCCCTCGCCGCCAGGATCCTGACCATATACTGGGGATTCGACGCCAGTCCCATTCCCCATCCGAAGAACATGGAGATATATACGAAGATTCCAATCTCTTCTGTCTGATTTTCGAAGACCCCCTTGCTCTTTATGAGTTCATGCACAGTCTGATCCGTCAAAAACCAGTGTCCCGGAACATTTTTTACGATAACCAGATACAGAACCCCGATGCTCACAGAGAGCATAATCAGATTGAGGCAGTCCGACTTCGTGACGGAGTTAAAGCCGCCGAAGCTCGAATAGAGGATAAAAAGATAGACAAGAAAGACAGCCACCTTGTAATTGATATTCAGCAGGCTGGACACCGCGATGCCAAATCCCTTGATCTGGATCATCAGATAGAAAATATAGCCGCAGATCATAAAAATGGCCGATGCTGTCTGCAGAAATTTTGAATCATGCTTTTTTCCAATCAGCTGTGGGATCGACAGGACATCATTCTCGTATAGCCGGTCCGTCATCAGATACAGGAGACCCGCGCCGATAAACCACGGGATAACCGACGACGCGATGACAGAGAGTCCGCTGTGGTATACGTTTCCCGTAAATCCCAGAATCGTCGCCGCGGAGACCCAGGTTCCGACAAATGTGAAAAACAGGCGTTTTTCGTCATTTTTTCTCTCACCGACGAAAAACTTGGAGAGAGAATCGCTTTCCGAAAAGGAGAGCTTTCCGATGACCAGGAACACAACGGAATAGATCACAAAATAGATCAGCTGGATCAGTACCTGGTTCATAGCGCCCTCCCCGTATATTCCGTTCCGTAGCTGCCGTCATCCAGCCTGCGGAGTCGGTAATATCCATAGCTTTCCGTCTCCGACACCTCATATCCATCCGGAATCGTCACAAACACTTCCTTCGCCCCATTCCGGTATGCCTGATGCAACATGCGGCGGATCAGGCGGGGGAGTTCTTCGGGTTCGGAGAACCTGATCCGCACGTGGGAAACTCCGTCGGATTCCAAGCTGGTCTGGTCCAGAACAGCGTCCCAATGTTCATTTCTCCCAATAATCTCCTTTGGGATCTCCCTCTCATACTCGATTCCCACAAGTGTCAGCCCCTTCGCCGGAGCAGTCTGTCCCGCCTCTTTGCGGTTTCTTGCCTCCAGTACCTCTTTCACATGTTCCGGCTCCCACTCACCGGTTCCGACTTTTAACAGGGTTCCCGCGATGATCCGCACCATGTTGTAGAGGAATCCGCTGCCGCAAAGGCGGATCGTTACGATGTCCTCATCATTCTTTTTCACCTCGGCCCCGTAGATCGTCCGGACCGTCTCCTCCGCCTGATGGTTTGCGGCGCAGAAGCTGATGAAATCATGTTCCCCGATGAGATATTTTGCCGCCTCATTCATCTTTTCCACGTTTAACGGGTAATAGCAGAAATGGGCGTAGAGGCGTCTTGTCGGGATCTCGATCTTACAGTTTAAGATCTGATATTCGTAGGTCTTTACGCAGTTCTGCTTTCTCGGATGCCAGTCCAAGGGAACCTCCTCGGATCCCACCACACGGATATCCTCCGGAAGTCCGCGGTTTACCGCGTAACAGAATTTATCTCCCGGGATCCGGCTCTCCGTGTCGAAGACCGCCACGTTTCCTCTTGCATGGACGCCGGAGTCAGTCCGGCTTGCCCCAATGACGCAGACAGGCTCTTTCAGAAGATCCGAAAGAGCCTTATTTAACATCTCCTCTATGGTAACGCCGTTGGGCTGGAGCTGCCAGCCCTTGTATGCGGTGCCGTCATAGGCTACCGTCAATTTGATTCGTCTCATAGCTTTATTGTTTTCCCTCTGCTGCCCGTGGATTCCCGGGCAAATTTACTTTTATACAAATCCAGCAGCTAATTTGCAGCCGAATCCAATTCTGCCCGGTTTTCCGGATAGAATCAGATATCAAATTACCTTTTCCCAGCTGAAATCGCTCATTTCTTGTAACTATTCAGTACCTTCATAGTTACGTGCAAAAATCCATTCCAGATCAGCTTCGCTGATGGGATTTTTGCCTTCCAGCCTATGTTTCCTTACGGTCAGCGCAGCAAGTGCGCAGACCTACTGAACAGTTACCATTTCTTTACAAAACGACCTTAAGCAAAATTGCCACCACAAAATACACCAGATACGCCCCATAAACCATATGGTCTCTCTTCGCGTACTTGAGCGGTTTCATCTTCGTTCTTCCCTCGCCTCCGCGGTAGCATCTCGCCTCCATGGCCATCGCGAGGTCCGTGGCACGGCGGAATGCGGATACAAAAAGCGGTACAAGAAGCGGTACCATGGATTTCGCCTTCTGGATCAGATTTCCGCTCTCGAAGTCAGCGCCTCTTGCCATCTGTGCTTTCATGATCTTATCCGTCTCCTCAATTAAAATCGGGATAAACCGGAGTGCGATGGACATCATCATGGATACCTCATGGACCGGAACACCGACCTTCTTTAAAAATCCAAGGCTCTTTTCCAGACCGTCTGTCAGCTGGTTCGGTGTCGTTGTGAGTGTAAGGATCGTGGATCCCATAACAAGGTATACCAAGCGGATCGCCATAAATGCCGCAAACCGGAGACCTTCCCAGGTCATCTGCAAGAAACCGATCTTAAAGATCGGAGTACCCGGCGTCAGGAACAGGTTAAAGCTGACGCTGAGGAGAAGCAGGAACATGATGGATTTTAAGCCGCGCACCATGAATTTTACCGGGACATTGGAGAGCTTGATGGCAGTGATCAGAAAGATCGTCGCCGCAAGGTATGCCCAGAGGTTGTCCGCGATAAATAAGGTTACGATGTATACAAGAGTTCCAAATAATTTTGTTCTCGGATCCAGCCTGTGAAGCAGGGAATCAACCGGGTAGTACTGTCCAAGTGTGATATCTCTTAACATGTCTTTTCCTCCCCGGCTGTCTTTTCTGTGATGTCGGCCTTCCCAGAGGCTGTTCCGGCAGCGTTCCCATGACCTGCGTTCTCGGAATCGGCTCCAGCTGCGCTTACCTGAGCTGCATTTCCGGAACTTTTTCCATTCTTTTCACGCCAGATCTTGAGGATCGCATCTCTCGCCTCTTCCACCGTTGTGATATCCGGATCCAGCGGGATTCCCTTGTCGATCAGTTTATGAACCACATAGGTGATCTGCGGCGCCGCGAGGCCGATGGCTTCCAGCTCTTTATAGTGGCGGAATACTTCCTTCGGGGTTCCGTCGAAGACCTTCTCGCCGTGGTTCATGACTACAAGACGTGACACATACCGCGCCACATCCTCCATGCTGTGGGAGACGAGAATGATCGTCAGCCCCTGCTCGTTATGGAGCTTTTGTACGAGTCCTAAAATGTCGTCGCGTCCTTTCGGGTCGAGACCGGCTGTCGGCTCATCTAAGATCAGGACCTCCGGTTTCATCGCCAGAACGCCTGCGATGGCCACTCGGCGTTTCTGACCTCCGGAAAGGTCGAAGGGAGACTGCTTATAAAAGCTCTCATCGAGTCCCACCATGTCCAGCGCCTCTTTCGCGCGTTTCTCGATCTCCTCCTTCGGGAGTCCCAGATTCTTCGGTCCAAAGCAGACATCTGAGAATACATCCACCTCAAACAGCTGATGCTCCGGATACTGGAATACCAGCCCCACATGGCTGCGGAGCTCTTTCATGGAATATCCCTCTTTATAAATACTCTCTCCGTTATAGAGGATATCTCCGCTCGTTGCCTTTAAAAGTCCGTTTAAATGCTGGGTCAGGGTTGATTTTCCGGATCCGGTATGTCCGATGAGACCGATAAACTCGCCGTCATGGATCGTAAGATTTACATCCTTTAAGGCATACTGCTCAAAGATCGTTCCCTGCCCGTATATATGATTCAAGTGTTTAATTTCGATTGCCATATTTCCACCATTTCTCCACTATTTTAAGAGCGGAACAAGTTCGTCCACAAGCTCGTCGATGGAAAGAATTCCATAAGGAAGATCCATTCCGGCTTCCTTTAATTCATCTGCCAGTTCCGTTACCTGCGGCACATCGAGGCTGTATTTTTTCAGTTCCTTGACTCTGGAAAAAACCTCTTTCGGGGTTCCGTCCATCACGACATGTCCACCGTCGATAACGACTACGCGGTCCGCGTCGATGACCTCTTCCATATAGTGGGTGATCAGAACTACCGTGATCCCTTCCTGACGGTTCAGTTCATGAACCGTTTTAATGACCTCGCGGCGTCCGTTCGGGTCTAACATTGCTGTCGGCTCGTCCAGAACGATACACCGGGGCTTCATCGCCATAACGCCAGCGATGGCCACGCGCTGTTTCTGTCCACCGGAAAGCTTATTCGGAGACTGAAGTCTGTAGGCCGTCATTCCGACCGCCTCAAGGCTCTTGTCGACCCGCGCCCAGATTTCCTCCGTCGGAACTCCCATGTTCTCCGGTCCGAATCCAACGTCCTCTTCCACCACGTTTCCGATGATCTGGTTATCCGGGTTCTGGAATACCATTCCCGCCGTCTTTCGTACATCCCAGAGATGCTCCTCGTCGTCCGTCCTCATTTTAGAAATATAGACTGTTCCATCCGTTGGAAGCAGGATTCCGTTCATCAGCTTCGCGAATGTGGATTTTCCGGATCCGTTGTGTCCTAAAATCGCTACGAAATCGCCTTCCTTGATGTCCAGAGAGACGCCCTTTAACGCATGGCTGACCTCATCCTTGTCTTCCTCTTCATCGTGCCTGATATAGTCAAAGATCAGGTTCACTGCTTTAATGATTCCCATAGAAATCCTTTCTCGTTTTTCATAAACTTCAAGTGACTGCGGCGCCGCATACACCTTCAGGCTGCCGCGACAAATGTTTACACGTTTCTAAATTTTAGTTGATATCTCATAGTAAGTCAAGTGTTTTCGCGTGGTTCCAGGAGCTTACATTTTCAGATATGTGAAAACGGCATGCCACAGGATTTCTCCCATGACATGCCGCCCATCATTCCTTTCTAACTTACCCAGAGCCCCGATGCATCCAACGTATATCCGTCGATCACAGTGGACGCTGCCATCGCTCCGTTCGCGTTCAGGTAATACCACTGTCCCGGTGCTGTCTGGCGCCAGCCGGTAGCCATCGCGCCGTCGGCATCCATGTAGTACCAGACACCGCCGATCTGCTTCCAGCCGGTTACCATCTTTCCATCATTTCCGAGGTAATACCATTTATTATTTACCATTCTCCAGCCTGTTACCATATATCCGTTTTCATCGAAATAATACCAGGTTCCGAGGATCCGGTCCCACTGGGAGGTCACGATCTGGCCATTCTCGTCCACATACTTCTTTCCGTCCGCGTAATTCTTCCAGCTGCCCTCCGTGTCACCCAGGTCATCCAGGTAGCGGTCGGAGGAGACGATATACTCGCTGCTCTTGCGGTACTTCGCATCGTTCTTTGTCTTTCCCACCGCGCGGATCTCGTAATAGTAGTTTCCCTCTCTTCCCATATACTCGGAGAGGTCCTTGCTGGTTCCCGTCGCATCGATGGTCCGGAGATAATAGTCATCCCGGTACAGGCGGATCTGATATCCCGTCGCATAATCGACTTTCTTCCATACCGCTTTCATATGGTTCGAAGCGCTCCAGCCGGCTTCATCCGGGGACTCCAGCCATACCACCGGGTAGTAAGTGACTGTGACCTTCAAGTCATCATCCACTTTCACTGCCTTACTCAACGTCGCACCGGAGATCTGGCAGGACTTTGAACCGTAGCTGGAGGAGAACTCTCTTCCGCTGGAGGAAAGAATCAGCGTTGCCGTCACTTTCGTTCCAGGATTCCATTTTTCTACATCCTTGCTCCACTCCACGGATGTGATCTCGATCCCGTAGCTGCTGCAGCTGATCTCCGGCTCCTCGATCACGCCGGGATCTTCATACTTGTCTTTAAAGGTGATCCTTATAGAATTCACCGTCGGCGCAGCCAGTGCAGGAAGAACCATCCATATCGTCATCACGATCAGAATTCCTGCTGCCGCAAGCCATTTTCCAAAAGTTTTCTGTCTCATAAGGTGCTCCTTTCCTGTATTTTCAGTCTGCTGGAAAATATTCCGACGATTTTCACCGCATAACCGCATGCCCTGCAGGTTCAGATCTTTACTGCGGTTTTCTCCAGATACCGTCCTGATCTAAATAGAAGGTATCGATCACTTCATTGACCGCCTTATGTCCATCCGGATACAGGTAGTAGATCTGTCCGTCGATGTTCTGCCATCCTGTGAGCATTCCGCCGTCGCCGCCGAGGTAATAAGCCTTATCACCCAGCGTGATCCAGCCGGTCACCATAACTCCGCTCTCGGAGAGATAATACCAGGTATTGTTGTAGAGAAGCCAGCCCGTCTGCATCTTTCCGTCACCGTTCATGTAGTAATAAACGCCGTTCTTCATCTGCCAGCCGGTGAGCATCATTCCGTTTGCGTCAAATAAATACCAGATATTTCCGATAAATCCCCAGCCGTTCTTTAAATAAGTTCCGTCCGGGTAACGATAATACCAGCGGTTTCCGTCGAGGATCCAACCGACCGCATTCCCATTTGACGGGGCCTGCTGGGAATTTCCGGAATTATTTGTGCTGCTGTTGTTGCCGCTTGACGGCTTTTTCTTTGCCGCTCTCGCCGCGTCATTCTCATCGATATAGACCTCATCGGATATGGTCCAGTCGCTCTTTGACGCGTACTTGGATACCTCATCGTTTGACGGGAGCGCGCGCACCTTAAAGGTGTAGGTTCCCTTGGAGCTCATATACGGAAAGAGATCACAGCTGCTGGTGTGGATCTCGCCGCTCTTGTAGACGTTCTTGCTGCCGCGGTAGAGGTACACCTCGTAGGACGCGTCCTCAACGGCCTCCCACTTCGCGAGTCCGAGATCGGAGCTTCCGGACTTTGTGGTCTGCCAGTATGCCTCGCCCGGCGCGTCAAGATCGCCCTTTGCCGGTTTTGTCTTTACGGTAACCACCAGACGGTCGGAAGATGTTCTCGAAGCGCTGACAAAAGTTCCGTTCTTTACCTTTACCTTTGAGGAAGTGTAGGAGCTGCTGCTGAACCTATAGTCATTTAAAGTCTTTAAAGTAACTTTCATGGTGTAGGTTCCGCCGATCTTCACGTCGTTCTTTGTGGAAGACCACTTTGCGGATACGATATCATATTTATCGTTGTTCGGGATCGATACCTCGCAGTTATCAGAATTGTATCCCACATCGAGATCCGGCAGGGATTCCCCCACCGTCGGTGTCACATCCAGCGTGATGCTGACACTGTTCACATAACTGGTCGCCGCAAACGCTGTCTGCGCCCCAGATACCGCAAACACGACCGCCATGACCCATGCGGCCATCCATGTACTTATTTTTTTCCATTTTCTTTCTGCCATAGGATTGCCTCCCCTCAAGTATCTTTCTTTAACTATATTATAAGGTTGGACAATATCTCCCGTCAACTTACGATATTCTGTCTTTTATCGGCAAATCCGTGGCAAATCAAGACTTTAATCCGTTCTCAGAGCATCAATCGGGTTCAGCTTCGCCGCACGGCTCGCCGGCATGTATCCGAAGATGAGTCCGATGGCAACCGAAACAGTAAATGAGATCACAACTGCCGTCATGGTCGGCGGCGCGTCGATTCCCATGAGGGCGCCGATTCCCGTACTTGCTAAGGCTCCGATCATGATTCCGATGATTCCGCCGATGGAGCTTGTGACCAGGGCCTCGATGACGAACTGCTGCATGATCACGCTCTTCTTTGCGCCGAGGGCCTTCCTGATGCCGATTTCCCTGGTTCTCTCTGTCACGGACACCAGCATGATGTTCATGACACCGACGCCTGCAACTAACAAGGAGATACCCGCGATACCGCCCAGCATCATGCTCATCATGGCAATCTGCTCATTTAAGGAATCGAGAAGGGAGCTCATTGCTGTCACCGTGTAGAGGTTTTCGCTCTTCATCTTTTCATAGAGAAAATTTTTAAGTTCTGTCGTGCATGTTTCCGTGTCGTTGATGTCCCGCGATGTGAAGATATAGTTGTTGATCACAGCATTTCTCGCCATCTTCACAGCTCTGGAATACGGGATCCACACAAAGTCATCCATACATCCGTCATCAAACTCAGAGCTGCTCTCCGTCTGTCGTTCCACAACGCCTACGATGGTGTAGCTGTCACCGTTTAACTTGACCGTCTCGCCCACGGCGTTCTGGGAGCCGCCGTAGAGTTCCTCCGCCACGTAGGCGCCGATGACCGCGACTTTTCGTCTCGCCTCCATGTCGGAGTACTGGAGATTTCTTCCATACTCGATCTCGTAGTCCTTGATTGCGAGATAATCCTCACTGTAGCCGCCGACACTGGTGGAATCCATGGTGTCAGAGTCATGTTTTACCGTGACGCTGACGGACACGTTCGGGGACATGTTCTCGTAGAGGTCTGAATGTTTCTCGTAGAACTCATAAAATTCGTTCACATCAATACTTCTGGATGCCACCGCCTTGTACTGGACCGTGATCTGATTGACACCCATAGAAGAAAAGCTCTCCACCATGTAGGACATATAGCCGTTGACGATACTGACCAGAATGATCACCGACGCGACACCAATGATGATTCCAAGCATCGTGAGAAAGGATCTCATTTTGTTGCCCCAGATACTTTTTAACGCCATTTTAAATGATTGCAGCATACTTTTTCACATCCCCGTCGAAATTGATCTTTCCGTCATGGATCCGCACCACCCGCTTCGCCTCCAGGGCGATGGAGCTGTCGTGGGTGATCATGACGATCGTGTTTCCTTCTTCATTGAGTTTCTTTAAAAAATCAAGCACTTCCCGGCCTGTCCTGGAGTCCAGGGCACCCGTGGGCTCATCCGCCAGGATTAAGGACGGATCTCCTGCGAGAGCCCGCGCGATGGAGACTCGCTGCTGCTGGCCGCCGGAGAGCTGGTTCGGAAGATTCTTCCATTTTTCTTCAAGTCCGACCCTTTTCAGGGAATTCATAGCCCGCTCCCGACGTTCCTTTTTGTCATAACCGGCGTAGAGAAGCGGAAGTTCCACGTTTTCTAAGAGATTTAACTTTGGAAGCAGGTTGTACTGCTGGAAGATAAAGCCGATCATGCGGTTTCTGATCTCCGCCAGCTCGTTGTCGGACATATCCGCCACGTCCTCGCCGCCGAGGAAATATTCGCCCTCCGTCGGGACATCCAGGGCGCCGATGATGTTCATCAGGGTTGATTTTCCGCTTCCAGATTTGCCGACGATGGCGACGAACTCGCCTTTGTTGATGGAAAGGCTAATGCCGTCGTTGGCGTGGACTTCCTCGTCGCCCATGTAGTAGATCTTGTAGATATTGCGCAGCTCTATCAGGGGTTCCTGCTTTTCCAACTCCTCATGAACTTTTGAAACTGCCTCTTCCTGTTTCATCGGCTCTTCAGACATTTTTTTCTGCTCTGCGGTATCTATTTGTATTGAGAATTCAGTCTTTTCCATACAATTTATCTCCTATGCACTACTGAGATCTTCGTCCGCTGCCGTTGCCGCCGCCATTTCCGCCGTTTCCTCCAGGACCGCCCGGTACGCCTCCGCCCATATCACCGCCAGGACCGCCCATGCCGCCCATCTGCATCTGATCGGTCTGCGTCGAGCTTCCGGAATCGGAGGAAATGTAGACCTCGTCCCCCTCAGAGAGGCCGGAAAGGATCTCCACATAATCGTCGTTGATGATTCCAGTTGTCACCTGGACCGCCTCGAAGCCGTCCGGGACGTTGCTGCTGCCGGATTTTCCGGAGCCGGTGCTCTTCTTCACATACACTCTGTTTCCACGCATCAGCGCACTCGCCGGGATCACCAGAGCATTCTCAGAGCTGTCGAGAATGATCTTAGCATCCACGTTCATGCCAGGAAGAAGACTTCCCGTATCGTCCAGTGTCACTGTCACCGGATAGTTTGTGACACCGTTGGAGTAGCTGCTCTGCAGACTCACATTTGTGACGGTTCCTGTGAATGTCTCACCTTCCACCGCGTCTGCCGTGATCTCCACAGATTGTCCGACCTTGATGCTTGAGACATCGAGTTCATCCACGGACATCTCCAGTGTCATGGTGGACAAGTCATAGATCACCGCCATGGTGGTCGTTCCGCTGGAGCTCTTGGAGATCTTATCCCCAACCTTCGCGTTTTTCGTGATCACTGTCCCCGAGATCGGCGCTGTGATCGTATAGTCATCCACACTGTCCTGAGTGTTGCTCAGCTTGTTCTCCGCGTTTTCCAGGTTGTCATCTGCGCTCTCCACTGCATCCTTGAATTCCTTTAAATACTCTTCCGCCGTCTTCGCGGTCACCTGGAACAGCTCGGAGTTTTTCTCCACATAAGAACCTTCATGAATCAGAAGGTTCTCGATCTCAAGGCTCTTGTTTCCGGAGATTTCCACGCTCAGGGTCGTCTCCGTCTTCGCGGCGAATGTTCCCTCGGCGCTGCAGACAAATCCATCGACTTTTACGGATGCCGCCGTATCTGTCGTAAGTCCGCCAGGATTGGATACCTCAACGGTCACGTTCTTCACGAGGCGTCCGCCGGAAAGTGTTTCCTCCATGCTGCTGACAACCGTGACGGTTCCGGAGATCTGCTCGCCGGTGTCCTCCAATATCACTGCCGCCTCATCACCCACGTTGATCTCCGCCGCCTCGCCTGAGAGGAACGGGACTGTGATCTTCATAACAGAGTCATCATAGAGATCCGCGATCTTCGTTCCATTATTTACCTTATCGCCCTCTTTGATATAGAGAGTCTTGATATATCCGGACGCTGTGGAGCGGTATGTATTTCCGGCGATCCGCGCTGTCTCCTCGGCGTAATTGGACTGTGCCGTCTGGGCACTTTCCTTCGCGCGCTGGAGACTTGTCTCTGCAGAGCTCAGATCAGAGTCCATGGAAGTCGCGTCGATCCGGTATAGGATCTGGCCTTTTTCCACAACATCGCCCTCCTCAAAGTTTGCCTCGATGACCTCGCCTTCCACCAGTGATGTCACCTCGTAGGTGTCCTTCGGAGACAGGGCGCTGGACGCCGTGAGCTCTGAACTGATGTCCGTCCGCTTCACTGTCGCCGTTGACACAGACTGGTCACCCTGACGTTTCTGGCTCGTGGTCTTTTTCTTATAGAGGAAAAATCCGCCAAGCAGCACTGCCAGAACCACTATAAGCACGATCACGATCCTCCCGCTTTTTCCTTTCCGTTTTTTCCGTTTCTTATCTACGGCCACCTTTTCGTTCTCCATACTCATTCCTTTCCTGTCTATTGAAATCTTCCGCTTCTCTTAACTATGTTCCAGATCTGAATTTCCTTGCCTTAATTTTCTCTACCCGCATTCCTTCTGCGGTATTTCTATTTCATGTATTATATGTATATTCGTAACTAATCAATAATCTCCGACAACATCTACAACCGTATAAGTCGCATTTTCGTCGCTTCCGCTCTTCTCCCACACGATGGCAACCTTGTCATCCACCTCAAACTCTCCGTAGACGGAGAACAGATACTGGAGCTCCGACCCGCTGATCTGGAACTCATCGCCCTCGCCGCCGTTGTCCTGGTAATCGGTGTTTAAGACCACCTTCACCGGTGTGAACGGGTCGCTGGAATCGTAGTAGATCGCCTTGATCCGGCCCTCCGTGGCGCCTTTGTTCTCACCGCCGTTGGAATAGGCGAAGATCATCTTTGTCTCCTCGTGGTAATAGATCACGGTGGCGTAATCGTTGATCTCGCTCTCATCGGACACCTCGCCGTTTAAAAACATGGTAGCGTCTTTCAGGGAAAACGGAACAAGACTCTTTAAGTTCCGGCTGTCATTGTCTAAGATCTTCGGTCCCTTTAAACTGTTATCCAGGATCGAGGATGTATTGATCTCGCCGTCGGAATTGTAGGTCAGGTCAAATATCTTACTGCCGTACTGGTTTCCTTCTTTTGTCTTCGCCTTCATCAGGTTATAGAACAGGTTGATGCAGTCTTCCCTCGTGAGGACCTCGTCAAGATCACGATAGATCCCAGAATCCAGGGACAGGGACTTGAACTTCGCAAGGCGGCTCTCCTGAAGACTTCCGGAGAAATCCTCGTTTGTGTATCCTAAGACTCCCAAAACTGCCTTGATGGCATCCCGCATCGTGATCCCCTCGTCCGGCTTAAAGTTTCCTCCGAGATAACCGGACATCCAGGAATTTGTCGCCGCGGTGCGAATCGCTGAGGAGTATTGGGATTTCGCGGAAACATCTGCGAACACGGACACGGTTCCCGTGGAGTTCGCTGTCTCACGGTAATTGGACGCCTTTACGAGAAGCTCCGCAAACTCACCTCTCGATACGTTTGTCTGATAGTTGCTCGTACTCAAAATTCCAAGCAGTCTCACTGTCTTCTTTCTCATCTCAAATGTGGTGCTGGCCGCATAGGCGTTTACCGTCATCCCCGCGCCCACCGCGCAGACCGTCAGTACCGCCGCTATCATCTTTCCTCTTCTCATTCCCATTCTCCTTTCATCCACCTTGATCGCCAGATCAACATCTCCATGTATTTTTTTCTAATAGTCTCACAGACCCGGTTTCTGTACTTTTAAAGTACATACAGTCAGAACTCCTTGCATTTTTCTTACTGTTTATTTCAATTTCCGTAATAACTCTACCGGAAATTTGTGATTCATCTGTGTTTGACCTGTGTTCAAACTGTGAAAGAAGGCACGCAAAACCGGGCATTTCTGCGTCAAAACTGTGGCGAACGGATTTGCGAGCAGCCGCCTGCCCGTCCCTGGCCGCTACAAGCCTACGCTTATATGCAAAGAAGACCCGGCGCAGATACCACTTTCGGTACCCACTCCAGGTCTTCTCCCTATTCTCACACCCCCGGCAGCCGCCCGATCACATCGATCCCGGCGAATACCAGAAGTCCGTTTTTTATGATAAAATTTAAGATCACGATCCCCGCCGCTGCGTAAGCGATCCGGTCATCCAACTCCGGTCGGAATCTCCTGTTTCCCGTGGCAAAATACAGGATCCAGGAAACCGCAGCCCACACAGCTACCGATGCCATATACGGCACCACCGGATGGTACAGAAAACTTAGTACCGGATGCCCTGAAAGGAGTGCCCGGACGGCTCTCGTTCCCCCGCATCCCGGACAGTAAAGCCCGGTCATCCTCTGAAACAGGCATGGCATCTGGAACCATGTCGGGATCATAATCTGGCTGCGATCTTCTGGCGCAGTCCACCGACCTTTGCTGCTGCCGCGTCGAACTCTTCCCCTGTCATCTCACCGGTCAGAACCGCGAACTCATCTTTTCCTTCCAGTGTCACAAATTTCACGTCACCGAAAGCTGCCGCAACGGCCTCTTTCTTTGCTCTCTCAGAACCCTCAAACCGTGCAAAGTACTTTCTGGAAAGCTCAGCCGCCGGATGTACCTCAAGCTTCTCGCTGCTCCAGCCGATCTTCTCCGGCTCATCGCCGAAGCGGACTGCGGAGATCATATCCCCGACAACGGCGCTGGCTGTCGGCAGTTTTCCTGCTCCGCTTCCATAGAACATGGACGCACCCAGCATATTTCCCACAACGAGGATTCCGTTGAACACATCTGTCACCGCATACAGCGGGTCTTTCGCATCCACGAGGACCGGCGCGACCTCCAGATAGATCTTTCCATCTTTATTCACGCTGGTTCCGAAGAGCTTGATCGCCGCACCCATATGTGCCGCGTAGCTGGAATCCATGGAAGTGATTTTTGTGATTCCCTGGGTCGGGATCTCCTCGTAGTTTACTTCTTTTCCTGTTGCGACCGCAGTCAGGATCGCGATCTTTCTGCAGGTGTCATATCCTTCAATATCTGCCTCCGGGTTGCGCTCCGCGTAGCCCAATTCCTGGGCGCGCTTTAACGCCTCCTCGAAGCTCCATCCCTCTTCATTCATCTTTGTGAGGATGTAGTTTGTCGTTCCGTTTAAGATACCGGAGATTTCTAAAATCTCCTCGCCGCCGAGGCTCTCCACAAGCGGGCGGATGATCGGAATACCGCCGCCGACACTTGCCTCAAACAAGAAGCTGATGTTCTTTTCCGCGGCGATCCGGATCAGCTCTGTCCCATGGGCCGCAACCAGTGCCTTATTGGAAGTCACCACATGCTTTCCCGCGAGCAGGCAGCGCTTTACAAACTCGTAGGCCGGTTTTGTTCCGCCCATGGTCTCCACAACGATCCCGATCTCCGGGTCATTTACGATCTGTTCCACATCATGGATCACAAGCTTCTCCACAGGACTTCCCGGAAACTCCCTGAGATCCAGGATATATTTTACTTCGATCGGCTCTCCAGCCTTTTTCTCTACGCTTTTGCAGTTCTTGTCAAGAACCTCATACACGCCAGAACCGATGGTTCCGTATCCCATAATTGCCGCTTTCATCCGTCTATTTCTCCACTCCTAAAATTTTTACGTTCTGCACGCCCTTTAAGTGCTCGATCTCCTCAACCATACCGGCAACATTTCCCGTATCTGAGAGAACTTCCACGCTGAGCGTTACCGTCGCGGATCCGTTTACCGGGATCGTCTGGTGGATCGTAAGGATATTCGCGCGGTAATCCGCAACGATGTGGAGCAGGTCAGACAGAAGCCCCGGCTCGTCCATCATCTGGGTCACAAGTGTCACTGTCTTTCCTCTCGTGTTGTCGGAAAACGGAAGAATATCATCCTTATACTTATAGAAGGAACTGCGGCTTAAACCGACCTGTTCCGCCGCCTCCTGCACCGTCATGTTTTTGTCCGCCTCGAGGAGACGTTTCACCTCAACGACTTTCTGAAGGACTTCCGGCAGCGCTTTGTCACGAACCACATAATACTTGTTTTTTTTCTCCATATATCAGACCTCGCAAGCTAAAAATTTCTTTTTTATTACCGAAATCATACTTTTCGTCCATTGCTCTGGCACGTTACCATATGTGCGTCCCAGAAAAACATGTGTACGCAAGAATCTTAGCATATTTTGGATGCTTATGCAAGCAGATGTTTGTGTGTTTGCCCCTGCCGCTTGACATTTCTCCTTTGCAGGACTTACACTTAATTCATATTAAACCTAAGGAGGTTTCCATATGTCATCCATGACCATCGCCCAGCTTCAGACCCACGTATTTTCCGATAAAATGCAGAACATCGAGGCTCTGCGCCCTCTGATCCAGAAAGCAAAAAATTCCGGCGCAGATCTCGTCTGCCTTCCGGAAATGTTCAACTGCCCCTATGAAACACCGAATTTCCCTGTTTATGCAGAAAAAGCAGGCGGACCGGTCTGGCAGGCGCTCTCTGACCTTGCAAAGGAATTCGGGATCTACTTTTCCGCCGGATCCGTCCCGGAATGTGACCAGGACGGACATGTTTTCAATACCGCCTATGTCTTTGACCGAAGTGGAAAGCAGATTGCCCGCCACAGAAAAGTCCACCTCTTCGACATTGATGTAAAAGGCGGACAGTATTTTAAAGAATCTGATACTCTGACTCCCGGAGACTCCGCTACCGTATTCGACACGGAATTTGGAAAAATCGGTCTCTGCATCTGTTTCGATATACGCTTTCCGGAGATCTTCCGACGGATGGTGCTGGAAGGTGCTGATATCGTCCTTGTTCCGGCAGCCTTCAATATGACTACCGGACCGGCACACTGGGAGCTTACCTTCCGTGCCCGCGCTCTGGACAACCAGATTTTTGTCTTCGGAACTTCTCCGGCGAGAGATCTCTCCGCCTCCTATCAGGCCTTCGGTCACTCTATCGCTGTCTCCCCATGGGGCAGAGTCTTAAATCAGATGGATGAGCACGAGGGAATGCAGATCACTACCATTGATCTTGACGAGATCACGTCCGTCCGGGAGCAGCTTCCACTTCTGAAAACACGAATGGAGAATCTGTAAATCAGGTTCTCCATTCGTTTAAGTTTCCTTTTTATGCTTACAGATGCTCTTCCATCTCACTATTGCGATGAACACCGGTGATCGCGTACTCCGCCCACTCCGCAATATTTGTTGCATGGTCACCGATCCGCTCCAGATATTTGGCGATCATCAAGACATCAAGAATCTGTTCCTGAGTTGCCTCACCGTTTAAGATACCATCGGCAAGTTCTTTTTTGACCTCATTAAAAAGGTTATCGATCACATCATCGTATTCAATAACTTCTTTTGTCTTTTTGAGATCTCCGTTTGCAAAGCTCTCGATGCTCTCACGAACCATAGATGCAACGGCTTTTGCCATCTCGCCAAGTCTTGTGGCCTTTACCGGAGCGGAAAGATCGGTCGTCTTTACGATCTCAGCGATATCGCCTGCCTGATCACCGATCCGCTCCAGATCCGTGATCATTTTTAAGGTGGAGGAAATCGTTCTGAGATCACTTGCCACTGGCTGCTGCTCTAACAGGAGCTTCAAGCATTTGCTCTCGATGTCCCTCTCCTTTAAATCGACATTCGCGTCCGCTGCCAGAATCTTCGCTGCCTGTTCCCGATCCATGTTCATCAGTGCCTCGTACGCTCCGTCGATCATGCTCTCGCAAAGATTTCCCATCTCCGCGAGCATCTTATGCAGCTCTTCCAACTGTTTTAAAAATGCATCTCTCATAATCAGCCAAACCTCCCTGTGATGTAACTCTCTGTGCGCTCATCTCTCGGGTTCGCGAACAGATCGCCTGTATTATTGTACTCGACGACCTCACCTAACAGGAAGAACGCGGTCTTATCAGAAATACGCGCTGCCTGCTGCATGTTGTGGGTGACGATCACGATCGTGTACTTATCCTTTAACTCCATCGCCAGATCTTCAATTTTTGATGTGGAGATCGGATCCAGAGCAGAGGTCGGCTCATCCATCAGGATAACCTCCGGCTCTACTGCCAGAGTTCTTGCGATGCAGAGTCTCTGCTGCTGTCCGCCGGAGAGTCCCAGGGCACTCTTATTTAAGCGGTCCTTAAGCTCATCCCAGATCGCCGCCTGACGCAGGCTTTTCTCAACGATCTCGTCGAGATCCGCCTTTCTCGTGATCCCGAAGATCCTCGGGCCATAGGCGATGTTGTCGTAAATACTCTTCGGGAACGGGTTTGGCTGCTGGAATACCATGCCGACCTTGTGGCGCAGTGTGATGGCGTCCATATCCTTAAAGATGTTCTGTCCGTCAAGCTCCACTTTTCCGTCGATCTTTACATTCTCCACAAGATCGTTCATCCGGTTCAATGTCTTTAAAAATGTAGATTTTCCGCAGCCGGACGGTCCGATGAACGCGGTGATCTCATGGGCGCTGATCTGCATGTTGATGTCCTTAAGCGCATGGAACGAGCCGTAATGCAGATTCAGCTTTTCGATATCAAATTTCGGTTTCATATCAGTCATATATGTTTTCCTCTCTAAAACTCTCATATGCCATCCTCAAAGTTTCATTACTTCTCCCTCAAGAATCTGTCATTGAGGTCCTTTTCCGAATGTTTCTTACGCTGCCTCGCCGGAGCTCTTTTTCTTCAGATGATGGCTCCACACATTCGCACCGATGCTGAATGCCAGAACCAGGATCATAAGGACCGCGGAGGCGGTGTTCGCCAGTGCCTTATCCTGACCGTTTACCTGAAGGTTCCAGATCTGGATCGACAATGTCTCTGCCGGGCGGAACGGGTTGAACGGGCAGGTCGGGGCTGCCAGGTTCCAGTTGCCCCAGCGCAGGTCACTTCCGGATCCTGTGGTGTAGAGGAGCGCTGCCGCCTCACCGAATCCACGTCCCGCCGCCAGGATGACGCCTGTCATGATGCGCGGGAGACATGCCGGGAGAAGTACATGGAAGATGGACTGCCATTTTGTCGCTCCAAGACCTAAACTCGCCTGAAAATATCCCGCCGGGAGTCCCTTGATGGCATCCTCGGTGGTCGTCGTGATAAGCGGAAGTGTCAGGATCGATACGGAGAGGGCACCCGCCATCAGGCTCTTTCCCATTCCGAAGAATACGAGGAATACCAGGTATCCGAACAGGCCCACAACGATGGACGGAAGGGAAGAAAGTGTCTCGATACACATTCTCAGAAACTTTGTCATTTTTCCCTGTTTCGCGTACATGGCCAGATAAATTCCGGCGCAGACACCGAGGGGGATGGATACCAGCAGGGAGATAAATACGAGATAGATCGTGTTGAACAACTGGTTTCCGATGCTTCCTTTTCTCGCGAAGCGGAACATCTCCGGCTTTGCCCCCATGAGACCGCCGATGATGACCTTGCCCGCAAAGCCGATCAGAAGAGCGAAGAAGAAGATCGCAACCAGGTAGAAAATGACTGTCATAACGCGGTCCACACCGCGTGAACGTCTGATCTTACTTTCCATGGTCTAATTTTCCCCCTTTGCTGCGAACTGCTTTACCGGCACTGCCGTCGTGCTGGTTTTCACAGAAGTGCTTGTTTTTTCTTCTTTCTCCGGCTTTACCGCTGTCACATGATGGATCAGGAAGATGAAGAACAGGGAGATTGCAAATAACAACAGTGCCATGGTCCAGAGGGCGGATTTCATCTCGCCGCCCTCCATGGCGTTGCCCATCTGGGCCGCGATCTCGGTGGTCAGAGTCTTTGTCGTTGAAAAAATGCTTGTGGGAAGCGCTGTTGTCTGACCGATGACCATGGCAACCGCCAGGGCCTCACCGAAGGCTCTCGCGAGACCTAAGATCACACCGGAAATGATTCCAGGCGCTGCCGCCGGAACTACGATCCGGTATATGGTCTGCCAGCGGGTAGAGCCGAGTCCGTACGCCGCCATTCTGCATTCCTTCGGTACGGAGTGAAGGGCATCCGCCGCAACACTTGTGATCGTCGGGAAGATCATGACCGCTAAGACCAGACCTGCTGCCAAGATGGAATGTCCCACCTGACGGTCAAACAAGATCTTGATCGCCGGTACAAGCACCGTAAGTCCCACCCAGCCATAGACAACAGACGGGATCCCGGCGAAGATCTCGACTACCGGGCGGTAGAATTTCTCGCCAAACTCCGGGGAGATCTCCGTGATGAAGATCGCTGATCCCAGGGAAAACGGAGTCGCGATGAGAAGCGCCAGGCCGCAGGTGCAGAGCGACCCAGCGATGAAGATCAGCGCACCGATGCTGCCGCCGCCTGCCATATTGTCCTCCGGTGCCCAGTCTGCAGATCCTAAGAATTCCAGGAAGGAATGTCTGTAAACCAGGAATGTGGATGATCCCTTGTATACAAGGAACGCGCCGATCACGATCGTCAGAAGAATTACGAACAGTCCACAGACGGTCATCAGATCCCGCCACAGATATTCTCTGACGAACATGCTTTTTTCTTTACCATTCTTCATAAGTCCTCCTGCTTCCTATATTCGAAGCAAATTCTATCATAAATCATATCGGGGCGGGCCAGATTCGTCTGCCCCGCCCTTGTTTCGCAGTTCTCTTGTCCATGTCCTCTTTTTCTTTCATACGGTCGGATCATGGCTCACTGCCCGGTCTTAAGTTTTGTCTTAATGCTCGGTATTTGTCATCTTGGAAGATACGCCGTATCCTAAGGATTCCATCTTTGCGCCGTACTCATCGGACATGATGTAGTCAAGGAATGCGCTTACAACTTCGTCCGGCTCACCCTTTGTGTACATATGCTCAAATGTCCATACCGGATATTTTCCAGCGTATGTATTTTCAAGTGTCGGCTCTGCGCCATCGATCGCTACGGTTGCAACTCCCGCATCACCTGTCAGATAAGAAAGTGCTACATATCCGATCGCACCCTTCGTATCTTTTACATTCTGAAGAAGAACACCGGAATCATCTGTTTCCATGGAAGTGTTGGAAGCTTCCTCGTTTCCGTCAAGCGCGTATTTCTGGAAGGTTGCTCTTGTACCGGAAGATGTCGGTCTTGTTACAAGGACAATGCTCTCATCCGGTCCGCCAACCTCTTTCCAGTTTGTTGTCTTTCCTGTGAATATGTCGATGAGCTGCTGTTTTGTAAGATCCTCAACGCCGCCTTCTTTTACATCGTTATTTACGATTGGAGCCATTGTGACTACGCATACCTGATGATCAACAAGCTCTTTTGCCTGTGCTTCGTCAAGCTTTGCGGATGCCTCAACATCGGAGTTACCAATATTTACGGTTCCCTCGGAAACCTGCTTTAAGCCCTCTCCGGATCCGCCTGCATCGATCGTGATGGAAACGTCCGGGTATTTCTCGATAAACATGTCTGCCGCATCATCAACCAGCGGTTTTAATGCGGAAGAACCTGCCGCTGTAATTGATCCTGTAAGATCTGCAGTTTTCTCTGCTGCTGTCGCTGCTTCTTTTGTTGTCTCTGCTGCTGCCGCTGTTGTCGCTGCTGCTGTTGTGGATGCTGTACTGCTGCTTCCGCATCCTGTCATCATGCTGACTGCTAAAACTCCTGCACCTGCAAGTGCCATTACTTTTCCTGTTTTCATAATCTTCTCCTCCTCAAAGGTCTTTGTTTTTGTTTTTTCTTTCTCTGTACAGTAATATTTTTATCACGAAACAAAAAATGCAAAAACCATGATTCGGTAACTAGTTTGTATAATCTATGTAAATTGTAAATTCAAAATTTCGTTTAAAAATATAGCCGGGTAAAACCAGTTCTCTCAAACAAGTGAAAACACGCTTCGCGAGTTTCCCCTTGTTATCCCGACAGTCGCCAAGGTCTCGCGCAAGCGCGGACTTTGGCTCGTTGTTCGCGTAAATACAGAAAAAAACGCACCGCCTGACCGCCCGGAATTTTCACTCCGGACTCATCAGACGATGCGTCTTTTCTCTTTATGATCCTGAACTTTTTACATTCTCGGTCCGCCATAGCAGCTTCCCGCAGCCATTCGATCACCATGATCCTACAGGAGCGGCTTTCCGGCCCTCCTGCGCTCCTTATACTCCTGCTGCCGGACCTTCCGGTGCGACTGCACCGCCTGGAACCGTCACGGAGCTCTGTGCTTCTGACTGGGATGCCGGACCGGCGCTCGTTGTCGCCTCCGGTACTGCCGCGGTGGAATGCTCATATCCCGGTCCGACCGGAACTTCCGCTGTTGTCTCCTGCGGATTTGATGGATGGAATGCCTCTGTGGAGGTCTCTGCTTCATCCGTCGGGCTCGCCGCATGACTCTCCGTCGGTTTCACATAGATATTTCCATGCTCATCCGTCTCATAAGCCGCGTTGCTGCTCTCATGACTTCCGGAAGAAGTCTCGATCGGCTTTCCATCTGGTCCCGTCTCAGTCTCCTTTGTGCTCTCCGATTCTTTTCTCGACTCATTGAGCATGGATTCCATCTGGGACTCTTCCTGACTCTCCTTCTTGCTCTCTTCCTCGGCAGAAAGTGTCGTAGACTCTGTCGCTCCCTTCGGGATATAGCCCTGATCAGTCGCTACATGGTCGATCTCCTTGCCTGCCTTGCTGAGTCCTGTAGCCGAGGCGATCTTGCTGCTGATCGTCTGAACAGTGCTCGACGGTGTGTAGTTCTCCTCCGCATAGAGGAAGTTATGGAGACTTGTCACGTTGCTGACAAGCGTCTGCGGGATAACGCAGGCCGCGTTGTTTTTTCCGATCTTGATCTTCTTCTCTCCGCGTGCTGCCGGGAATCCCATGCTGTCGCCGAGATGATACTTTGTGATATTCTTCACCATCGGAAGAAGATCATTGACATTGATGTTTGTTGCACACATTGCGGACATATTTCCCACAAGGCTGTTTAAGGTCGCGAAATCTGCTTTCTTTGCCTTCTCAAATGCCTTCTGGATGACAAGTCTCTGACGCTCGGTACGCGCGTAGTCACTGTCCATCAGACGGAGACGTCCGTAAGCAACGGCCTGGACACCGTCTAAGTGGTTCACACCGGCGCTCTTCAACTGAACAGATCCGATTCCGGTACCTTTTACAGTCTCTGTGATAAATGCGTTAATATAATAAAACTCAGATTTACTGATATCGATATCAACACCGCCAAGGATATTGATTGCAGTCGCGACTGCTTTCCAGTTGAATGCAACATAGTGTGTGATATTGAGATCCAGGTTTTTATTCAGTGCCTTGACCGCCTGTTCCGGACCGCCAAGAGCGTATGCCGCGTTGATCTTATTATATGTGTTTTTGTCACTCACATTCAGGTAAGTATCACGGAATACGGATGCCAGTTTGATCTCACCTGTCTCACGATTTAAGTTTGCGATCATGATAACGTCGGACTGGCTTCCCTTTCCGGTCGATCCGTCACGGGAATCCAGACCAAACACGGCGATGGTCCAGTATCCTTTTTCCATCTTATCCCTCATTTCCAGAGAGATATTCTCATTCAGAACATCTTTCAGATCGAACTCATTCTGTCCGTTCATTTTTCCGAAGTTGTGCTGGATATATGCGTAGACAGCTCCGGAGAACCCAAGCACCAGAACGATCAGTGCGATCAGAACACCGATGATGATCTTTTTCTTTTTGTTTCCGTTTTTGCGTCTCTTGTGGTTATGGGAACCTGCGCCATGGCTCTTCGCTGCTGCGCGCCCTGCCCGGCTTCCCGGATCCGCACTCATGGAATACAGATTTTCTGTCTCGTGGGAATGATGCTTTGCAGCTGTCTCTCTTTCGCTCTCACGCCGTCTGCTTTTTCTTGCGCGCGAACGGTCTAATTCGTCTTCATAATTCATGTCATTTGTCCTCGTATTAGTAAGCGTTTTTATTGATGAATCCCTTGAAAACTGTTAAGAACATGATCTTGAAATCAAGACCAAGCGTCCAGTTCTCGATATAGTAGAGATCGTGCTCGATCCGCTTAATGATCGAGGTATCTCCACGATAACCATTCACCTGTGCCCAACCGGTAAGACCGGGACGGACTTGATGTTTGATCATATATCTCGGGATTTCTTCCTTAAATTTTTCAACGAAAAACGGCCGTTCCGGTCTCGGTCCCACAAGACTCATATCCCCCATGAGAATATTGAAAAACTGTGGAACCTCATCGATGCTTGTACGGCGGATGATTTTTCCGATGAGAGTTACACGGGCATCTCCCTTTGTCGTCCAGCGGCTCTTTTCCTTACTTGGATCCTGGACCGTCATGGAACGGAACTTATACATCTTAAACGGGCGGTTGTGAAGTCCGACCCGTTCCTGACAGAAAATGATCGGTCCCGGAGATGTCAGTTTGATGAGCAGTGCCACGATCAGCATGATCGGGGAGAATAAAACGATCCCCACGATCGCACCCACGATATCCACAGCTCTCTTGATCGCTGCATTCACCGGATCATTTAGCGGAACACGGCGGATATGGATCACCGGTAGTCCCTGGAGATCCTCCATATAGGGGATCGTCGGGATAATATTCCCATAATCCGGGATAAATTTCGTGTGTACGCCGGATTTTTCACAGAGCGCAACAATATGGCGGAGCTTTTCATATTCGCCAAGGCTCAGTGTAACGGCGATCTCATCGAGACTGTTCTGCTCTAAAATATAATCAAGGTCCTCGACACAGCCGATGACCTTAACTCCCTTATACTCACTTCCGCGTTCCTTCGTATCATCAATGATCCCGCGGATCCTGTATCCCCATTCCGGATTCTTATTCACCCGGTCGATAAAACCTTCTGCCGCGGAGGAATATCCCACCAAAAGGATATGTTTCTGATTGTATCCTTTCGAGCGCATGGACCGGAGCACGATCCGGATCCCGTTCCGCTCGATCGTCATAAATGCCACGTTCAGAACGTAGAAATATACAACCAGCCTCTGGGAGAAGTTGTAGAGGTGCGGCTCTTTTCTTCCCAGGTACAGGACAAGACCGAAAATTAAAAATCCGATCGAGTTTGCCTTAAAGATCTTTCCGAATTCGTTTCTGCGCCCAAGCACACGCTTTGGGCTGTACAGTCCAAATAAGGAGTACAAAAGCAGATACGCCGGAATAATAACGAGCAGCGCGCCAAAATAAAATCCGACCTCAAGTGTCCGTTTTCCAAGCTGGTTCGCCCATCCGCTTCCGATCACGATAAACCATGCGAGCAGATAAGAGAACGCGGTCACGCAGGCATCAAGCACCACATGAAAACGGTTGAGGCTCTTTTGATTGTCTTTGATCATATGATTTCACCCTGTTTTCCAAGGAAAATGCTGCCGGTTTTATTGTTCCGCAGCATTGTAATGGTGACAGCCCGGTCAGAGCATAGTACCGCCATCGTAAAATTATGCATACATAGTATACATAAATTTTTCCTGTTTGCAAATAAACGTTTTCTTAAGAAAATCTGAGATTTCCGTAAAATATCGGTTACAGTACGCGGACATTCCCTGTCCGCGCACTGCAGCAACCGTTGAATTGCAATTCAGGCTTTGACTTTCAGCTTTGCTGCCTGTCTCCTGGAAAACTCATAAATATAAACTGCGGTGCCGGCGATCAGCTCGATCTGGATCCCGATCTCCCGCTTTAATCTTCCCTTAAAGGAAGGAACACGCTTACAGTTTTTCAGTGTTCTGATCCCCTCAAGGAACCCGGCCACATAATCTTTTCCGAATCCCATCTTCTTAAAGAACAGGAATTTCACAAAAGTACCGGCCAGAAGACACGGGGAATTCAAGAGCAGCTGCCACCCCCGCATATTCTTATAATTTAAATAGACATTGTTTCTCGCCGCAAGTTTTACCTTGAAGGAGTTATATTTGGAACCGCTGGTCCCGCTTCCCACATGGTACACCACCGCTTCCGGACAGAACACATTGTCATATCCGTAAAGCTTCGCACGATATCCCACATCGATATCCTCAAGGTACGCGAAGTGCATCTCATCGAAGTATCCGATCGTCTCAAACACTTCCCTGCGGTAGATCGCCGCGCCGGCACAGGCCGTAAACACGCGGCAGCTTTTTTTATAAAGACCTTCCGGACGTCCAACGCCTCGCTGGAATGCCCAGCCGAGAACGCTGTACATATCTCCGGCATCGTCCATGAGATCCGGATGATACATCTGGATCATCTTGCTGCTGACGGAAAAGATCTTCTCCGACCGGTCCATGGCCCGCTCCAACGCTTCCACATAGTGCGGAGCCACTTTCGTATCGTTATTTAAGAGGATCACATACGGAGTATCCGCCGCCTTGATCCCGACATTGACCGCACCGGAAAAGCCGGTGTTCTCCGGAAGAAAGATCGACGGGATCTGTTTCTCCTTCAGCCACTCCACACTTCCGTCCGTGGATCCGTTGTCCACCACAAGGATCTTAAAATCCTTTGTCGTCTGTCTATCCAGAGCCTCAAAGCACGGTTCCATAAACGAGAGTCCGTTATAATTCGGGATTATGATCGTTGTCTTCATTCGTCTAACGGTACCTCCAGTTTATATGGTTCCCCGATCTTCTCCTTTTTCAGGTCCCGCAGAGCAAAATTTGATTTCCGCAGCGTCAGGTTCGGGTTGTAATAAGGATCTCCGTTCTTTAAGATATCCGGCCAGCGCTTCGCGAAGGTTGCGATCTCGCGGTTGAATCTCGCCACTTTCTCCGGAGTATCCTCAAGACCGCGGGACTTCGATTCGTAATGATGCAGCACCGCATACGGAGCATAGACCACGAGTTTTCCGAGCTTTCTGACCTTCATGCAGTAGTCGATATCATTGAATGCGACGGCAAGTTCCTCCGTAAATCCGCCCACGGCGTCAAATACGGAGCGCTTGCTCATCATGCAGGCCGCTGTGACGGCGCTGTAATCCTGGGCGCACATTGCCCGGTTGAAGTAGCTGTTCTCAGATTTGTGGAGACCGATAAACGTGTGTCCCGCGATGCCGCCGAATCCGATGACAACGCCGGCGTGCTGGATCGTATCATCCTCATAGAGAAGTCTTGCGCCGACAATTCCGACGTCCTCTCTCTGGGCAAAGCCGAGCATCTCCTCGACAAAGTTCTTTGCGATCAGCTCGATATCGTTGTTCATGAACAGAAGGTATTCGCCCTTTGCATGCTGTACGCCGAAGTTGTTGATCGCGGAGTAGTTGAACTCCCGCTCCCAGCGGACAACGTGTACATTCGGGAATTCCTTCTGGATCTTCTCATAGTAAGTCCATGTCGCCTGTTCCGTGCTGTTGTTCTCCACGATGACAAACTCGAGGTTCTTGTACGTCCCTTCCGTCAGCATCGGGCGGATACAGTTGTCGAGATCGACGGTGTGGTCCTTGTTCGGGATGATCACGGAGACAAGCGGATCTCCCTTGATCTTAAATGTCGTGTGATAAATGCCGTAGTCCACGCCTTTTTCCACTTTCTCCGCCTCGATCCCCACTCTCTTATAGTGGTCCATGATCGCGCGGGAACCGGCTGTGAAGGCGTAAAGCTTGCTCTCCGGGTTGCTCGCCGTGGAATTCGGATGGCAGCGCCAGTGGTATAAGACCTTCGGGATATGGCAGATCTTCTCTGCATTCTCCGTACAGCGGAAGATAAAGTCATAATCCTGGGCTCCGTCATACTCCGCCCGGAAACCGCCGACTTTATCAAGCAGTTCTTTCTTCACCACGAACAGATGGCAGATATAGTTGACGCTCGTCAGAAGGTCTGGATTGAAATCCGGCTTAAAATGCGGGTCAAACAGTTCATCTCCATCCATATCCAGCTTGTCCTCATCGGAATAGAGGACATCACATGATCTGTTTTCATTCAGTTTTTTCGCGCACTCGAAGAGCGCATTCGGTGTCAGACGGTCATCATGGTCCGCAAGGACAACAAAATCGCCCTCCGCCATCTCGAGAGCCGCGTTGGTATTACCGGAAATTCCGAGATTTTCGCCCAGAACCTTATACCGGATCCTGGAATCCTTCTCCGCATATTTCTTTAATACATTCTCAACGCTCTCTCCGGCCGGACTGCCGTCCGCGATGCAGAGTTCCCAGTTTGCGTAGGTCTGCTCCACGATGGAATCCAGCATTTCCTTTAAAAACTTCTCCGGAGTCTTATAGACTGGGATCACGATGGAGAACTTCGGCATATACTCAAAGGTCTCTTTTTTCTGCGCTTCCAGCTCTTCCTCCGACGGTTTTGTGAGATTCCACCACTCTGCGTAGTCGTAATCGTCATCGATTCCCTGGATCTTATGCTTTGATTTTAAGATCAGGGCCTTCAGACCATTCTCTTTCAGGAAATCCCAGGCAACATGAACCGTCTCCATATTCATCAGGTTCATGAGTTTCTGGACTTTGCGGTTCGCCGCTCCTGTCTTTTTGCGGATCATCATATCGCTGTATTTCACGCGAGTCGTCTTCTTCTCCCCGCAGATTACAAGATAGTAGATCTTTCCATGTTCATACGGGAAACGGATATCAAACCCGAGATCGCGGTCGATGATCTTTTTGTAGTAGATCTGGCTCACGTCGTCCCGCCTTGTCGGAACGATCTTCGCATCCACCGGATTCCCCGCTTCGTCCTCGATCCGGTATGTGATCACGGAATCCGGGTCATTTTCCACAGCCCAGCCATTTAACTGGATCGTCTGCTCACGGACTCTCATCACTTCAACACTGTATTTCATACTTCCTCCTGCGCAGCCGGCGTGTCAAAATTGATCCGCTCCTCCTCGACAACAAGCGGACGGTGCATCACACGGGTATTGATGCTCATGATATACTCGCCGAGCAGTCCGATAAAGAAGATCTGGACCGAACCAAGGAAACACATTCCGATCAGAAGCGGCGCCATACCTGCCGCAAAGCGGTCCCAGTAGAGGAGCTTCATGATCAGATATACCATTCCGACAAGAAAACTGATCCCGCCGCAAAATGCGCCAAAGAATGTCGCAAGGCGCAGTCCCGCTTTCGTGTAGGAGGTGAAGCTTAACATCGCCGCATCGTATAATTTATAGAAGTCATTGTGAGTCTTCCCCGCGCGGCGCTTCGGCTGTTCATACGGGATCTCTTTTCTCTTAAATCCAAGCTCCGCGACAATTCCGCGAAGGAACGGAGTCGGATCATTCAAATTTCTTAACACTTCGATAAACTGTCTGTCATAGAGACCGGATCCCGTGAAATGTTCGATCTGCTCTACATCAGACAATTTACGGATCAGTTTGTAATAGCAGCTTCTGAGCCAGTACATGACCGGATTTTCTTTGCTGCTCGTCTTGATCCCGATAACGATCTTATAGCCATTCTCCCATTCATGGACATACTTCGGGATCAATTCCACCGGATCCTGGAAATCTGCGACCATGGAGATCACGCAGTCACCGGTTACCTGAAGGATTCCATAATATGGGGAGTTGAACTGTCCAAAGTTTCTCGCATTGAAGATCGCCTTGATCTTCGGGTTCTTTGCACAGAGCATCCTGAGCAGTTCTCTCGTCTTATCCGTGGAGTCATTGTCGATAAAGACCAGCTCGTAGTCGTACTGCGGCAGCTCTTTTGTGATGATGCCGATGACCGCTTCACTGATCGGAACGACATTCTCCTCCTCGTTATAGCATGGAATCAAAACGCTGATTTTTTTCATGTTATATTTTCTTCTTCCTTAAATAATTGTTACCTGATCTTTAACTTTTATCATTGTAACCATTTTTTCTGTTTTGTCAATACCGGGCAGTGTTCACGGCATTTTTTGTCGATCCGGATCCGCTATGCACCACCGTAGCCGGTCCTGCCCGAGTTTCCCCGTTTTTCCTCTCTATACGGTCCTTTTCCTGAGTGCGATCATCCGGGTAATGCCGGTCTTAAAGTCGACTTCCGGCTTCCATCCCGTCACCGCCTTTAATTTCTCAATGGACGGCATCAGGTTGATCAGACCTTCCGCATTTTCCCCGCGGGTATTGTATCGGGTTTCGCCCTTTCCGCCGCAGCGTGTATGGATCTCCTCCACGAAATCCTTTAATACCTTTGTCTCCGCGCCTCCGAAGTTAAAGACAGGATTTGAGATCCCCTCAAATGCCGTTTCCTCCGCCTCGCAGAGCGCCGCCATTCCTCTCGCCAGATCATCGATATAGAGGAAATTCCAGTTCTGCGTGCAGGCGCCGAGGGACATCTCCCTGTTGTTCAAAAATGCGTCCAGACAGGATTCGACTAACGTCCACGGGTGGTCTCCCGGTCCGTAGGCGCTGAAGATCCGCGCATGAATGTAACGCAGGCCGAGCTCCCCGCAGAGCGTTTCGCCCTTTTCGCGCATCGCGAGCTTCGCTTCGCCGTAGAGGGATTTCGGCTCGCAGGCCGTCTCCTCCGTGATCAGATCCCGGTGCATTCCGTATTCTGCCTGGGATCCGGAGAACAGGAACTTTTTACATCCCAGTGCCTTCGCAGTCCGGATCGTCTCCAGGGAGATCTCCAGATTTTTTTCCTGAAGCGCCCGGTCTGTTCTCGACGCACTTCCGGAACCGCCCCAGCCGAAGTGGCAGAAGACATCCTGCGGCTTTGTCACTTTTTCCAGAAGCTGTTCCGGCTCGGAGAGATCGTTTTCAGTCACGAGAAGCCGCCCGGATAAAAGCGCCTCCTCGTTTCCGTCAAGGATCATGCCGAGTTTTGAGGACGCGGGGCGCGCGATGGCAGTCACCGTATGTCCTCTCCGCAAGAGTTCCCGAACTGTCGCCGCGCCGACAAAACTCGTCGCGCCTGTCATGATGATATTCATATTATGCTGCCCCTTTCCTCTGGCAAACGCAACTGTTCAGTACCTTCACAGCTACGAGCAAAAATCCATTCCAAATCGGCTGCGCCGATGGGATTTTTGCCTTCATTCCTATCCTTTATTAAGGTCAGCGCAGCAAGTGCGCAGACCTGCGTCACTGACAAACCTACTTATTTTCCACCAGCGGGATATACATATTCTCCTTGAGTTCCTCCTCCGGAAGGAACGGCGCAAGATCCTCAAGCGGTACAGATACCATCGTTCCGTCCGGCAGCATCTTCGCAGATGCCTTTGGCTCAAATCCCTGCTTCATATCAACAAAGATCTCACAGATCACCGGACCTTCCGTCGCAAGTGTCTTCTCCACAGCAGCACCAAGCTCGCTGTTGTGATGCGCCGCCACATACGGATAGCCGTAAGCCCAGGCAAGTTTCTCCATACTCGGGAAGCTTAAGTCATGGCTGTCCACGCCGATTCCGATGAGCGGCTCATGGAAATGGGTCCTCTGGGTCTGACGGATGGAGTGGTAGCCGCCGTTGTTGATCAGGAAGATCTTGATCCCCATGTGGTGATGGATGATCGTCTGGAGTTCCTGAAGGTTCATCTGGATGCTTCCGTCACCGGTCACAAGGATAATATCCTTTGTATGGTCCGCCACCCATGCACCGATCGCCGCCGGGAGGTCGTAACCCATGGAAGCGATCGCAGAGTTGCTGATAAACCGCTGTCCTTTCTTCATCTCATAGGCATGTCCGCCTACCACGCACGCGGAGCCGTTGCCCACAACCGTGATCACATCCTCCTCCACACGTTTGCTGATCTCCTTGATCGCCGCGTAGACGTTTGCCGGCTCATCATCTCCGGCCTCATAATGTTTCGGCAGAACGACCGGATATTTTTCTTTCCAGGTCTGGCACTGACGGATCCAGCTGTCCACTGCCTCTTTGTCCTTTGCACCGCCGTTCGGATCAAATTCTTCCTCATCGAGAACGAGTTCCAGCTTCTCGAGAAGATCCTTTACGTCCGCATGGACCGGCATATCAACGTGGACCGTCGGTTTCTTTAACTCTTCCGCGTCGATGTCATTGTAGATCACATACGCTGCTCTCGCCCATGTCGGGTAATTGTAGCCAACCTGGCGGATGGAAAGACGGCTTCCCAGCGATAATAAGAGGTCACTGTTCTGAACCGCAAAGTTTCCGGCGCGGTCGCCCATATGTCCGGCACGTCCCACATAGAGCGGATCTGTATCGTACATGCAGTCGATGCTGTTCCAGCAGGTAACAACCGGGATCCCGAGCTTTTTCACGACTCTTGTAAATACATCAAACGCTTTTCCGATCCGGATCCCGTTTCCGGCATTGATCACCGGACGTTTTGCCTCGCGGACCTTCTTTAAGATCTCTCTCGCCTGTTCTACTGTCACAGGATCCGGAAGTTTCACGCGCTTTTCTCCCTGTCCGCTCACATCGGACGGGATCATAGCCGGTTTTCCTTCAATTTTATTCATCATGCAGATCGTGCATCCGGAACATCCGGTTCCATGTCCGGACCAGCCGGTGCCGCCCGCCTCGTAATCATCTTTGTCGAATCCCAGTAAGGATTCCGTCTCGATATACGCGCCCTGGACATTTAACGGGATGTCCAGCCAGCACGGACCAGGTCTTCCTGTCTGTGCCAGATAAAGGGCCTTTTCCAGGCAGAAGCGGATCCGCATCGGATCCAGCACCATCTCGCTGTACTTTGTCATACAGTCGATTGCCTTTGTGATCTCAAATTCCTGATCTCCCATCGCGCGGATCCCCAGACCTGTGCTGTGGGCCGTCGTGTCGTAGCGGACCTGTCCGGATAAAACGAGCATCGGGATCGAGTCGAGCCAGCCGCCGACAACGCCCGTGATCGCGTTTGTTCCGCCAGGGCCTGTCGTCACGCAGAGCGCGGCGATCTTGTTGTGGATTCTCGCATACGCCTCCGCAGCGATGGCGCATGCCTGTTCATGGTGGTTAAAATAGCAGTGAAGTCCCGGCTGATGTCCGAGTCCGTCATCCAGGTGCATCGCACCGCCTCCGGTCACCATAAATGCATCGGTGATCCCCTCGTCTACCAGCTTCTGGGCAATATAATCAGAAACTTTCATTCTCATAAGTGAAACCTTCTCCTCTCTCAAACTGTCAGATTCCAGCCATATTGACCTTCCTTTTCCCCCAGACACATGGCTGAGTCTGCGCCGGGTATACCTTCTTCGATTATACCATGCGGACCGCATACAGTCCAGTAAATCATGTTTTTAACGGGATTTTCAGGGGATCCCCGGGGCATTTTTTCCCCTTTGTTTTCCGTTTTTTCCACCCGGTGAAATCCTTTCCACGGTGTTCCAGATATGCCAGGAACCCACACTGGAATTCCGTCATCACAGACTGTTATAATCAGCTGGTAAACAAAAACAACTGTACGGCATGATCTCAGGAGCTGCTGCCGATCCGTCCTGTCCACAAGCTTCTGACCTGCCGGACAAGAGCATGATTTCATATCAAAAAGGAGAGAAGGATATTATGAAAAAACAGACAAGGATCGCCGCTGTCTTATCCGCAGCAGCATTCATGACAATGGTCTCCGGGCTGCCGGCTTACGCTGCATCCCACGGATGGGTGACAGAAGGAGATGCAAAGGTCTATTACGATGAAGACGGGTACCTCACCACCGATGCATGGAGAAAGCGCGGGGAAGACTGGTACTATCTTGGTGAGAACGGTCAGATCGTGACCGATGCGAAGATCGACGAATATTATGTGGACAGCGAAGGAAAAATGGTGACAAGTGCATGGGTAGAATTAAAGAATGAGGAAGATCCGGACTCCCCGGAGACTCCCGATACCTTCTGGTACTACTTTGAAAAGGATGGAAAGTCCGCTGTCTCCAAATGGGTAAAATTTGACTCTAAATGGTACTATTTTGACGAGTCCGGCCATATGGCGACAGGAAAGACGGAGATCGACGGAGCTACTTACTATCTTGGAACAGAAAAAGACGGGGCGATGAAGACCGGATGGATCCGCCTGGAGGAAAACAGTCATGTGCCGGGATCTTCTGAGAGCTGGTACTACTTTAACTCCGACGGAAAGATGGTGACTACCCAGTATGACAAGAAGATCGACGGAAATTACTACACCTTCATCGACGGAAAAATGCAGACAGGCTGGGTCCTGATGCCGTCCGGGAGCGATGCGGACGCGACCGGCAGCAATGCAGCTGTCCCGAACGTCACAGATTATCAGTACTACGGACCGTCCGGGGACGGAAAACGCGCCGAAGGTTTTCACTCCATTGAGGGGATTTCCGGGATCCACGAAGCCGACGAGGTGTACACCTTCTGCTTTAAAGCAGGAAAACCATACGTTTCCACGAAAAAGGGGAATTCTCTCTTCACGATCAACGCAAAAAAATACGCCTTCAGTGATCTCGGCATCATGCAGACCGGAAGACAGATCGTGAATGTGGCGAACGATGAGATCGCGAACTTCTGCTTCGGCGAGGACGGCATCATGAAGACAGGAAAACAGACGATCTTCAATGAGGAGACGGGTGAGACCGAGAACTGGTTCTTCCACACCGACGGCGACAAGAAAGGTCAGGGATACCATGGACTCCGCGACGGCATCCTCTATGTATACGGAAAGAGACAGGACGCCACTGCCGATCAGAGATATGCACCGGCGGACTTAAACGGCACCATCTACCTTGTCGGAACAGCCGGAAATGTACAGAAAGCGTCCGCTTCCTCCACTTCCACAGCGAAACCGGAGCTTGGACGTGGATATAAAGATATCAAAGATGCGAACGGAACGATCTGGACTGTAAATACGGCCGGTGTCGTCCAGTAAACAGGACATTGAATTCCTGCGAAATAACCGCGGACCTGCTGCCTTTCGCAGCCATCCGCGGTTATTTCTATCCACGGCTGCCCGATCAGTTCTGTGCAGCCGCATTCTCCTATTTACTTTCTGTAATATACGCTTTTACCAGGCGGTTCAGTGTACCTTTCATCTGTACCACAATGTCCATCAGCCTGTCGTTCTCTTCGCGAAGCCTTTGGTTTTCTTCTTCCAGAGCACTTTTGTAATGTCGTTCCATGCTCATTGTTTTCGTCCCCCTTACGCCTCGTCCGCAGCCGCCCTTTCCCGCGTCTGCTTCCTTTTTCTTAAATATATAATACATTTTTCCAGAATTGAAAAGTAGTTTTTGAACGCAAGTTTCGACAGCTTTCGAAAACGCAAAGCGACAGTCCCACTCAAAAGCAGAACTGCCGCAAAACTCATCTTTTATATAATATGAAGTTTTTCAAATGCCCATGCGATCCCGTCGTCCTCCACGTCCTTCGTGATAAAGGTCGCGTAAGGTTCTAGGCCTTTCGCGTGTTTTTCCATGATGATACTGTTTCCGGCATAGCGGATCATCGCCAGGTCATTCATACTATCACCGAAGGCGTAGGAATCTTCTCTCGCGACCCCATAGTGTTTCAGGATCACTTCCATCGCCGTCGCCTTATCATAGCCTGTCGGCACACACTCATAGAGTCCGTGTCCCCGGTCGATCGCAGTCATATCCGGCGCCAGGATCTTTAAGAAGCTCTCCGCATCACTATTCTCATCCGCCAGAACACAGAACTTGTCAAAATCGACTTCTTCCGTGTTCCAGTCTGCGCTCGCAAGTCCCTGGTTTTTATATACAACGTTCTTCACATGTTCGATCTCTTCCATGTGGGAGACGCCGACCTGGACCGTACAAACCTTCGGTCCCTCAAGGATCCCGTCGAGTCTGCACGCGAGGATCGCTCTCTGGAGCTCCATCCGGCGCTTCGCGGAGATCTTTCTGTGAAGCAGGGCTTTTCCTTCCGCTTCTATGTAGGTTCCGCATCCGCAGAGGTAACCGTCGACCGGTACTTTCCCCTCAACGTCCTTCATCAGGCATCTCGTCCGCCCGGAATTGATGAATATCAGATGTCCGGCGCGGCGCGCCTCGGTGATCGCAGCCGCCGCGCTCTTCGGAAGCTCTTTCGACGCATCCACTAAGAGCGTTCCGTCAATGTCAAAAAATAATGCTTTTCTTTTCATATTGTTCTCTTATCGCATTTCTGCTGTCAGTATCTCTGCTCAGCACTTTGCAGAATAGCCGGACCATTTCCTGTCCATATTATTTTGCTTCCGTACTGCTTTCGCTTTCCTCTGCAACAGTCTCTGCTTCTTCTAAGATATTCTCTGCTTCCGTTGTCTCTGCAGTAGTCTCCGGCGCTTCAACGTAAGTAGAATTGCCGATCAGGTAGTAGTAGACAGCACCCATATCAAAGATCTGGTTTGCGGAGTCCTCACCGTATGTTGCCGTCATCTGCGCTGCATTCTTGAAGTAATTCATAACAGCGAGCTTATCTTTCTGATCTTCAGTCGCAGAGAGATTTTCCTGTGCCTGAATCGCGTCTAAAACGAGCTGCTGTTTTACAAGGTTTTCAGCAGTATCGCGAAGTCCATCCTCATCCGTTCCGAGGAACATGCTGAGGAACTGGTCAAACTCAAGACCATAGCTGCTCGCATAGCTGGAGTATGTGGTCTTTAACTGGTTGAACATGTCATCAACAGCGTCCGGATCTGCTGTGACTTCGGAGTTATTGATCACTTCATTTAAGAGCTCACTTCCGGCTGCGTTGAAGAACTGGCTGTCGGCCTCCGCCTGGAGATCCGCACACACTTCCTCTTTTAACTGATCAAGAGTCGCTGTATCATCGTTGTAGTAACGTTTTGCGAGGTCATCGTCCACCTTGCTCTCGGACTCAGATTTTAACTGGTTTAATTTCACATGGAATACGACTTCCTGTCCTGCAAGATCTGCGCTTCCGTAGTTATCCGGGAACTTTAAGTTTAAGTCTTTCTCATCTCCGACGTTCATGCCGATCACACCGTCCTCAAAGCCGTCAATGAAAGTTCCGCTTCCAAGCTTCAGATCGTAACCTTCTGCAGTTCCGCCGTCAAACGCAACGCCGTCCTTTGTTCCGGAATAATCGATATTCGCGGTATCGCCTTCCGCAGCCGGTCGTCCCTCGATCGTTACCGGATACTCTGCGCAGAGCTCCTTTAATCTTGTCTGGACCTGTTCATCCGTCACTTCCTCTACCTTTGCAGAATAAGTCAGGTTCTTATAATCTCCGAGAGTCACGCTCTCCTCGTCGTGAAGCTCTTCCTCGGATTTTGTCTCCGTCTCAACAGTTGCAGCTGCTGCCTGCTCCTCAGACGCAGAGCTGCTCTCTGTGTTCTGGCTCTTATTTCCGCATCCTGTTACGATCACAGCCGCTGCTGCAACACAGAGACCTGCTTTTATGATTTTTTTCATGTTTTCTTTTTCCTTCCATTCTGTCTCATATTCCCCGCGTGTCTCCCGTTTTCCGGAACATCCGCGCGTAATACTCATTCTAACATACCGTCACGCGAAAAAAAAGAGTGTTCACAGAAATTTAAGACATGTGTTAGAAAACAAGTGAAAAAACGCTTCACGAGTTTCCCCTTGTTATCGCGACAGTCGCCAAGGTCTCGCGCAAGCGCGGACTTTGACTCGTCGTTCGCGTAAATAAAAACACTCTGCAAAGATCTTCCATGTCTTACGTCCATCAGGATCTCTTCCAGAGTGTTTTTCAATAATGTTTCAATTTTTTCAAAACGGGGCGTTAGAAATGTCCTTCCGACTTCTGGACACAGCTCCTGCCGGTCCAGCCGTCATCCGCATTTATTTATAGAACGCACAGAACGCCTTATATGTATTGTATACATCAAGCTTCGAAGCCAGCTCAAACGGTGCGTGCATGGAAAGGATCGGAACGCCGAGGTCCACAACATCCACATCCATCATCGCCACATACTGGGCGATCGTTCCGCCACCGCCCGCATCGACTGCACCGAGCTCACCGGTCTGCCAGTACACACCGTTCTCTTCCATGATGCCGATGACCTTTGCCATCGTCTCCGCGCTTGCATCGCTGCTGCCGGACTTTCCTCTCGCGCCTGTATATTTTGTGAGCACGCAGCCTTTGTTTACATAACTCGAGTTTCTGCTCTCGTATACACTCGCGAACGTCGGATCATAAGCCGCGTTTACATCGGAAGAAAGGCAGATGGAATGGCGCAGCACAGTCTTTGTGTCCGCCCCGAAGCTCTCCGCGAGGTCCTCGACCGCATGATGGACATAGTCCGAGTGAAGTCCCGTATTCCCGACAGAACCGATCTCCTCTTTGTCCGTAAGGATCGTAAATGTCGTGTGTTCCGGATTCTTTGTCCCGATCTCCGCCATCAGAGCTGTGTACGCGCAGACGCGGTCATCCTGGCCGTAAGCTCCCACAAGTCCGCGGTCAAGTCCGATATCGACTGCCTTGTATGCCGGGACCATCTCGATCTCCGCACGGGTGAAATCTTTTTCCGTGATCCCGTAGCGCTCGTTCAGTAACTTCATCGCAAGAAGCTTTGCCGGATTTTTGATTTTCTCGTTCTCCTCGTCATGGTACGGGATCGAACCGATGATAATATTGAGTTCCTCGCCCTTTAAACCTTCCGCGAGCTTTCTCCCGTTCTGTTCGGAAGCGAGATGTGGGAGAAGATCTGTCACGCAGAATTGCGGATCGCCCTCATTTTCGCCGATGGAGATCTCAACGACCTCTCCGTCAGCTTTTACAACGACGCCATGCATGGATAACGGCACGGTCCCCCACTGGTATTTGCGGATCCCGCCGTAATAGTGCGGTTTTAAATATGCGATCTCATCCTTCTCAAACAGCGGATTCGGTTTTAAATCCAGGCGCGGGGAATCGATGTGGGCACCGTTCATCCTCAATCCCTCGTTCAGATCTTTTGTTCCGATTGTGGAAGCAATGATCGCCTTCTTCCGGTTGTTCCAGTAGATCTTATCCCCTGCTTTGTAGGAAGCTTTCGGATCAAATTTCTGATATCCTGCGTTTTCCAAGAGTGTAACTGCTTTTTTCACGCATTCTCTCTCTGTTTTTCCCTCATTTAAGAATGTCTTATATCCCTCACAGAAATCCTGTGCCTCCGGGATCTGCTCCGGCGCTTTTTCGCCGATATGCGGAGCTTCCCAGAGAAGTGCTTTTTCAAGATCTTTGCCGTTCATTCTAAAAATCCTCCGTATGTGTAATAGTATCCTATTTCGGGAACAGCTCTTTGCTGTCCAGCATCAGTGTAAACGGTCCGTCATTCAGCAGATCCACCTTCATATCCGCTCCAAACTCCCCGTGCGCCACTTTTTCCACATGCTTTTTGCACTGTTCCATAAAATATTCATAGAGACGGTTCGCATGGTCCGGCGCTCCTGCACCGGTAAAGCTCGGACGGTTGCCCTTCCGGCAGTCTGCATACAGTGTAAACTGGCTCACCACAAGGATCTCGCCGCCCACATCCTGAAGAGAGCGGTTCGTCTTTCCGTTCTCATCCTCAAAAATGCGGAGTCTGCAGATCTTGTCCGCCATTTTATCTGCGATCGTCTCATCATCCTCATCAGATACACCGAGAAGGATCAGGAATCCCTGTCCGATGGAACCGGTCTCCCGCCCGTCCACATGTACCGACGCATGTTTTACTCTCTGTAGTACGACTCTCATCTATCTTTCCTCCAGACTGGCCGCTCTGCATCCGCTTTTCCGGAGTGCAGATCTTTCGTCTTGGAACTTTCTGTCACCAAAACAGCCGAAAACGGTCTATGTCGGACCGTTTCCTGCAAGTTCCTCCTGTTTTCTTTCTGCTTTCTCACGCTCGCGGCGCTTTTCTTCCTCACGCCTGCGCTCTTCCTCCTCGACGGCCATGATCGCCTGGTTTAAGGAGAACATCTTCATATCCAGCATATCCACCATATCTGCACAGGACTTTAACTCCCGTTCCAGATAATCCGGTGCCTTTCCCTCAAACTTATAAGCGATCTTGTGTTCCAGGGACGCCCAGAAGTCCATCGCGATGGTGCGGATCTGGATCTCGACCTTCGTATCTCTCTTTCCCTCCGACAGATAGACCGGGATCGTCACCACCATATGGTAGCTCTTATATCCGTTCGCCTTCGGATATTTAATGTAGTCCTTGACATGCAGGACTGTAATATCCGCCTGTCTGGCGATCATATCCGCGATGGGATAAATATCGGACATAAAGGAACAGATGATCCGGATCCCCGCGATGTCGTTTAAATGCTCCACCATGTTATCGATCGTGACCTCACATCCATCGTGCTTCAGCTTTTTCACGATGCTCTCCGGCGTCTTTAACCGGGAAGTGATGTGTTCGATCGGGTTGTAATTGTATAACTGGATAAATTCATTATTTAAGATCTCGATCTTCGTGTTGATGGATTTTAACGCGGAGCTGTATAAAAACATCGTTGATTTCCACTGATCGATCTGATCAAACTCTCCAGACTCTTTCGTCATGCTGACGCCCCCTTTCTTTGCAGCCGGGAACGTTCCGTCCATGCGACCATGTCTTCACGCTTTCCTGCTACAGCTTCAGACCCTTTAAGAGATCCGCAAGACCTGTGCTTGCCTGACCTTCTTCCTTATATCCGTAGGTGTCCTCAGCTTCTCTCTCCGCTTCCTCCTCGATCAGCTCTTTCATGGACAGACTGATCTTGTTGTTCGCGGTGGAGATGATCTTTACTTTTACGTTCTGTCCCTCTTTCAGCACCGCACCCGGATGTTTGATCCGCTTTGTGCTGATCTGGGAGATGTGAAGGAGACCGGTAAGTCCGTTTTCCAGCTCAACAAATGCGCCGTAATCCTTTAAGGTCTCGACCGTGCCGTTCATGACAGCGCCGACTTCACATTTTGCGATCTTTTTATTTGTCTCTTCCTGTTTTTTCTCTCTCGCTGCCTCGCGTCCAGATAATACGAGACGGTGTGTCTCCTCATCTGCCGTGATCACAGTCACTTCGATCGTCTTTCCGTCGAATTCCTTTAAATCTTCCACATACTCGTCGCTGAGGCGGGAAGCCGGGATAAAGCCGCGGATCCCTTCCAGATATGCGACAGCACCTGCGTTTACGATCTCGGAGATCTTTACCGGAACGACCGTGCGCTCTTCCATCATAGTCTTCAGTTTATCCCACGCAAGGACCTGGTTTGCCTCCTTTTTGGAGAGGACCATGTTTCCTTCCCCGTCATTTGTCGCCATCACGGTCGCCGTGATCTCATCACCCGGATGGATCATCTCCGCCATGTTGAAATCAGGATCTTCGCTCAGATCTTCTTTGCGGATCACGCCGTCCGCGTAGGTCTTTAAGTCCACGATCACCGCGTCATCTGTCACATCAAGCACGGTACCAGTCACAACATCGCCAACTCTAATTTTTTTAAGGGAAGCTTCTAACTCCTCTTTGTAATCGTCCATGGATTCCATATTTCATCTCTCCTTTTCTCATCCTCCATTTTTATTCCGCTTATTTCTATAAAAAGGCCATAAGAATGGATGATAATTTCTTCCTCTATTTAACCATATTCTGTGAATATTTGCCATAGTTTTCATAAAAATTTTATGATAAAATGTGCATAGTGATTACTGTACACAGGTAGGAATTTTCTGATATTTTTGGAGGCATTTACCATGAAAGATTATGCTGATCTGCATACCCATACCATCGCGAGCGGACATGCCTACGGAACCATCACGGAGATGGTCCATGCCGCTGCATTAAAGAACCTGCCGATCCTCGGCATCACCGAGCACGCCCCGTCCATGCCGGGAAGCTGCGGGGAAATGCAATTCTGCAACTTCAATGTGATCCCGCCGGTCTTAGAGGGTGTCCGTCTTTTATTCGGATGTGAATTAAACATCGTGGACTACAGCGGAACCATCGACCTGTCAGAGCGGATGTTAAAGCGCTTATCCTACACAGTCGTCAGTCTCCATGACCTCTGCCTGAAACCGGGAACAATGGAAGACAACACCTTCGCGGTGCTCACAGCGTTAAAAAATCCGTATGTCACGATCCTCGGACATCCGGATGATGGAAAATTTCCACTGGACTATGAGGCGGTCGTAAAAGCCGCAAAGGACAACCACCGCATGATCGAGCTCAACAACACCTCCCTGACACCAGGCGGTTCCCGCATCCACGCATATGAAAATGACAGGATCATTCTCCCGCTCTGCGCCAGCTACAAGGTTCCGGTCATCATGAACAGCGATGCACACTTTACGACATCGGTCGGCGACCACGCGCGCGCGGAGGCCCTCTTAAAAGAGTTAAACTTCCCGGAAACACTCATCGCGAACTATCACCCGGAGATCCTGAAGGAATATATCCCGGACCTGGCGGATTTTCAGGGCTGAATATCTCGTATCGAAATGGCAGAAATTCTCCTGCCCCGCCAGCGAGATCCATAAACCGATGTTTTTTACAGAAAAATGAGCACAAAAACGGCTGTGAAGTGATTCTTTTCTTCACAGCCGTTTTTCTTTCGTAAGAAACCATGTTTCAGGTTATTTTTCTGGACCTGCTCACCGGAACCCGTCCCTGTCAGATCTTTGTTCCATCGGGCAGGCGGTTTTCAGAGCTGAACCTGCGCTCTACTTTAACAGTTTATCAACCTTCGCCCACAGCACCTGCAGTTCCTTCTGATCGCTCAGACGGTCCTTCTGGATCCGGATAATGTTCTCGAGCGCCGCATTCGCGCCGTCCGCGTTTAATTTCGCGTCACAGGATTTCTTCGCCTTTGTGTAAGGGTCCATACTCTCCTGATCTTCTTCCTGCTCCGCCTGGAGCTTCTGGATCTTATCCACAAGTTTTACCGCCTCATCCGACGGATTCTTCACATCCTGCCATTCCAGCAGATGCGTATTATTCTCCGCATTGATCGTATCCAGAGCGATACTGTTCTTTAACATCGTTTTCCAGTTGTCTGAGATTGCTGTTTCATACGTCTGCTTCGCAGTCTTATTATCCGCAAAGGCCGTAAGCGGCATTCCCGCAAGACATACCAGAAGACCGAATAAAAATAAAATCTTCTTCATCATTGTGTCCTCCTGTGATGTAAGCTGATAACAGATTTCCAAAAATCCGCAGATATTTTCCATGTTTTCGTGTACAGAGAATCCTTCCTCTGAACTGTTACCATCTTATCACACTTCCGTCCATTCTTCTACGGCAAAGCTGCGGCAATCCTGCGGCAGTATGATCGTAAACACGGCACCGTCCGGCGAGCTTTCTGCCGCGATATCGCCTCCCATATATTCCATGGAACGCTTCGCGATGGAAAGCCCCAGCCCGTGATTTCCGTTCTTTCCTTTATAAAAACGGTCGAACAGATGCGGCAGATCATTCTCTGCAATCCCCGGTCCATCGTCGCGGATCGTAAGTTTCAGCTGATCCCCCGACTCTTCCACAGAAATCTGAACCGTCTCCTTTGCATAGCGGATACAGTTTGATGTCACATTTGAGAACGCCCGCCCGAGCAGCATCACATCCGAGATAATCTTATGCTCGTCTCCCGGCAAAAATTCCAGTTTTATTTTTTTCTGGTAAGCAAGACCTTCCAGCCGCTCGATCTGATCCTCGATATATTCCCGGATCCCCAGCTCCACCGAAACAACCTGGTAGCGCATCTGGTCCATTCTCGTGAGCGTCAGGATCCCGTCGACCACCTCCGTCAGACGGCTGCTCTCATCCAGGATCACTCCTGCTGCCTGGGATGTATCTTCAAAGACACCTCGCTGGATCCCCTGGGCATAGCCGCTGATGGACATGAGCGGGGTACGGAGTTCATGGGACGCATTCTGGAAAAAGACGCGCTCCGCCTCGTCCGCCTTCAAAAGATTGTCCTGCATCTGGTTGATCTCATTCTCCAGTTCATAAAGCTCTTTTACGTTTGTCCCGGTCTCCACCTTTTTAAACTTCTTTTCACCGATCCCGCGCGCTGCCTCACAGAGGCGGCTCACCGGATTTGAGATACTTCCAGCTACAAACCAGAACAGCACGATGGAGACTCCCGCCATGACCCCCATGATCATGAGCACCAGTCTCGACACTTCATGTAAGATCACGCTTGTATCATGGATCGGACAGTACAGCAGGATATTCTGGACACGCCCCGACCGTTTCTGCCCCACATCAAGAAAATAGAGCATGTATCTCGTATCTCCGATCATCTCCTCGGAGATCTCCCCGCTTTCAAACGAAGGATCATTTCCTGTCATTCTTATCAGGAATTCCGAGTACATCTGGGTCATCTCCGGCTGATCATCGTAGTTTTTCGGATACAGTACGCGGTAATTCTTTCCGATCACCAGCATCTTCGTCTCACCGGACTCCGTCTGGGCCGAGTTTCTCAGGGCATTCAGGAGACTTCCGCGGTCATCCTGTGCGCTGTTCTCATCCGGCACATCCACGTTGCTGTACTCCTCCGTAAGTTCCTCCACGGTCTTCACCATCTGCCCCAGATCCCGCTTCGCATTGTAGATCATATGTCCGTCCAGCGCATAGCTGAACACGAACCATGCCGCCACCGGAAACGCGATCAAAAGCAGCATCACCGGGAGGAAGATCTTCATCCGGATACTTAATTTCATTCCTCTCCTCCACTCGTCAGGCGGAAGCCATATCCCCATACCGTCTCGATCTTCACAGTACTCTTCTGGTCCTTCAGCTTCTTTCTGAGACGTTTCACCATATCATCCACAGCTCTCGTGTCTACTTCCTTGCTGTCCACCTTCCACAGGGATTTTAAGAGGTCATCGCGGCTCGCCGCATGTTCCTTCCGCTCCAGCATGTGGCACAGAAAATCAAATTCCAGCGGAGTCAGGGCAAAATCCTCATCCTTTAACTTCGCAGCGCGGCGCTTCGGGTAAAGTCTGATATCCCCGATCTCATAGGAATCCTTCGACTCTTCCTCCTGTCCGGAGAACGCATCCACGCGGCGGAACAACGCTTTGACTCTCGTCACGAGTTCCAGCGGCAGGAACGGTTTCACCATATAGTCATCACTTCCGAGAGTGATCCCCGTGATGCGGTCCAGCGGGGAATCCTTTGCGGAAACGATGATGATCGGAACATGGCTCGTCTTCCGGATCTGCGTGCAGACCGTCAGTCCGTCCATTCCCGGCATCATAATGTCCAGGATACAGAGATCCGGAGCTTTTTTCTCAAACGCCTCCAGAAGAGACTCTCCATCCCCGAAACACTCCACCTCATATCCCTCTTTTTCCAGGAAATTCTCTATCAGAAAACAGATGTTTTTCTCATCATCCGCGACATAGATCAGTTTTGACATATATATTTCCTCCTGATTTTTATCTATCCAGATAGTTTTCTCGCATTACTGTCACGATTATATCACGTTCTTCCTCGCATGGTAAATATCTGCCGCAGAATTGCCGCAAGACACAGGAGTATTGCCCTCTGTGCTTTTTCCATTTTCCCAATAACTACCAGCGGTGAGCTTCCGAACAGGAGCACCTTGATCCGGGGATCTGGCTCCTCTTAGGTTCCGGGTGACTGCGTTGGAAAAAAGATGACACTTGTTTGAGCGCAGCGAGTTGTGTCATCGTTTTTCCGTCTTTAGCAGTCTCCTGGGAGCTTAGAGGAACCATCCCCGCATCCCTGAGTGCTACTGCTCGGAAGCTCACCGCGTACTTTCGCCAATACAATCATATCATATTTCCCATTGTACTTTTCCAGAAACTGTAGTAAACTATCCCTATAATGCGGTGCAGTGTAAAAGACTCCGGCATCGCCCACACCCTAAAAGAAAGGACGGACCCCACATGAACAAAGACCTGGAACTTCTCACCCGTGTGATCGACGAGAAATCTGCAAAAATCCTGGATGCCAACGATAAGATCTGGGAATACGCGGAACTCGCTTTCCACGAGACAAGATCAGCAGCCCTGTTAAAATCCATCTTAAAAGAAGAAGGCTTTACCCTGACCGAGGGCGACGCCGGAATCCCGACCTGCTTTACCGGAACCTTTTCCTACGGAACCGGAAAACCGGTCATGGGAATTCTCGGAGAGTACGATGCACTCTCATCCTTAAGCCAGAAAGCAGCAGATCCGCACAAAGAACCTCTGACGGAAGGCGCTCCCGGCCATGGATGCGGTCACTGCGCACTCGGAACCGGTGCGCTCGCAGCAGCGATCGCTGTGAAAGAATACCTGATCGCAAATAAGAAAGACGGAACGATCATCTACTTCGGCTGCCCTGCTGAGGAAGGTGCCGGTGCCAAACAGTTCATGGCCCGCGCCGGAATGTTCGACAACGTTGATTTCGTATACTCCTGGCATCCGGCAACAAAAAACGCCGTCGAATGCAACCACAGCAATGCGATCATGGGTGCAAACTTCTATTTTAAAGGCGTTGCCTCTCATGCCGGCGCGACCCCGTATCTCGGAAGAAGCGCTCTGGATGCCGTAGAACTCATGAACGTCGGCTGCAACTACTTAAGAGAACACATGATCCCGGAGGCAAGAATCCATTATGCCTACATTGATGCAGGCGGAACTGCCCCGAACGTTGTCCAGGATCACGCAACGATCCGCTACGAGGTCCGTTCCCCGTGGGTATACCAGGTAAAAGAGCTCTTCGAGCGCGTGAAAAACGTTGCCCGCGGCGCCTCCATCATGACCGATACCTCCGTGGAGTGTGAACTTTCCATGGCATTCACGGAATACCTTCCGAACAATGCCCTCGCAAAAGTTGCCGATGAGTGTTTACAGGAAGTCGGTGCTCCGAAATGGGATGATGCAGATTACGCGATGGCGAAAGAATTCTTAAATACCTATCCGGAAACCACAATGGAAAATATCCGCACACAGATCATCGAGACTTACGGGGAAGACCGTCTCGAAGAGATCCTCGAAAAACCGCTGGATTCCGAGATCCATCCGTTCAACCCGGATAAGATCAAACTGACCGCCGGTTCCACCGATGTCGGCGATGTCGGCTATGCAGCACCGACCTTAAACATCAACATTGCTACCGCGTGCGTCGGAAATGTAGGACATTCCTGGCAGATGGTTGCCCAGTCCTGCAGCCCGCTGGCCCACAAAGGTCTCTTGACTGCCGCAAAAGTCCTGGCTCTCTCCTGCATCCGAACGATGGACCGCCCGGACGTGATCGAAGCGGCAAAGAAGGAAGTCACAAAGCGAAACGGCGGACACTACACCTGCCCGCTGCCGGATTCCGTGCAGCCGCCGCTTGATACATACTAAAATTCATATAAAGAGGATCTGCCCTAGCATCTTTGCTTCAATTTCAGGAGGAATTAACCATGAATATACTGATCGCCGCGGATTCCTTTAAGGGAAGCTGCTCTGCCCGTGAAGTCACTGACACCATCGAATCTGCCGCAAAAGCCGTGATCCCCGATGTGGCTGTCACGAAAATTCCCGTCGCTGACGGCGGTGAGGGAACTGTAGATGCCCTCGTTGCAGCCATGAATGGAACAAAGGTCCGCGTTCCCGCGCATGATCCGTTGGGACGGGCTATCACAGCCGAATATGGACTTTTGCCGGATGGGAGCGCTGTGATCGAGACTGCGGCAGCCTCCGGACTTACCTTGTTAAAGCCTAAGGAGCGGGATGCTCTTTGCGCTTCCACGTTCGGAACCGGAGAGCTGATCCGACATGCGTTGGAACATGGCGTAAAAAAGATCATTTTAGGTCTCGGAGGAAGCGCCACGACCGATGGCGGTGCCGGACTGGCTCAGGCGCTTGGAATTTCCTTTCTCGACAAGACCGGAAAAGAACTCGCCCCTGGCGGTGTTCATCTAAGCGAACTTGCTCAGATCTCCACAGCTGGTCTGCTGACTGAGGCAAGCGAATGTGAATTTGTCATTGCATGCGATGTGAAAAACCGACTCTGTGGATCTTCCGGAGCCGCTGCCATTTTCGGTCCGCAAAAGGGAGCCACTCCTGATCAGGTCAGGATCCTGGATTCATCTCTGGATCACTATGCATCTGTATTAAAAGATCAACTGAAATGCAGCACAGCGGAAACCGATGGCAGCGGTGCTGCCGGCGGCCTTCTCTGCGGAATTATCCCGTATTTTCCGGTTACGATCTGTTCCGGGATTGATCTCGTCCTGGATCTCACAAATTTCGATGAGCACGTGAAACTCGCAGACCTTGTCATCACCGGAGAAGGCCGGATCGACTCCCAGTCCGCACTCGGAAAAGTCCCGGTTGGCGTTGCCTCCCGCGCAAAAAAGATCAGGAACGTCCCTGTCGTTGCGATCGCCGGTGCAAAAGGCGAGGGCTGTGAAGCTCTCTATAAATTTGGGATTGACGCGATCTTCGATACTGTCCCCGGCATCATAACACTTGAAGAGGCCATGGAGCATGCAAAGGAGAATCTGGAGCGGACTGCTGAAAATGTTCTTCGGATTTTCCTCGCGGGCAGTCAGGAGCAACTCCGGTAATTTTTGTTCTCACATTTACGGAATCTGTATGGACCTGCATGTGAAATCCAAAAACGCTGCCGCAACCGTAACCGTTCCCGGTATTGTCTCCACCAAACACCGGTCAGCGCAGACAATCCACTTTGATCCACACTGAACTGCATCGTTACTCCACATATTTTCCGGATCTATCCGGACAGTTGCCAAGGTCTCGCGCAAGCGCGGACATTGGCTCGTTGTTCGCGTAAATAAAGGCTCTATATCAATAATCAGGTGGGATTCCAGGAATCCACCACCGATCGATATAGAGCCTTTTGACTTCATTTTTCTACCCGTGTCTCACAAGTTCCGCACTTCTCACCGTATTGACCAGATACCGGATCACCTCCACCGGATAATCTCCGGCCGCAGTCTCCCCAGTCACCATAACGGACGAAGCACCGTCCAGCACCGCGTGGAAGATATCATTCACCTCCGCGCGGGTCGGAACAGGGTTCCGCTCCATGGACGCAAGCATCTGCGTCACCACCATAAACGGTTTTCCGGTCGCCTGGCATTTCTGCGAGATTTCTCTCTGCACACTGGGAAGGTCCCAAAGATGGACCGCATTTCCAAGATCTCCTCTGGCAATTACGATCTCATCGGCTCCCGGAAGCAGCTCTTCCAATTTCCGTACTCCGTCCAGATTCTCGATCTTTGCAAAAAGCTTCACATCCTCAGCTCCGGCTTCCTGCAGAGCATTTTTTACACATTCCAGATCTTCCCGTCCCCGCACAAACGGCTGCATGACTCCTGTTACGCCCATCTCTTTCGCGAGCCGGATATTTTCAAGATCAGCTTTTGTCAGTGTCGGAGAATTGATCTTCGCTCCCGGAAATGCTGCACTCTTTCTGCTCTTCAACAGTCCACCCCAGAGTACCTTTGCGAAATATCTCCGTTTTTCTCCACTTCCCGGCTTTATATTCTCCGAATTTTCCACAACCTTCAGGTGAATTTTCCCATCATCGAGGAGAATCTCCTGCCCTGGAATCAGGTATGGGATCGTAATATCCGGCAGCTCGATCCGGGCAGACACCCTCTGAGCAGATGTCCGGTTTTGCACCGGCGAACTTTCACTGTTTTTCTTTTTATCGGCCGTTTCCGTTAATTCTTCTCTGCTGTTTTTTTCTAAAAATTCAACAACCTTCTGATCTTTCTGATCCGTTGCTGAACGAATCAGATCCATATCCCCACATCTGTCATTTCTTTCATTTTCAGTCTTCCAATCAGCCGCCGCACAGATCTCCACGATTTCTTCATTCTTCAGCAGGATTGGCTCCGCAACCGCCCCTGTGCGAAGCTCCGGTCCCTGAAGATCGATCAGGAGCTGCGGCTTCACCCCGCATGATTCTGCCGCCCACTTCATCTTCCCGATCAGCTCCCCGGACTCTGCCAGTGTCACATGGGATAAATTCAACCTCATTCCGGTCATTCCAAGCGCAAACATTTCCGTCAGGATCTTTTCATCCTGACATGCAGGCCCCAGTGTTCCATAGATTTTTACCATTGTAATTCTTCCCCCACTCTCCTGATAACCATTCTGTTCCAAGAATAACATAAGGCATCGCACTTGTCACTCACATCTGGTAAACAGGTAACTCTGCGCAGTTGCATCAACGATCCTTCGCGATCCCGGATTTTCCGAGCAGGAACCATCTGTTATTCGAATTTCGTAAAAACAGTTTTCAAACGTGGCAAATCATCCGTTTCGAATTTTGTACATGATTGCTTCCGGCACCTTGGATCCACATAAATATGGTTTTCTTCTCATTCCGTTACACATAGAGAAACGGCAGCCGGATCTATCCGATCTCATGATCGAAATTCCAACCGCCGTTCTCACTCTTTTACTTTCTTTTACACCTGGATCCGGTCTGCAACCTCGCATCCGATTGCAAGTCTGCATCCATCATTTCCGATGATCATCCAGTCATTGTTCTGCTGGATCACGTCAACCGCATTCCCCTCGCAGAAATCGTGGCGGTGAAGAAAATCCATCACCTGCTGATTTCCAAGCATCCATTTAATCGTGTACCGTTCCCCGGATTTCGCTGTTGATAAAGCCTGCATGATTACGCCCCCTGATTCTATACTCTACAATAAGTTTCCTTTTATGTTCGCTATATATTATCTGACATCTTTCTCTGCATTATTCTTTTTGTATCTTCTTTTACAGGATACTCTTCAAACTATCGGTTAGTCAAGCATAAAACCAGTTAGTGGCAGATAATCTTTTCACGCTCTATGAAACAACACTTCTTCTTTATCTATGTGCATTTTGGACAGATACACTCTTATCTTCTATATCAGCTGTGACATAACATGCTCCATCGCATTATAAACTTCCAATGCCGTTTTTCGGTCCGATAATAGCATTCGAAAATCCGATCTTTGTAGGTTCTGGTTGGTTTTCCAAGGATGCGGATCAAGCGTTCTGTTGATGTTTTTTCAAAATACAGAAAAACCCGCAGAACTTTGTTCTGCGGGTCTCTTACGCTTGGACACAAATATCTCACGGAGATACTATATATTAAATTTCGAATTAATTACTCGATGATTGTAGCAACTCTACCGGAACCAACAGTTCTGCCGCCCTCACGGATAGCGAAACGAAGACCCTGCTCCATAGCTACCGGATGGATAAGCTCGATTGTCATCTCAACGTTGTCGCCCGGCATGCACATCTCTGTACCTTCCGGAAGCTCGCAAACACCTGTAACGTCTGTTGTTCTGAAGTAGAACTGCGGACGATAGTTGTTGAAGAACGGTGTATGACGGCCACCCTCGTCTTTAGTAAGAACGTAAACCTGAGCTGTGAATTTCTTGTGGCAGGTTACGGAACCCGGTTTAACAAGACACTGACCTCTCTGGATCTCTGTTCTCTGAACGCCACGAAGAAGAGCACCGATGTTATCACCAGCCTGAGCCTGGTCAAGGAGCTTACGGAACATCTCGATACCAGTTACAACTGTCTTACGAGTCTCCTCGTGAATACCAACGATCTCAACCTCATCGTTGAGTTTAAGAGTACCACGCTCTACACGGCCTGTAGCAACTGTACCACGACCTGTGATTGTGAATACATCCTCGATCGGCATAAGGAACGGCTTATCTGTGTCACGAACCGGATCCGGAATGTAGCTATCTACAGCGTCCATAAGTTCCATGATCTTGTCGCCCCACGGACCGTTCGGATCCTCAAGAGCCTTAAGAGCGGAACCCTGGATGATCGGAGTGTCATCGCCCGGGAACTCGTACTCGTTAAGAAGGTCTCTGATCTCCATCTCTACGAGCTCAAGAAGCTCCGGATCGTCAACCATATCGCACTTGTTCATGAATACTACGATGTACGGTACGCCTACCTGACGGGAAAGCAGGATGTGCTCTCTTGTCTGAGCCATAACACCATCAGTAGCAGCTACAACGAGGATAGCACCATCCATCTGAGCAGCACCAGTGATCATGTTCTTTACATAGTCAGCATGGCCTGGGCAGTCAACGTGTGCATAGTGTCTCTTCTCTGTCTGATACTCAACGTGAGCTGTGGAGATTGTGATTCCACGCTCTCTCTCTTCCGGAGCTTTATCGATATCTTCAAAGTTCTCAGCTGTGTTACCTGCAACTCTTGCTGCAAGAACTTTTGTGATTGCTGCTGTTAATGTTGTTTTACCATGGTCAACGTGTCCAATGGTACCAATGTTACAATGCGGTTTGGTTCTTTCAAACTTAGCTTTTGCCATTTTAAAACGTCCTCCTTAATTTGCGCCCATTGGGCTATTATATTTAACTTAGGCTGAATACTATTATATTCTATTCGAAAAAGTTTTTCAAGCCTATTCTTGCCTAATACAAAGGGAAACTGCGATTATTTCGCAGCGCCCTTTCTCTCAGCGATGATCTTCTCCTGAACGCTCTTCGGTACCTGCTCGTACTTCTCGAAGAACATGGAGTAGTTACCACGACCCTGTGTTCTGGAACGAAGGTCTGTGGAGTAGCCGAACATCTCAGCAAGCGGAACATATGCTTTAACCATCTTGCCGCCGCCGATATCTTCCATACCCTCGATACGTCCACGACGTGCGTTAACGTCACCGATAACGTCGCCCATGTACTCCTCAGGCATTGTAACCTCAACCTTCATGATCGGCTCAAGAAGTACCGGGTTGCCTTTCGCCATAGCATCCTTGAATGCCATGGATCCGGCAATGTGGAATGCCATCTCGGAAGAGTCGACCTCATGGTAAGATCCGTCGTATACATCTGCAGCTACGCCGAGTACCGGGAATCCGCCAAGGATACCAGCCTTTGTAGCCTCCTCGATACCTTCGCCGACAGCCGGGATGTATTCCTTCGGAATAGCACCGCCGACAACGGAAGAGGTGAACTTGAATGTCTCTTCGCCGTTCGGATCCATCGGTGTGAAGTGTACTTTACAGTGACCGTACTGACCACGACCACCGGACTGCTTCGCGTACTTGCTGTCTACATCAACAGCCTTAGTCATTGTCTCCTTGTAAGCTACCTGCGGAGCACCAACGTTTGCCTCTACCTTGAATTCACGAAGGAGACGGTCAACGATAATCTCGAGGTGAAGCTCACCCATACCGGAGATGATTGTCTGGCCTGTTTCTGTATCTGTATGAACACGGAATGTCGGATCCTCTTCAGCAAGCTTTGCAAGAGCCTCGCCCATCTTATCCTGTCCGGCTTTTGTCTTCGGCTCGATTGCGATATCGATAACCGGCTCTGGGAATACCATGGACTCAAGGATTACCGGATGCTGCTCGTCACAGATTGTATCACCAGTCGTTGTGGACTTGAAGCCAACAGCTGCTGCGATATCACCGGAGTAAACCTTGTCAAGCTCGTGTCTCTTGTTTGCATGCATCTGAAGAATACGGCCAACACGCTCTTTTTTGTCTTTTGTTGCATTTAATACGTAGGAACCAGAATTCATTGTACCGGAGTAAACACGGAAGAATGCAAGTTTACCTACGAACGGGTCTGTCATGATCTTGAATGCAAGTGCGGAGAACGGCTCATCATCGGAAGAATGACGAACAACCTCGTTGCCCTCAAGGTCAACACCTTTGATCGGCGGGATGTCAAGCGGAGACGGCATGTACTCGATGATCGCATCAAGGAGTTTCTGTACGCCCTTGTTTCTGTATGCTGTACCGCAGCATACCGGAACTGCATCACACTCACATGTAGCTTTACGAAGAACCTTCTTCATCTCGTCAACGGTCGGCTCTTCACCCTCAAGATACTGCATCATGAGGTCATCATCAAGCTCGCAGATCTTCTCAACGAGCTCGCTGTGGTAAAGCTCTGCATCATCCTTCATATCTTCCGGAATGTCTGTTACGGAGATATCATCACCCTTTTCATCGTTGTAGATGTAAGCCTGCATTTCGAAGAGGTCGATGATTCCCTTGAACTCGTCTTCCTTACCGATCGGGAGCTGAATGCAGATTGCATTCTTGCCAAGTCTGTTGCGGATCTGATCTACACAAGCGTAGAAGTTTGCACCAAGGATATCCATCTTGTTGACGAATGCCATTCTCGGTACATTGTAGGTATCAGCCTGACGCCATACATTCTCAGACTGCGGCTCTACACCACCCTTTGCACAGAAAACGCCGACAGCGCCATCAAGTACACGGAGGGAACGCTCAACCTCAACAGTGAAGTCTACGTGGCCTGGTGTATCGATGATGTTGATACGGTGCTCAAGTGCGCCAGCCTTCGGCTTTGTCTTTTCCTGGAGTGTCCAGTGACAAGTCGTAGCTGCGGATGTGATTGTGATACCTCTCTCCTGCTCCTGCTCCATCCAGTCCATGGTAGCTGTACCTTCGTGAGTATCACCGATCTTATAGTTAATACCAGTATAATAAAGGATACGCTCTGTCGTTGTTGTTTTACCAGCATCGATATGAGCCATGATTCCGATATTTCTGGTTCTCTCTAACGGATATTCTCTTCCAGCCAAGGATTTTTCCTCCTATTAGAATCTGTAGTGAGCAAATGCCTTGTTAGCCTCAGCCATCTTATGCATTTCCTCTTTCTTCTTTACAGATGCGCCAGTGTTGTTAGCTGCATCCATAATCTCGTTTGCAAGTCTCTCTACCTGGGTCTTCTCGCTTCTCTTACGGGAATAGAGAGTGATCCAGCGAAGGCCTAATGCCTGTCTTCTCTCCGGCTTAACCTCGATCGGTACCTGGTATGTTGCACCACCGATACGTTTTGCCTTAACTTCGAGAACCGGCATGATGTTGTTCATAGCCTCTTCGAATACTTCTACAGCGTCCTTACCGGTCTTCTCAGCGACCTCTTCGAAAGCGCCGTAAACAATCTTCTGAGCAACGCCCCTCTTACCATCAAGCATGATGTTGTTGATCAGCTTGGTTACAACTTTGTTGCTGTAAAGCGGGTCTGCTAATACGTCTCTTTTCTGAGTATGTCCTTTACGTGGCACGTTACTTCCCTCCTTAATTATAAAAATTATATCATCGGTACTCACATGTTTCCATAAAATGTGTTCGCGCGCGGTTTTCTATCTATTTCCTGCAACCACAGGTCAAATACCACCGGCACTAATATGCGTTATCTGCATTCACTTTATTCCTGTTAGTGATCCCTCTTGCGGTTGTTCAAGCTATTGACCGTTCTGCTTGAGACGGAATACCTGAACTCCGCTGCGCTACATTTGAGTAGCAGTTATTACTTTGTAATAACCTTATTTTTTATCTTTCGGTCTCTTTGCGCCGTACTTGGAGCGAGCCTGTCTTCTGTTGGCAACGCCTGCAGTATCAAGAGTACCTCTGATGATGTGGTATCTGGTACCCGGAAGGTCCTTAACACGACCACCACGGATCAGAACAACGGAGTGCTCCTGAAGGTTATGTCCCTCACCCGGGATATAGCTTGTTACTTCAATACCGTTGGAAAGACGTACTCTGGCAATCTTTCTAAGAGCGGAGTTCGGCTTCTTAGGAGTTGCAGTCTTAACAGCTGTGCATACACCTCTCTTCTGCGGAGCAGATGTATCTGTGGCTTTCTTATGAAGGGAATTGTATCCTTTCTGGAGTGCCGGAGCTGTAGATTTCTTTACAGCAGTCTCTCTACCTTTTCTTACTAACTGGTTAAATGTTGGCATTCTTTTCACCTCCTGTGATATTGACTGTTGGTTGCTGCTTTCAGCCTTTATGCGCACAAAAAAACGGGACGTACCCGATGCACGCCCCATTATTATATACAGAGATTTTCCGCATGTCAAGGTGAAACCTTAAATTTTCTTTGAAAATACGGCATTTTCCGACCATGACACGCCTGGATGAGTTGTCTCATTTTTAAACTTTGTGATTTTTGCTGTTTTTGTCTGTTTTCCAAGCGGATTTTCCATCATTTTTATCTCTCGGGATCATCCGTTTCCTGCCCCATTCCACAGCCGCACATCCCGGGCATGCGCCTGTGTTGTCAGGTACCGCATCCATGGTCCAGTACCATGCTGCCGTTCACAGTATTTTCTTACTATTATTTTTCTCCCAGGCAGAACATGTCCACCGTCACATCTGCAAGGAGATTTCCTTTCTCATCTGTCACCTCACTCCGCACGATCGTGATCGTACGGCCACGGCGGACCAGGATCCCCTTCGCATGGACAGTCCCCTCCGATACGTTCCGGATAAAATTCACATGTGCGCTCTGAGTCACATACTTCTTTCCATCTGCTCTCGCCGTCAGTCCCGTGACCACATCTGCGAGTGCGTAGAGCATTCCGCCATGTACCATTCCCATCAGGTTTGTGACGCCATGTGTGATCTTCATGCTGATCTCACTGCACTCCGGTGAGATCTTTTCGATCTTCATATTCGTATATTCCATAAAGGGATTATTTTTTACATATTCGTCCGGATCGATCCCGTACTGTATCTTTTCACTCATTTCTGCCTCCTGAAATTCTGTCATAACGTGCTGCGCAGTTTTCTGCTGTCATGAAACACGCATGTTCACCTGCTGTCTCCGACTACATTTTATCATATGTAGTTCTTCCATGCAAGAACCGGAGAGGAGATCCGGCTGTAGATCTCCTCTCCGGGCATTCTCAATCATCGACTGCCAGAAGACCTGCAGTCCGAAGGCTTGCCATCAGGGCATTCAGCTGAGCTACCACATCTTCCGTGCTCGTCGCGTCCGCGACCGGAGCTGCCGCTGTCACGGTTCCTGCCGGGCCTGTTGGACCAGTTGCTCCCGTTGGGCCTGTCGCCCCTGTTGGGCCTGCCGGGCCGGTTGCTCCAGTCGGTCCTGTCGGGCCTACCGCTCCGGTTGCTCCTGTCGGTCCCATCGCTCCCACCGGACCCTGCGCTCCTGTCGCTCCAGCCGGACCTGCCGGACCTGCTGCTCCGGTTGCTCCGGTTGGACCCTGCGCTCCTGCCTCTCCAGCCGGGCCTGCCGGACCTGCTGCTCCGGTTGCTCCGGTTGGACCCTGCGCTCCTGCCTCTCCAGCCGGGCCTGCTGCTCCGGTTGCCCCTGTCGGTCCCGTCGGACCCTGCGCTCCTGTCGCTCCTACCGGACCTTGCGCTCCTGTCGCTCCCACCGGGCCCTGCGCCCCTGTCGGACCAATCGGCCCCTGCGCACCGTCATATCCAGGAAATCCCTGCGGACCGGTCGGTCCCTGTGGCCCTATCGGCCCTGCTGGTCCCATTGGCCCCGGGCATCCCTGCGGACCTCTCGGCCCCATCGGACCTCTGCAGCAGCAGTTTCCACCCGGCCGTCCGCAGTTTCCGCCGCATCCCGCGCCCTGGCATCCATTTTCACAGCGATTTCGCTCCCCTATACAGCCGGCATCACGATAAGGATCATAATCCATATTTCTCATATCTGAATCTCCTTCTCCTTATTTTTCACGAATATTCCGTAACCGGATATCCGTTTACTATACTTTATGCTGCCCGTCCATATTCGTTCCTGCTCTCTTTATCGCTCCATCCGCGGCCTTGATCCTGCCGCAGCATTTTTATTTTCTCATTCCGATCCGTGCAAAATATTCCCGGTTCTTTCTGCACGCTTCCGTTCCCGGATGGCATCGTTCCGCCAGCTCGTTATACCAGCACGCTTTTTTTCTCTCTCCCATCCGGTCAAGGCATACGCAAAGCTGGAGATACGGAATATACCCGCGGTATTCCGGCATGATAAATCCTTCCTCCCCGGCCAATCTTCCCGTTTTCAGTGCCTGGCGGTACCAGAATTCCGCATCCGCATACTGCTTTCCGGAAAAGAACCACCATCCAAGATCACAGCAGAGTTCCGGTCCCGGAATTCCTTCCCGCAGACCCATGAGCAGAAAAGAAAGTGCCTCATCCCGCTTTCCCAGCTGATACATGCAAAATGCCCCGTGCCTGCACGCATCTATCCGGTCGATGTGCCAGCCGTCAGACCTTTCCAGATAAGTCAAAAACACACCGGCCGCCTCTTTATATCGTTTATGGTAATACAGTTCCTTTCCATAGTAATAGTGTTCACGCGCAGTCAGGCCCGCGATTTTTCCCTTCTCCCGTATCATCTTTTCAAAGATCCTGAGATTGCGGTCTGGATCTCCCGTCCCGATCTTCCGATGTTCGATCAGAATATCTTCCCGCACTGTCTTTCCAAACGGTTCGATCACCTCATGGATCCGCCCTTTCCATACCGCTCTTTCGCATCTTCTCAGAAGACGTTCCCGATAAAAGAAAAATGACGGACTTCCGCTTCCGTCATATCCAACCGCATATTTCATCATCACCACGTCCGGTTTCTCCTGATCCAGACGCATTTTTAGTTTCATCAGTTTCTTTTGCTCTTCTTCCGTGATCACATCATCCGCATCCAGCCAGAAAAGATAGTCTCCCGTTCCTTTCTGAAACGCAAAATTCCTCGCCGCCGCAAAATCATCGATCCAGGGAAAATCATAGATCTGATCCTTAAACAATGACGCGATTTCCTTTGTTTTGTCGTTTGAACCGGTATCGACAATGATGATCTCATCCGCAAAATCTTTCACACAGGAAAGGCATCTTCCAAGGACCTGTTCTTCATTGCGGACGATCATGCATAAACTGACAGAAGCCATACATTCCCTCTGTTGTCCCTTTTTATCAATATATGAGATCCTGTAAAATCTGTCCGAATATTTCATATTTTATACCGGCAGCTCTCTTAAAGTTCTCTCATGTTGTGTGAATCCATTGTGTGAATCCATCTGCCCCCGGCGCACCGTATATAAACAGGCGCTGCCTGGATCCATAAGGATTCAAAGGCAGCGCCCGTTTTCTCCGGCATTATTTCCGGCATTCACTCTTCATTTGTATTTATTGCAGGTTTGTCCCGTCTGCCATCTATCCGCAGAGCCCAGACTGATGTACCGTTTTTACTCCTGCTCCTCACCTGTCAGATCCAGAAGATTCAGCTCCTCAAATCCGTCTGTGGACGGGAGTTCAAAGAGAACTTCCTTACCCGGATTCTTGCAGTCCATGTTCATGTCGATCTTGTAGTTCATCACATCGACCTCAGATGTCTCCATATCTGTAATGTTCATTGTAACATCCATGAAGATCTTCATGTTCTCGTAGTAGCCATCTTTGTTGATCGTCATCTCGCCGTTTGCCTCGTTGACCTTCATGTCCATGCCAACACCGAGAGTCGCATATGTCTCTGCTGTCGCACCGGTGATCGCCTGGATCACTTCATTGATCTTATCTTCGTTGATGTTGTAGGCAAGTTTCTTTGTATCGCCGTTCTGATACATTCTTAGACCTTTGATCACATCTGTACCCAGGTTCATATCGAGCTGGGTCGCCTGCTTTGCAGCATCTTCCAAAGACATCGGCTGCTTATATTTAATTCCCATCATGTCCACATACATGTTGCCGCCCGTATAGAACATCTCGATCGGCACCTCTGTTCCCAGTGTATTGGATGTTCCGTCGCAGAGGAATTCGATGTTTCCGTCTTCCGTCTCCCTCATCTTGATGTTCATGTCCATAGTCATATCCAGAGTTTCATCAAGATAAGATGTTGTAATCCGGTAGTTCACATCGATATTTTCGCTCTTGAGCGTTTCATTTAACTGCTGCGCTTCCTCGTAAACTTCCATGGCCTCCGGATCATTCTCTTCCACATCAGTCGGAACCGACTTCACCTGGGTTACACTGTTTACGCTCCACGCGCCATTCTTGTCGATCTCATAACCGTCCGCACGACCGTAATCAGTCATCGCATATCCGGTATTTCCGAAATAATAGCACTGTGCCCAGCCGTCATGATCACCATCCAGCCAGTACCAGCCGTTTCTACAGTAGGAACCGTCATCATTCTGGTATTTCCAGCCGTTCATGTCTTCCTGCCACTCACCCGCAAATGCAGGGAACGAGAGTGCCATTGCAAGCGGCATCGCAGCTGTCAGGACCATTTTCCACTTTTTCATAAGAGAGACCTCCTTGTTTTTACCGTCCGGACGCCTTTCCGGCGCAGGACCTTTTTCGCCTGTATCTTCAGGCAGCATCTATTGACAATATAACAGGTTCCGCTCTCTTCCGCAATTCATTTGTATGTCGGATTTATATTTTTTCCGTAATTCTTCAGGATTCTGTTATCATTTCTTTCCTATTCCGTATACGACTGCTCCGCCTGGATCACCGCATAATAGTTGCTCCACTTCTCTGTGATCAGCTTCGCGATCCCTTTCTTTACTTCCTCATTTGTCTTTCCATATTGGAACGGAACGGCTGCGTCGAAGATCAGGTTCGTGTGGGTTGGTCCCTGCACCATCCGGAAATCGTGGATCGTGACACCCGGGAAATTTTCCCGGATCATCTCCACGACCTCTTTTTTCGTCTCGTTAATCTTCTCGTCATTGACAACGATCGGGTCCATATGGATCACAGCTTCACAGCCGAGTTTTCTCTTTAATTCTTTCTCGATCCTGTCGATCACATCGTGGATCTCAAAAATATCGCTGTCACCGGATACTTCCCCGTGCAGGGAGATCATGCGTCTTCCCGGGCCGTAGTCATGTACCACAAGATCGTGGATCCCAAGGATCTCCGGATGCGCGAGTACGATGGACTTGATCTCATCGACAAATTCTTTTGACGGTGCCTCTCCGAGGAGTGGATTTAAAGTATCCTTCGCAGCGCCATATCCCGCGTAGAGAACAAAGCATGCAACCAGACATCCGCACCATCCGTCCACGTTGACTCCCGTCGCATACGCGATCCCCATCGAGACCAGGACTGCCGTTGTCGCGATGGAGTCACTCATACTGTCCATCGCTGTCGCCTTCATCGTCTCCGACTGGATCTTCGTTCCCACGGAACGGTTATAGAAGAACATATATGCCTTCACGCAGATAGAGACAATGAGGATTCCGACCGCCAGAGTGCTTGTCTCGACCGGTTCCGGATGAAAGATCTTCCCGACCGATGTCTTTAAGAGCTCAAATCCCATCAGGATGATGATCATGGAAACGCCGAAGCCGGACACATACTCGATCCTACCGTGTCCGAACGGATGGTCCGCATCTGCCTTCATGCCGGAAAATTTGAACCCCACCAGGGAGATAAATGATGATCCTGCATCTGACAGGTTGTTAAACGCATCCGCCGTGATGGCGATCGATCCGCTGATCACTCCCGCCAGGTACTTGCCGGCAAACAGGCAGACGTTGAGTGCGATCCCGACGATGCTGCAGAGCATTCCGTAGGCGCGGCGCACATTGCCGTCTCCGACCTGATCTCTGTTTTTTATAAATAAGCTCGATAATATTGTAATCATATAAAACACTCCAATCAGTCTGCACTTTGCATACAGACTATAAAACATAAGCCTGAAATTCAGGTCGAACCATCATAAGATCCGCAAATGAAAGAAATCCTTCCAGATATCCCCTGGTAAAAGTTGCCTGTCTCTAACCTTCCGTATACTCAAACAGCGAGGAAAAACATGATCTCGCATGTTCTCCTCGCTGTTCTTATATGCATCAGCCTATGGGAAAGTTCCTGTTTCCAGGAGCTTCCCCACAATATAAACTTGTCTGTTCTGAAAACCTGCACGATCGCCTGTTTTCATAAAGCTTTACACATTATAATCGATTATTCATCAACTTCCTGTGTGTCATCCTCGTTGAGAATGATCTTCTCAGCCTCTTCAATCGGAGCTTCTGTCTCCTCCTGCGGCTCAGCAGCAGTCTGAACTTCCGGCTCCGGCTTCTTCTCCTCGATCTCGCCGGTGCTGAGCTTGATGTTGCGGTAACGCTTCATACCGGTACCAGCCGGGATGAGCTTACCGATGATAACATTCTCTTTCAGACCGATCAGGTGATCTACTTTGCCGTTGATCGCAGCCTCAGTAAGAACCTTTGTGGTCTCCTGGAAGGATGCAGCGGATAAGAAGGAATCGGTTGCAAGGGATGCCTTTGTGATACCGAGCATGACCTGTTTGCCCTCTGCCGGCTGTTTGCCTGCAGCGATGAGCTCCTCGTTCATCTCGTTGAAATCAAGAACATCCATGGATACGCCCGGAAGAACGTCGGAATCGCCGCTCTCCTCGATACGGATCTTCTTTAACATCTGACGCACGATCATCTCGATATGCTTATCGTTGATCTCTACACCCTGTAAACGGTAAACACGCTGTACCTCACGGATCATGTAATCCTGTACGGCACGAACGCCCTTAACCTTTAACAGGTCGTGCGGGTTGATGCTACCTTCTGTGAGAACGTCACCGGCCTCGAGAACCTGTCCGTCCGTAACTTTGATTCTGGAACCATACGGGATCAGATAAGTCTTGGAGTTTCCGGTCTCCGGATCAGTAACGATGATCTCACGTTTCTTCTTGGTATCTTTAATTGTGACAACACCACCAAATTCAGCAATGATCGCAAGTCCCTTCGGGCGTCTTGCCTCGAAAAGCTCCTCGACACGCGGAAGACCCTGTGTGATATCGCCGCCGGCAACACCGCCGGAGTGGAATGTACGCATGGTTAACTGTGTACCCGGCTCACCGATGGACTGTGCGGCAATGATACCAACAGCCTCGCCGACCTGTACCGGCTGACCTGTCGCCATGTTCGCGCCGTAGCACTTGGAGCAAACACCGATATGGCATTTACATGTCAGGACTGTACGGATCTTAACGGTATTTCTGCCGAGCTTCTCAAGAACCTTGATAACGGCTGCGGCACGTTTCGGTGTACACATATGGTTTGCCTTGACAACAACTTCTCCGGTATCCGGATCTGTGATCGTCTCAGCGATATATCTGCCTGTTAATCTCTCCTGGAGAGTCTCGATCGTCTCTTTACCGTCTGTAAAGCCTTCGATCTCCATGTACGGGATCGTTCCTTTTCCTTCGCAGCAGTCTGTCTCACGGATGATGAGATCCTGGGATACATCGACAAGACGTCTTGTCAGGTAACCAGAGTCGGCTGTACGAAGAGCGGTATCGGACATACCTTTTCTCGCACCATGTGCGGAGATGAAGTACTCAAGTACGTCAAGACCTTCACGGAAGTTGGACTTGATCGGGAGTTCGATCGTGTGACCGGTTGTATCCGCCATAAGTCCTCGCATACCAGCAAGCTGCTTGATCTGCTTATCAGAACCACGGGCTCCGGAGTCCGCCATCATGAAGATGTTGTTGTATTTATCAAGACCTGTCAGAAGGTCATGTGTTAACTGGTCATCGGTTGCTTTCCATACATCGATAACTTCTTTGTAACGTTCTTCCTCTGTGATAAGACCACGGCGGAAGTTCTTTGCGATACGGTCAACCGTTGCCTCAGCGTCCGCAAGGAGCTGTTTCTTGGTTGCCGGGACAGTCATATCGGAAATGGAGACGGTCATAGCGGCTCTTGTGGAGTACTTGTAACCGATCGCCTTGATATCGTCCAGAGTGATCGCTGTCTGAATCGCTCCGTGTGTATTGATGACTTTCTCGAGGATCTGCTTTAACTGTTTCTTCTTTACGAGGAAATCGATCTCCGGCTTTAACTCGTTGCCCGGGATCGTTCTGTCGACAAATCCAAGGTCCTGCGGGATGATCTCGTTGAAGAGGATACGTCCTACAGTTGTATCAACGATGCCTGTCATCGTTCTTCCGTCCGGAAGTGTCTTTGTCACACGGACTTTTATTCTCGCATGAAGAGTAACGGCTCCGTTCTCATATGCAAGAAGTGCTTCGTTCGGGCTCTTGAAGAACATGCCTTCGCCCTTTGCGCCCGGTCTCTCCTGTGTCAGATAGTAGATACCGAGGACCATATCCTGGGAAGGAACTGCTACCGGACCACCATCGGACGGTTTTAACAGGTTGTTCGGGGAGAGAAGAAGGAAGCGGCACTCTGCCTGTGCTTCCATCGTCAGCGGAAGGTGAACCGCCATCTGGTCTCCATCGAAGTCCGCGTTGAATGCGGTACAAACGAGCGGGTGAAGCTTGATTGCCTTACCTTCTACAAGGATCGGCTCGAACGCCTGAATACCAAGACGGTGAAGAGTAGGGGCACGGTTTAACATAACCGGATGCTCTTTGATTACATCCTCGAGAACATCCCAGACCTCTGTCTGAAGACGCTCGACCATCTTTTTCGCGTTCTTGATGTTGTGTGCAGTTCCGTTTGCAACGAGTTCCTTCATAACGAACGGTTTGAAGAGCTCGATCGCCATCTCTTTCGGAAGGCCGCACTGGTAGATCTTAAGTTCCGGTCCAACGACGATAACGGAACGTCCGGAATAGTCAACTCGTTTACCGAGAAGGTTCTGACGGAAACGTCCCTGCTTACCTTTTAACATGTCAGAAAGGGACTTTAACGCACGGTTGCCCGGTCCTGTAACCGGTCTTCCGCGTCTGCCGTTATCGATCAGGGCATCAACAGCCTCCTGGAGCATTCTCTTCTCGTTGCGGACGATGATGTCCGGAGCGCCGAGTTCGAGAAGTCTTGCGAGACGGTTGTTACGGTTGATGATTCTTCTGTATAAGTCGTTTAAGTCGGATGTCGCGAAACGTCCGCCGTCGAGCTGTACCATCGGGCGGATATCCGGCGGGATGACCGGGATCACGTTCATGATCATCCACTCCGGTCTGTTTCCGGAGCTGCGGAATGCATCAACAACCTCAAGGCGCTTGATGATTCTCGCTCTCTTCTGGCCGGAAGCCTCCTGAAGAGCTTTTCTCAGCTCTTCGGAGTCTTTATCCAGATCGATATTCTTTAAAAGTTCCTGGACTGCCTCAGCACCCATTCCTACGCGGAATGTGCCGTAGCCGTACTTTTCAACAGCATCGCGGTACTCTTTCTCGGAAAGGACCTGCTTTAACTGAAGTCCGGTATTTCCTGCATCCAGAACGATATAGGAAGCAAAGTACAGAACTTTCTCGAGGACTCTCGGGGAGATGTCCAGGATCAGACCCATACGGCTCGGGATACCTTTAAAATACCAGATATGGGATACCGGAGCGGCAAGCGCGATATGTCCGATACGCTCACGGCGCACGCTGGACTTCGTTACCTCAACGCCGCAGCGGTCACAGATAACACCTTTGTATCTGATTTTCTTGTATTTACCACAATGGCACTCCCAGTCCTTGGTCGGTCCAAAGATTCTTTCGCAGTACAGACCGTCCTTCTCCGGTTTTAAGGTTCTGTAGTTGATGGTCTCCGGTTTTTTAACCTCACCATGGGACCATTCCAGAATCTTTTCCGAAGAGGCAAGTCCGATACGGATCGCGTCGAATGTCATCGGCTGATAAGTTTCATTTGTCTCAGGCATGAACGGTACTCCCTTCTAATTATTTGTCGTCATCCTCGGTATAATCGTCATCGACATAGTCGTCTTTGGCACCGTCGTTTGTATAGTCATCGTCTTCCACATTGACAAGCTCGTCGCCCTTGAATTCCTGCTTCTGGAATCCGTAGTCGGATAAGTCTTCCTTATCGTTGTAGCGGCGGTCTCCCTCGATGATGGAACGAAGATCGTAGTTTGTATCAGAGTAGTCGATGTTCTCAGACATATCGACTTCCTCACCATTGTCACGCAGCACTCTTACATCCAGTCCGAGAGACTGTAACTCTTTTAAGAGTACCTTGAAGGACTCCGGAATACCCGGCTCCGGAATGTTCTCGCCCTTGATGATCGCCTCGTAGGTCTTTACACGTCCAACAACGTCATCGGACTTCACTGTCAGGATCTCCTGAAGTGTGTAAGCCGCGCCGTAAGCCTCAAGAGCCCAAACCTCCATCTCACCGAAACGCTGTCCGCCGAACTGTGCTTTACCACCGAGCGGCTGCTGTGTAACGAGTGCGTATGGGCCTGTGGAACGTGCATGGATCTTATCGTCAACCAGGTGATGCAGTTTCAGGTAGTGCATGTGTCCGATCGTAGTCGGGCCATCGAAGTATTCGCCTGTACGTCCGTCGCGGAGCTGTACCTTACCGGTACGGCTGATCGGAACGCCCTTCCAGAGAGCACGGTGATCAAGGTGCTCACCGAGATATTCCATAACCTCCGGACGAAGGATCTCTTTATACTTCTCCTGGAATGCATCCCATTCCATGTTTACATAATCGTTTGCAAGCTCCAGTGTATCCTGGATATCATTCTCGTCTGCGCCATCGAATACCGGTGTGGAAACATTGAATCCAAGTGCCTTTGCTGCAAGGCTTAAGTGGATCTCAAGGACCTGTCCGATGTTCATTCGGGACGGCACGCCTAACGGGTTTAATACGATATCGAGCGGACGTCCGTTCGGAAGGAACGGCATATCCTCTACCGGAAGTACACGGGAGACAACACCCTTGTTACCATGACGGCCGGCCATCTTATCACCAACAGAAATCTTACGTTTCTGAGCGATGTAGATGCGGACTGTCTCATTTACGCCAGGAGCAAGCTCGTCGCCGTTCTCTCTTGTGAAGAGTTTTGCGTCGATGATGGTTCCGTATGCGCCATGCGGTACTTTTAAGGATGTGTCGCGGACTTCTCTTGCCTTCTCACCGAAGATCGCACGAAGAAGTCTCTCTTCAGCTGTCAGCTCGGTCTCTCCCTTAGGAGTTACCTTTCCGACTAAGATATCACCGGCACGGACCTCAGCGCCGATGCGGATGATTCCGCGCTCATCCAGGTCTTTCAATGCGTCATCGCCGACACCCGGAACATCTCTTGTGATCTCTTCCGGTCCTAACTTGGTATCACGGGATTCGCATTCATATTCTTCAATATGAACAGATGTGTAGACATCGTTCATAACAAGTTTTTCACTTAACAGGACCGCATCCTCGTAGTTGTAACCTTCCCAGGTCATGAATCCGATCAGCGGGTTCTTACCAAGTGCGATCTCGCCATCCTTTGTGGACGGTCCGTCTGCGATAACCTCGCCTTTCTCTACATGGTCGCCCTTGTAAACGATCGGCTTCTGATTGTAGCTGTTGGACTGGTTGCTTCGTGAGAATTTGATCAGGCGGTAAACGTCGCGGTTTCCGTCGGAATCTCTCTTGATGATGATCTCGTTGGAAGCGGAGCGTTCAACAACGCCGGCATTCTTAGCGACTACGCAGACACCGGAGTCAACGGCAGCCTTGCCTTCGATACCGGTACCAACAACCGGAGCTTCTGTGGAAAGCAGCGGTACAGCCTGACGCTGCATGTTGGATCCCATCAGGGCACGGTTCGCGTCATCGTTCTGTAAGAACGGGATCATGGAAGTAGCAACGGAGAATACCATTCTCGGGGATACGTCCATGAGGTCGATCTGTTTCTTCTGGAAGGAGGAAGTCTCCTCACGGAAACGACCGGATACGTTGTTGTGGATGAAGTGGCCTTCCTCATCGAGCGGCTCGTTCGCCTGTGCTACGATGTAGTTATCCTCTTCGTCAGCTGTCATGTAGACAACATCGTCGGTAACTCGCGGGTTAGCCGGATCGCTCTTGTCTACGACACGGTACGGAGCCTCAACGAAGCCGTACTGGTTTACCTTCGCATAGCTTGCGAGGGAGTTGATAAGACCGATGTTCGGTCCCTCAGGAGTCTCGACCGGACACATACGACCGTAGTGGGTGTAGTGTACATCTCGAACCTCGAATCCTGCACGCTCTCTGGACAGACCGCCCGGTCCTAACGCTGAGAGACGTCTCTTATGCGTAAGCTCGGATAACGGGTTGTTCTGGTCCATGAACTGGGACAGCTGGGAGCTTCCGAAGAACTCCTTCACTGCTGCAGTGACCGGTTTGATATTGATCAGGGACTGCGGAGTGATTCCGTCGATGTCCTGTGTTGTCATTCTCTCACGTACAACGCGCTCCATTCTGGAGAGACCGATACGGTACTGGTTCTGAAGGAGCTCTCCGACTGCACGGATACGACGGTTTCCAAGGTGGTCGATATCATCCTTTACGCCGATGCCGTACTCAAGGTGCATGTTGTAGTTGATGGAAGCAAGGATATCTTCCTTTGTGATGCATTTTGGAACAAGCACGTGGACGTTGCGGCGGAGTTCAGCTTTTAACTCTTCCTCGTCATCCCCTGCTTTTTCCAGAATGTCTTTTAATACCGGGTAATATACTAACTCTGTGATACCTACTTCTTCCGGATCGAAGGACACATATGCGGAAAGGTCAACCATAAGGTTGGAAAGGACTTTCTCCACGCGCTCTTCTGTCTGGATCCATACATACGGAATCGCAGCGTTCTGGATCGCGATCGCCTGATCTTTTGTGATCGCTTTTCCTGCTTCCGCAAGGATCTCGCCTGTTTCTGTATCAACGATATCCTCGGACGGAATCTGTCCGACGATACGGTTCTTCATATGAAGCTTCTTGTTGAATTTATATCTGCCGACCTTTGCGAGATCATATCTTCTCGGGTCGAAGAACATGCCGTTTAACAGGCTCTCAGCACTGTCGACAGACAGCGGCTCGCCCGGACGGATCTTCTTATATAACTCAAGGAGACCATCCTGATAGTTGTCGGATGTATCCTTTGTGAAGCTTGCGAGAAGCTTCGGCTCCTCACCGAAGAGATCGATGATCTCAGCGTTTGTACCATATCCGAGCGCACGGATCAGGACAGTTACCGGGACCTTTCTGGTACGGTCTACACGTACATAGAACACGTCGTTGGAATCTGTCTCATACTCTAACCATGCTCCACGATTCGGGATTACGGTACAGGAATATAATTCTTTACCGATCTTATCGTGATCGATACCATAATAGATACCAGGGGAACGTACCAACTGGCTGACGATAACACGCTCTGCACCGTTAATAACGAAGGAGCCGGTATCTGTCATTAATGGCAGATCGCCCATGAAAATCTCGTGTTCATTGATCTCATCTTTATCTTTGTTGCAGAGTCTCACCTTGACTTTCAAAGGTGCGGCGTAAGTTGCATCACGCTCTTTGCACTCTTCGATCGTGTATTTGATGTCATCTTTGCAAAGCGTGAAGTCTACAAACTCCAGGCTAAGATGTCCAGCAAAGTCAGCGATCGGAGAGATATCGTCAAAGACCTCTTTCAGGCCCTCGTCGAGGAACCACTGATAAGAATCCTTCTGGATCTCGATCAGGTTCGGCATCTCAAGAACTTCTTTCTGTCTTGAGAAGCTCATTCTTACGCTCTTGCCGGACGGCACCGGACGCATTCTGCTTTTCTCCATTTGACGTTTCACCCCTGTTTTCTTTCTCTATAATCAATAACTAATTTTGGGCATACTGGTACCATATGCACATGATACCACAATAGTGCACATTTCATACTACCATGGGGTTGTCAATCTGTCAAGCACTTTTTTACAAAGTTTTCCTACTCTACGCTTGTGTAATACCCCGGCGCATACATCTGGATCGAGTAGAAATCATCCCCTGACGGGCTTTCTTTACTTGCAAAAATCTCCGGTCCATAAGCTGTGGTAAATCCGTTGACACTGTCATCTGTCTTACTAACGATCATATCCTCGGTATTGATCAGTTCCTGATATATCTCCTGTCCATTTAGATCCGTATCCAGATAGCCGAATTCCTGGAATGTGGCTTCCAGCACGTCCACGATCTGGTAGAAGGCCTCCTCGTCGCTGCTGTAGGCACCGATTCCATGGAGATCGTCCGTTGCCGTGTCGGCGTAGATGGTAATGCTTCCCACATACTCCCCATCACGGCTCAGATAATAGGCCTGATCTGTGTTGTACCAGCTCATATCGTCCGAAGCATAGTTGTAGCTGTATGTGTCCTCCATCGACCACTCAGAAAATCCGTACTGCGGCAGGAGTCGGTCCAGGGCGGCCGTCACATCCGCAAGCTGGGCGTCATAGTGACCGTAGTTTGTACAGTTTGTTCCGATGGCCCGCACCTCCTCGTCGGAGAGCTCGCCCTCTCCAAGGACCTCCACGGCGTTGGAATCGGCAGAGGACCAGAGATCGCCACTGGACGAGTCGAAGATGTTCTCGATCCCGTAGATCGATTCCCGGATCGCATGGGTGATAAGAAACAGCAGGTTTCCGCCGACGGAAAATACCAGCCAGATGATCACGACGATCAGAATGCCGGTAAACGGCTTCTTCCGTCCCCGCTCGGAGTTTACACGGTCCATGATGTTCTTCGCGGACTGGCTGCTGTAAGTTCCACTCTGGCAGGTATCTGCCTGGCTGCGGTACTGTTCAAGCTGGCTCTTCATATGTTCGAACGCATTCCGCTGTCCCGTCATCCGGTTTCCCATATTCTGGAATGGATCCGCTGTCTTCTTCTCCCGATTTGTCTTTTTCTTTCCGCCCTGTATTCTGGTTGATGTCCCATTCCCTTTAAATATGCCCGCGTACGAATCTGTACCGGACGTGCTGCTTCCAGGGTATTCGCTTCCGCCATCGTGGTACAAGCAGTCTGACTCATGCTGTGGATGTCTCTCATTTAAATAGTAATCCACATCCTGTACATATGGATGCCACACGATCCTTTTGCATCCGCTGCAGTATAGACCCGATGTCATTTTCTGGTCGCAGTATGGACAATATTTCTGTTTCATCCGTTGTTCCTCCTGTCGGTATTCCTCTTTTCAGGTCATTTTAATTTTGTATTTTAAGCCCAACATCTAAATTTCTACTCTCATTTTAACATAGGTTTCCAGTGCACACAATCGAGATTTCACATCGTCAGCCCAATGCCTGATTCTTGTTACAGTACACGGGCACTCCTTGCCCGCGCACTGTAACAGGATTTTGCCGATGCTTCGCATTCCGAATCGGCAAAATCCACTACCACCACTGTATTGTACGGAATTTTCAGTTCAGAAAATTCCTACCCATGAAAAGTAACTGATTCTTTTCCCAAAACGAAAAAAGACTCAGAGCAGCCACTTTGCATGGTCTCTGAGTCTTCTCACACTGATATACTGCTTTTACCGGTTCAGGATCTCCATAAATTCTTCTCCTGTGATCGTCTCCTTCTCGAGAAGATATCCGGCAAGTTCGTTTAATTTTGCTGCATGGTCTCTTAAGATTCCCATTGCCTTCTCGTACTGTGCCTTCACGGTAGCGATCACCTCGTCATCGATGGCTTTCGCTGTCTCCGGTGAGCATGCGAGGGAGGTGTCTCCGCCAAGGTACTGGTTCGTCACGGTCTCAAGGGCAACCATACCGAACTGGTCGCTCATACCGTAACGGGTCACCATAGCGCGGGCAAGCTTTGTGGCCTGCTCGATATCGTTGGATGCACCGGTCGTGATGGAGTGGAACATAAATTCCTCCGCCGCACGGCCGCCGGTCAGGGTTGCGATCTTGTTGAGTGCCTCCTCCTTACTCATAAGAAGGCGCTCGCCATCCTCCACCTGCATCGTATAGCCGAGAGCACCCGATGTTCTCGGAATAATTGTGATCTTGTGGACTGGAGCAGAGTTGCTCTGACACGCTGCAACGAGGGCGTGACCGATCTCGTGGTAAGCGACGATCCGGCGTTCATTTTCAGAAACGGACGCATTTTTCTTCTGATAACCGGCGATAACAGTCTCAACGCTCTCCTCCAGGTCAGCCTGGGATACAACGCGGCGTCCCATGCGGACGGCACGGAGCGCGCCCTCATTGATAATGTTCGCAAGCTCGGCACCGCTGGCTCCGACAGTCGCTCTCGCGATCGCGTTAAAGTCAACGGACTCATCCATCTTGACATCTTTTCCATGTACCCGCAAGATCGCCTCACGGCCTTTGAGATCCGGAAGTTCTACCGGAATTCTTCTGTCGAAACGGCCCGGTCTCAAGAGGGCCTTATCAAGGGTCTCCGGACGGTTTGTGGCCGCCAGGATCACAACGCCCTTTCGTCCGTCGAATCCGTCCATCTCTGTAAGAAGCTGGTTTAAGGTCTGCTCACGCTCATCGTTTCCACCCATGCCGCTTCCGTCACGCTTTTTACCGATTGTATCGATCTCGTCGATAAAGACGATACACGGAGCCTTCTCATTTGCCTGCTTGAAGAGGTCCCTGACCTTCGCGGCACCCATGCCGACGAACATCTCAACAAACTCGGAGCCGGAGATCGAGAAGAACGGAACGTGCGCCTCACCGGCAACGGCCTTTGCTAACAACGTTTTACCTGTTCCTGGAGGGCCTACGAGAAGCGCGCCCTTCGGAAGCGTGGCACCGATATCGGAATATTTCTTCGGGTCATGAAGGAAATCAACGATCTCCTTTAAGGCATCCTTCGCCTCCTCCTCACCTGCGACATCCGCAAATGTCACGCCGGTCTCACTCTCCGCGTAGATCTTTGCATTGGACTTTCCAAATGTCATCGCGTTTCCGCCCATGCGCTTCGCCATGCTGCGGCTTAAGATCTGCCCGAGCCCAATCATGATCACGAACGGAAGGATCCAGTTCACGAAAATATTCATGATCGCTGACTCTTTTCTCGGAATCACTTTATCGAATGTGACGCCCTTGCTGTACAGGCGATCTGTCAGATCCGGGTCATCCCAGAGTCCTGTCTTGTAGACCTGCTCTTTTCCATTGCTGTCTTTCGCGATAAACACGTACTCGCCGTTCGTGTCATCTTTCTCTACCTGTGTGACCTGGTTATTGTCTACCATAGCCAGAAATTCGTTGTAGCCGACTTCCTTTACCTGACTTTTCAGTGCGGACGGGAATACGAGTCCGTTTAACAGGACCGTCATGACCAGAATTATGATCATATAATAGAAAAATCCCTTAAATGAATTGAGATCATTCGGGTTCGGCTTTTTTCCGCCGTCTTTTGTACCCATACGTCTGCCTCCTTGATTTTCTTTTTTCTGTAACGCTTTTCATCGCATCTTAGCTTCTGCCGTTACTTTTTCTGCCTTTTACATGCTTTGTTTTCTGAGCATCTCCGCGAAGTGACACCCTGTCATTTCGTGTGATATTTATCCTATATCAGGAAACATTGAAAGTCAATGGAATTTATGGAAGTTTCTGAAATGTTATATTTTTTTTAGAAATTACCATTTTTCTTTCTGGCTGGCGGAGTTTGCAGGTTTCCAAACTTTTTTTATTGTTCTTCTTGACAAACAATCCTTTCCGTACTATGATACCCATAACCAAACAAGAAAAACCGTTGAGAAAGAGGAGTACATTTTCGATCGTGTTTTCACAGAGAGCTGCAGGCGGTGGGATTGCAGTATTGCACTGGAAATGGAATGGACTTTCGAGGGCAGTCCTGAATTTTAGTATGGACTGACGGCTACCGCAGTCGTTAAGAGAGCGGCGTATATGTTGGTATACGAAAAAAGCGGACCGAAAGGTCAAATTGAGTGGCACCGCGGATATGAAATTCGTCTCAAGGATCAGATTTAAATCGATATCTGATCCTTGGGATTTTTTTTATACCTAAAGGACCTGCCCACGGCAGCTCCCTACAGATGTATGGCAGCAAAAATACATGCTCTGTACAAGATATCCCACACCACGGCACCTTCGCTCCACACCTCCAACAACTACTGGACCGCATGACCGGATTGGAAAGACCCGGAATGCAGTTACGAATCATCTCAATTAAAAAGTAGAAGAGGAGAACAAAATTATGAAAAAATCGATCAAAGCAATCATCGCAGCAACATTCACCGCAGCACTTCTCGCAGGCTGCTCTTCAAACACAGCTTCCACAACGACTGCCGCTGAGACGACAGCTGCCGAGACAACAACTGCTGAAGCAACAACTGCAGGATCCGCAGACGCAGCGGATACCGCTCTCGCAGACGGTTCCTACACGATCGGCATCAACCAGTTCGCTGTTCACGGCTCTCTCGACAACTGCCGGGAAGGTTTCATCGAAGGTCTCGCCGAGAACGGATTCGTGGAAGGCAAAAATCTTACCGTATTAGAAGAAAACGCACAGGCTGACCCAGGGTTAGCAGCACAGATCAGTACAAACTTCGCCGGACAGAAGGTGGATCTCATCTGCGCGATCGCAACACCGAGCGCCCAGAGCGCATACAGCGTCGGCAGAAAGAACGACATCCCGGTCATCTATACAGCCGTTACGGATCCGGTTGCAGCTGAGCTCGCAAACGCTGACGGAACTCCGGTTGGCGAAGTGACAGGTACCAGTGACAAGCTTCCGGTCGAGCAGCAGCTCGAAATGATCCGCGCGATCCTTCCGGATGCGAAGAAGATCGGTATCATGTATACAACAAGCGAAGTAAACTCCGCTTCCACACTCGCAGAGTATAAGGAAAAAGCTGCTGATTACGGTTTCGAGATCGTTGAGTCCGGCGTTTCCTCCACAGCAGACATCCCACTGGCAGCTGACAGCCTCTTAGAACAGGTTGACTGCTTAAACAACTTAACGGACAACACCGTCGTTGCTTCTCTTCCGCTGATCCTTTCCAAAGCAAACGCAAAGAACATCCCGGTATTCGGAAGTGAGATCGAACAGGTCAAGATCGGCTGCCTCGCTGCAATGGGTCTCGATTATGTTGATCTTGGAAAGCAGACAGGACGCATGGCTGCCAAAGTCTTAAAGGGCGAGAAAAAAGCAAGCGAACTGAACTTTGAAGTCATCGAGGAAGCAGCTTTCTACGGAAACTCCAAAGTCGCTGAGGATCTCGGGATCACATTCCCGGAGGACCTCTCCAAGAATGCAAAAGAATTATTCACTGAGATCACCCAGTAATAATTCAAACAGACACAATGTCAGGAAGTCCGGCAAAGCATTTCATCCGCTTTGCCGGACTTTGCACCAGAATGTAACTGTAAAAGTAACTGTTCAGCAGAGCTGAACACCCACTGTAATAACCGCGATAAAATATAGGTTATTGATTTTCGGAGGATAACATGGCAATCTTATTAGGAATCTTTGAGGAAGGGCTGATCTACGCGATCATGGCCCTGGGCGTATACATCACCTACAAGATCCTGGACTTTCCGGATCTTTCGGTCGATGGAACATTCCCCCTGGGCGCAGCGCTGACCGCAGGGCTGATCGTGAAAGGCATTTCCCCGGTGTGGGCATTACCGCTCTCTTTCTTCGCAGGCGTGCTCGCCGGATGCGTGACCGGCTTTATTCATGTAAAATGCAAGGTCCGCGATCTGTTTTCCGGTATCATTGTCATGACCGCTCTCTACTCCGTAAATCTTCGGATCGCCGGAATGAAAGCCAATCTCCCGTTCCTGTCCCAGGATACGATCTTCGACAATGAATGGACGAGAAACAGCCTGCCGGCATCCGTGAGACCGTACATCGTTGTGATCATTCTTGCAGTGATCGCCCTGATCTGCAAATTCGTCCTCGACTGGTACTTAAACACGAGATCCGGATATCTGCTCCGGGCAGCCGGAGACAATGACGCTCTCGTAACCTCTCTCGCGGAGGACAAAGGCCGCGTGAAGATCATCGGTCTTGCGATCGCGAACGGCTTCGCAGCTCTCGCCGGAGGAGTTCTTGCTCAGAAGCAGGCCTTCTTCGATATCTCCATCGGAACCGGAACCATGGTCTTCGGTCTCGCAAGCGTCATCCTCGGAACCCAGCTGTTCCATCGCTTCGGAAAATTAAAAGCGACCACCGCGGTCATCGCAGGCGCGATCCTCTACAAGGCATGCGTCGCTTTCGTCATTTCCATGCGCATCGTAAAAGCAACTGACCTGAAACTGATCACTGCGGCGATCCTTCTTCTGATCCTGATCATCAGTGATTCCATGAAGAGAAAGGGGGCACATCATGCTTGAATTAAAGAACATCAATAAATATTACAATGCAGGCACCGTGAACGAAATGTGCCTCTTTAAGGATTTCAACCTGAGCATCGCCGACGGCGAGTTCGTCTCCGTAATCGGCAGCAATGGATCCGGAAAGACTTCCATGTTAAACCTGATCTGCGGCAGCATTCCGGTCGACTCCGGAACGATCACGATGGGCGGAGTCGATATCACAAAGATGCCGGAGTACAAGCGCCAGCGCCGCATCGGTCGCGTTTACCAGCACCCGGCAATGGGAACCTGCCCGAACATGACAATCCTGGAGAATATGGCACTCGCCGATAATAAAGGAAAACCGTTTAACCTGCTCCCCGGAACAAACAAGTCCCGCATCGATTTCTACCGCGACCAGTTAAAGATCTTAGGACTCGGTCTTGAGGATAAGATGGGCGTGAAGGTCGGCGTTCTCTCCGGCGGCCAGCGCCAGGCGATGGCACTTTTGATGTCCACGATGACTCCGATCGAATTTCTGATCCTCGATGAGCACACTGCAGCCCTCGACCCGAAGACCGCCGACATCATCATGGAACTCACAGGAAAGATCGTTGCGGAGAAACACCTGACAACGATCATGGTCACCCACAATCTCCGCTTTGCCGTCGAGTACGGCGACCGTCTCCTGATGATGCACCAGGGACATGCGGTCATGGACAAAAAGGGCGAGGAAAAGGCGAACACGAAAGTAGATGATATCCTCGACATGTTCAACGCGATCAGTATCGAGTGCGGAAACTGATCGGGAAATATCAAAAATCCATTCCAAATCGGCTTCACCGATGGGATTTTTGCCTTCAGGCCTGTGTTTTATTACGGTCAGCGCAGCAAGTGCGCAGACCTACTGACCAGTTACAAAGTATCAGTAAAATCCAGTTACAATACACACACTGAAAATCCCCACACACGGTAACGAAAAAGAGCGATGAACTCCGGGATCCGACATCAGATTCCAGAACTCATCGCTCTTTTTACTTTATAACTGTTCCTGTGCTTTCCTCAGCTTCTCGAGAATCCCAGCGTCTTCTCCAGCTCTTTCTTAAACGCCAGCACATCCACGGCAAGTTCCGCGATCCGGGCATCCGTCATCCGGCTCACCGGTGCGGAGATGCTCAGGGCGTAGACCGGTTCTTTATGGTAATCCGGAATGCTGACCGCGATGCAGCGGACGCCTTCCTCATTCTCCTCATCATCCATCGCATATCCGACCTTCCGCACTGTCCCGATCCGTTCCATGAGATCCTGAAACTTTGTTACAGTGTACGGTGTCAGGGACACGATCTCTGAGCTGTTCCAGATCTCTCTGATCTCCGGATCCGGCAGCTCCGCGAGCAGCGCCTTGCCGACGCCGGAGCAGTACAGGGGGATCCGGCTTCCGACTCTCGATACCATCCGGATCGAGCTGACGTTGGATTCCACTTTATCGATATACACGGCCTCCGTTCCCTCTCTGCGGACGAGATGGACCGTCTCTCCGGTCTGCTCCGACAGTTTCTTCAGTGACGGATGAACCAGAGAAGCCATGTTCGTCTGTTCCAGGATCTTGCCTCCGATCTCCAGGAACTTCAGAGACAGCGCGTATTTCAGGGATTCCTCGTCCTGCCGGATATAGCCCATATACTGGAGGGAAGTCACGAGCCGGTGCGTCGTGCTCTTATGGAATCCGAGCTGCGCGCTCAGATCCATGATCCCCATCGGACCATTCTCCGCCAGACACTCGATCACCTGGAACAGGCGCTCTGCGACCTGGATCGGATTTTTTCCTGTTTCTTCCATTCTTTCTGTTCTCCTATCTACCCCGACAGTTCAGTTTTCTGTCAGGTATTTACACGCTTCCCCGTAACTGTTCAGTAGTTACAGTACACGGGCACTCCATGCCCACGCACTGTAACGGGATTTTGCCGATACTTCGCATTCCGAATCAGCAAAATCCGTGACCACAACGGTATCATACGGAATTTTCAGTTCAGAAAATTCCTATCCGTGAAAAATAACGTTCAGTACCCTCACAGTTACGATTTTTCTTAATAAGACTCTGTGTCCGGAACCCGGTCTGAAAAATGACCGACGGATCCCGATCATCGGTCCGTCATTTATATGAATCGTGTTTTCTTTGTCATTTCCACGAACTCTCTGTTCGTTCTTGTTCGTGCGAACATGTCCAGGATCTTCTCCACGGACTCCTCCGCTTTCATTGAGTTTGTCGCCTTGCGGACGATATCCACAGCTTCCGCCTCCTCGCTTGTGAGCAGGAGATCGTCGCGGCGTGTACCGGACTTTAAGATATCGATTGCCGGGAAGATCCGCTTCTCGGAGAGCTTGCGGTCGAGTACAAGCTCCATATTGCCGGTACCTTTAAATTCCTCGTAGATAACGTCATCCATACGGCTTCCGGTATCGACAAGTGCGGTTGCAAGGATCGTCAGGCTTCCGCCCTCTCTCATATTTCTCGCTGCTCCGAAGAAACGCTTCGGCATGTGGAGTGCCGCCGGATCAAGACCACCCGAAAGAGTACGTCCGCTCGGCGGAACAACCAGGTTATAGGCTCTTGCAAGTCTTGTGATACTGTCTAAGAGGATCATGACATCACGCCCATGCTCTACCAGACGTCTCGCGCGCTCGATGACCATCTCAGAGACACGTTTGTGGCGCTCCGGGAGCTCGTCAAACGTAGAGTAGATGACTTCCACGTTCGGTCCTACAACGGATTCCTTAATGTCTGTAACCTCCTCCGGGCGCTCATCGATCAGAAGAATGATCATATGCATATCCGGATAGTTGGTCGTAACTGCTTTTGCAACCTGTTTTAATAAGGTTGTCTTACCTGCTTTCGGCGGGGATACGATCAGACCTCGCTGGCCTTTACCGATCGGAGCAAGGAGGTCCATGACTCTCATCGCTGTCGTATTTTTTCCACCTCTGACTTCCAGATTCAGTCTCTGGTTCGGGAAGATCGGGGTCAGATCCTCAAAGTTCGAGCGGTGCTCCACAACACTCGTCGGATAGCCGTTGATCGTCTTTACATAGAGAAGTGCCGCAAATTTCTCTGTCGCGGATTTCACTCTCCGGCTTCCGCGGATGATATCGCCGGTCTTCATGTTAAAGCGGCGGATCTGGGAAGGTGCCACATAGACATCGTTATCTCCCGGAAGAAAGTTCTCACAGCGGATAAATCCGAAGCCATCCGGCATGACCTCTAAAATTCCGTTTGCCTCGATCCCGCTGTCGAGATCCTGAAGATCTGCCTTCGGTTCCGCGGTATAACTCTGAGCACCCTGGTTTCTTGTCTGGTAACCAGTCTGATAGGTTCTTGAGCTCTCCTGAATTTCCTGGGCATCCGGCATGCCGCCCTGAGTCTGGCGGTCCTGATAGTTTCCCTGAGTCTGGGAATCCTGCGCAGATGACTGCCCCTGGTAAGCATTCTGACGGTCCTGGTAGCTGCTCTGGCGGTCCTGATAGCTGCTCTGACGATCCTGGTAATTACTCTGGCGATCTCTGTAATTGTTCTGACGGCTCTGGTAGCTGCCCTGCCGGTCATTTCTCATCTGGCGCTCCCCACGCTCCTGACGGTCATTTCTCTCATATCGTTCCGCACGCTCGGTTTTCTCCGGACGCCCCGTGCGGTCCTGGAAGACCGCCGGTCTCTCCGATGCCATTTTCTCCTGTCCCGCACCTCCGGAAACATTTCCAGCAGCCGGCGCTTTCTCTTTCTGCGCTGCCGCCTGCATCGGTGCTGCCGTATTCTCTCTATTTTCATTATTTTCTGCCGGTACTTTTGCGCCGCCGGCACTTTCCGCCGCCTCACAAAGGCGATCGATCAATTCTGCTTTTCTCAAGCCGCTGATATTCCTGATTCCCTGGCTCTTTGCCAGCTCTTTTAACTGGGTCAGCGGTAATGTTGCTAATTTTTCACGCATAATAATACTCCTTCATCCTTATTCCGGTTTTATCATCTCGTTGGGAATCAAAAAAAGATCATAACAGCCTCCCCGTCTCCGGATCCGCTGCCTTGGAACCATTAGATTTGAAACTTTTCTCCGATCGGATCACCGCATTTCAGCGATATCGGAGGACTTTTTCGAAACTGCCCGGGAGCAAAGAAGCAAGTATCGTTTCCAATACTTTCCTCCCAGGCTGTTCTGATGAGTATATCTCATTATAACGCACACATAAAAAAATGGAAAGAGGAAATTTCACAATTTCCTCTTTCCCTGATCCTGCTTATTCCATCTCTCCGGCTTCCCTCTGTTACAGTACACGGGTCCTCCAGTGCCCGCGCACTGTAACAGGATTTTGCCGATGCTTCGCATTCCAAATCGGCAAAATCCGCGACCACAACGGTATCATACGGAATTTTCAGTTCAGAAAATTCCTACCCGTGAAAAGTAGCTTCCCGCTTTATAAACTCCATATGCTCCCTGATCTTCTTTTCATACCCATTCTCCGACGGTTCATAGAATTTCATTCCTTCCATCCCGTCCGGCAGATACTGCTGGGTGACATAATGATTCGGATAGTCATGTGCATATTTATAGCCGAGTCCATGTCCCAGCTTCTCCGCGCCTTTGTAGTGCTTATCCTGAAGATGCGCCGGAACCGGCATCGTCCGCATATTCGCTACAGCCTTCATCGCATTCTGGATCCCCACATAGGCCGCATTGCTCTTCGGAGCCGTCGCGACATAGGCGGCCGCCTGGGAGAGAATGATCTGGCTCTCCGGCATTCCGATCCGCTCCACCGCCTGCGCCGCGCTCACCGCGACCACAAGCGCATTCGGATCCGCATTTCCGACATCCTCGGAAGCGCAGATCATGATCCTGCGGGCAATAAACTTCACATCCTCACCTGCATACAGCATTCTGGCCAGGTAATAGACCGCCGCATCCGGGTCCGATCCACGCATGCTCTTGATGAATGCAGAGATCGTATCGTAGTGGTTATCCCCGTCATGATCGTAGCGAACCACCCGTTTCTGGATACATTCCGCCGCGACATCGATCGTGATATGGATCTTTCCGTCCTCCGACTTGTCCGTCGTGAGAATTCCGAGCTCGACCGCATTTAACGCCGCTCTCGCGTCCCCGTTTGCCACATCCGCAAGGAAATCCGCCGCCTCATCCGTGATATCGGCTCCATAAGTTCCCATCCCTTTTTCCGTATCATAGACAGCCCGGATTACCAGTTCCCGGATATCCTGCTTTTCCAGCGGTTTTAACTCGAAGATCCTGGATCTGGAAAGAAGCGCGTTGTTCACCTCAAAATATGGATTCTCCGTCGTCGCTCCGATCAGCGTGATCGTCCCGTCCTCCACGAATGGCAGGAGATAATCCTGCTGCGACTTATTAAAGCGATGGATCTCATCCACGAAAAGGATCGTCTTCTGTCCGTACATGCCGATCGCATCCTTCGCATTTTTCACGATCTCTTCCATATCTTTTTTTCCGGCAACAGTGGCGTTGATCTGCTCAAAGCGCGCACTTGTCGTATGCGCGATCACCTTTGCGAGCGTCGTCTTTCCTGTTCCGGGCGGTCCGTAAAAGATCACCGATCCCAGCTTGTCCGCCTTGATCGCACGGTAAAGGAGTTTATCCTTTCCGATAATATGTTTCTGACCGACCACCTCGTCCAGAGTCGTCGGGCGCATTCTGGACGCGAGGGGCGATTCCTTCTCCATCGTATTTTGTCTCATATAATCAAATAAATCCATGAAAACTGCCTTTCCCGAATGTTTTAATCGACCATCAGTTCGTCTACTGTAACAAAAGTATACCCTTTCGCCGTAAGGTTGTCAATGATCCGGAGCGCAGCTTCCACGGATGTCCGGAACTCATCATGCATCAGGATGATGTCCCCGTCCTCCGTATCTTTTAAGACTTTTGCGGTCACTTTTTCCGTGTTCTTCAGACGCCAGTCGATGGAATCGACATCCCAGAATACCGGGATCATGTCCACCGCCTCCTCCAGCTTCGCATTCCAGCTTCCGTATGGCGGGCGGACGTACTCCGGCATGACTCCGGTCACTGCCCGGATCTTCTCCCCGGTTTCACAGATTTCTTTTTTGGCATCCGAAAGCGGTTCTTTCGTGAGATCCTTATGTGTCATACAATGGACACCGATCAGATGTCCATCCTCCGCCATCTGCTTTACGAGATCTTCCTTTCCGTCAATGCACTCGCCTACAAGAAAAAAGGATGCACGGATCTCGCGTTCCCTGAGACCGTCCAGGAGCGGCTTTGTGTATCTGGAATTCGGACCATCATCGAATGTGAGCGCCACGTATTTTCTCATATCGGTCTCCTTCTCCCGTACCATGTCCGATTCCCTCGACATGACGTTCCTGTCTTTTCGATCTTCCTGCTCCTCTGACTCATTTTCCTCTTTATTTCTTTCATGATACACGTCTCCCTTAAAATCCTTTTCCCCACCTTCTCCTTTCCACATCCGCAAGGTCACGCCGCACAGGATCAGATCCACAGCTACGATCACCAGAAACAGAACGATTTTCTGTCTGAATTTCATTGATACCTCCTGCCTACCTGTTTTCCCATCTCATTTTATAAATATATGCGCGTGATCGTTTTCCTTTCCTCTCCCAAAGAGAAATACACATGACACTCCCAAACAGACAGAACCCCTGAAACAGCGATATTGGGGATCGTCTGCCTCAGGGGTTCTGCGCTCAATATGTATCATCTTTTCCCTTATGGGGATCACGGCCGGAAATGCGGATTTTTTCGCTGTGGCGAGGCAGCGGGCCCTTCGGCCTTCCATTTCTCCTGCGGGCATCCATTCCGCAGAAAAACCGGTCTTTATCACATCCACCACGATGTGAATCTATCAAAGTGGGGGAATCTGCAAATTCAACCAGACAACTTTACAGCTTCCAAAAGCCGGACGTCGTTGTCCAAGTGGGTGGGCTCGGGATCCCTGTGAGTGGATCCCGGGTCCGGAAAAGGATGGGTACAATAACTAAAAATTAGTTTGTTTATCTTTCTTTTTGTTTTTGTGTTTTTATTATAGGCCATACTTCATAGAATGTCAATCATTATTTCAAACTTTTTGTGTGAAAAAATGTTATATAATTGACAAACAGTTTGTTATATGGTATTCTGAGATCAGTTAAGAGTTTCAGAGGTTTGTTCGCCTCTGCTTTGTTAATATTTTCACGTAATATTCCGGCAGTGTATTTCGGGGGGAATGCCTGATCCGGTATCTGTCTCCATGGAGGTACACATTTATGGAAATTTCCCAGTATCTTGATTTCGACTTTCTGATCCGTTTTCTCGAAGGGCTCCAGAAATTTCTCGGTGAAAACAGCGAGATCCTGATCCACGACTACCGGAAAGGTTACGATCACACGATCGTCTATGCCCTGAATGCCACGCTCAGCGGACGCGATGTCGGCGGTTCTCCGAAAGGGGGAATGATCACGCAGTTCGGAAAAGATATCGAACCTCTGAAGGACAGTCTCCAGACTTTCTCAAACGGTCAGAAAGATCAGTTTTACAAATCCTTCACGACCCTGATCCCGGATGAGAACGGCAAGATCATCGGAGCTGTCTGCGTAAATCTCGATGTCTCCGACTTTTTAAATGCCCAGCGTGCGCTCCATGCGTTCGTCCAGTATCCGATGACCCACCATGCACCGATGAGCGACAAAGACGCGCTTGCGACCAAGAATGTGGACGATATCCTTCAGTATTATATGAATCAGGCAGAACTCCTCGTCGGAAAGCCGATGGGACTCATGAACAAAGAAGAAAAGATCCGCGCCCTGGATTATCTCGACCAGAAAGGTGTCTTCAAGATCTCCAAGACGAGCGTACTCCTCTGTGAGACGCTGAAGGTTTCAAAATACACGCTTTATAATTATCTTGAGGAGGCGAGAAGCAGCCGAAATACTGCTGATGATTCACAGTAATTATTTCATATTCTATCTGCATTTTAAGATAGCAGGGTCAAAAGTCGGAAATCCGATGCAAGCTTGCCTGCAAGAGCTTATTTTCCGTAATCTCGCCCATGGCCTTTGCGATGTCGCGGAAGCGGTTCGCATTGCCGATCAGGTTGAACTCTTCCACATGCGGGAGAAGGATCGCGTTGCAGACACCGTGCGGGAGATTGTACATACCGCCGAGCTGATGTGCCATCGCATGGACATATCCGAGGGATGCGTTATTGAATGCGATACCTGCGAGATACTGTCCGTAAGCCATCTTGTCGCGGGCCTTCATGTAAACTCCGTTTGCAACTGCCTTCGGGAGATACTGGGTGATCATCGTGATCGACATCAGTGCTGCCGCATCGGTCAGCGGGTTTGCATTTGTGGAGACATACGCCTCGATCGCATGGGTCAGGGCATCCATTCCGGTTGCTGCTGTCAGGGCCGGCGGCATTCCCACCATAAGGTTCGGGTCGTTGATCGCGATCTGCGGAGTCACGCGCCAGTCAACGATCGCCATCTTTACATGCCGGCTTGTATCAGTGATGATACAGAAACGGGTGATCTCAGAAGCAGTTCCGGCTGTTGTGTTGACTGCGATCATCGGGCATAACGGATTGCTGGAGCGGTCGACACCTTCGTAGTCTCTGATGTTTCCTCCGTTTGAGGCAACCAGGCCGATCGCCTTCGCACAGTCGTGGGAGGAACCGCCGCCGAGGGAGATGATGGAATCACATCCGTTCTCCCGGAAGACATATCACAGTCACATCTTTCTCTTGCTTCTGTCTTACTCTCCCATACAATAAAACGTAAACTCTCCCTCTGCCAGCACCTTCCCGGTTTCCGACTCCATCACCTGGGATTTTGTGAAGCAGACGGTTTTTCCTCGCTTCGTGATCTTTGCGACTCCGCGGAGCTTCTTCGCGCTGCTGCCGCGGAGGAACCGGAACGAACTGTCCAGTGTCACGTATTTTCTTCCGTCATTCCTCGTCACAAGTCCTGCTGCGATCTCCGCCATCACAAACATCAGTCCGCCGTGGACTGTCTGCATGGCATTTAAGGAATCCTCCGTAACCTCCGCACACACTTCGGCTGCGTCCTCGGACAAAGCGACTGCGCGGATGTTGTTGTGGATCATGAATGGATTGGTGCGGTTTACGCGCTCCATCTGTTCTACGAATGTTTCTTTTGGCTGTTTTTCTGTATCCATCTTATTCCTCCTGCTGCTCTCTTCGTATTTTTGTGCTGAATGACATGATCTCATCTATTTCGTACAGTTCGCCGCATCGATCGCGATCGCCAGCATGAGCGCCATGACCTCATCCTTAGGATCCACGATGTCGATCACATAGGTATCGCCCCATTGAAACGGCTTTTTTGAAATATGGACCGCCACACAGCACGCCTCATAGACATCATATTCCCACGCCAGAAAGTCTCCCTCACACCGCCATCCGTTGTAATCCAGCTCATAGCGCGGCTTGAAAAAGGAAAATTCTTTCTGAACACTTCCGGCCTCTTTTCCTCCGATTTCGATATCAAAACACGGCAAAACCGCAAACAGCCGCTGTTTCACCATGCCAACTTCCTTTCCACTCTTATCATACACGTGGATCTGATGCCCCAGCGCAAAAAATTCCGCTTTTACGAAATACTTTGGGTTCTCATGTTCATCATAGACGTCATAGGTATCGGTCCATGAGAAGACTCTTTGTTTGATCAGTAACTGCATAGTGGCCTCCTTTCCGACTATCTGTTTGCATCCCATCTTGCAAATACTTCCTCCACCGCCGCCAGATATTCCGGCACATGCTGCGATTTACGGATCTTTTTGGCGAGTTTTTCGCTGTCCGGCACTTCTGCCAGCATGTAGCTCCAGAGATCTTTCATCCGGAACAGAAGATTCCGGTCGCCGGACATGGTCTCGCGGTAGTGTTCAAAGAGGGCGTCATGGAACTCGCGGATCCTCGGCAGGATGTCCCCTTTGTTTCTATTCCCTTGAGTCTGTAACTGCCCATCTGCTTCAAAAATCCTAACTCCGTTTTCAAGACGATCCGTACAAGCTTCCGTCTCTTCCTGCAAGATCATCTCCGCCAACGCCGGATTCCGGATCAGTCCACGCCCGATCATGACCGTCCCGACTGTTGGAAACTTTTCCCGAAATTCTTTTACCTTCTCCACGGTAAACAGATCCCCGTTATACACGACCGGATTCCTGCTCTCCTTCAAAATGTCCGCAAACACATCGAGATGCGGGGTTCCTTTATAAAATTCCTTCTGGATCCGGGGATGGACCGTCAGTTCATGGATCGGGTAGCGGTTATAAACCTGCATGAGTTCCGGCCACTCTTCCACCTCATTCTTCCCGATCCGTGTCTTTACCGAAACGAGGAATTCACCATTCCGCACTGCAGCATCCGAAAACACCTCATCAAAAAAGCGGTCCAGATCATCCGGGTAGAGAAGAAATCCGGAACCTTTCTTCTTTGCCGTGACCGTTCCGGACGGACATCCGAGATTCAGGTTGATCTCCCGGTATCCCATCTCTGAGAGTTTCTTCGATGCAAGAAGAAAATCCCCAGCCCTGTTTGTCAGGATCTGCGGAACGACCGGTATCCCGGCATTGTTTTCCGGCAATACATCCCTCATCTCCTTCACGCTCATCCCCTGTTCCGGTCCCGGCGCCAGAAACGGAGTAAAATATTTCTCCACACCGCCAAAATATTTGTGGTGCAGGTTTCTGTATGGATAGGTTGTAATCCCCTCAAGCGGGGCAAAATAGATATGCATGTCTTATGTTCCTCGTATCGTTCGTTTGATTTTTCATTATCGTACCACATTTTATTGCTACAGGCAAATTTCTCTCCTTTTCTCTGGAAAACCTGTCCCATTTCCACTATACTATAGGTACACGGAAAGATCATCTTTCCGCTACCACAGCACTTTCCTTCTGCGGACCTTTCCTGAGCAGCCTCCGCAGAACTGTTATGGCAACATGCGCTTGGCTTGAATATTTTTGGAGGTGTTTTCGTTATGACAGATTTAAGTATTCATGAATTATCCCTTGGATTCGCTCACGATAAACAGATGCTGACCGATTTTCTCGCAAAGCATCATTTAAATTATGAGGATGATATCGAGGCGGCATTCGGCGTGTTCGATGCCGATGAGAATCTGACCGGCTGCGGATGCTGTGCCGGGAATCTTTTGAAATGTTTTGCGGTCGATGAAAGTCTGCGCGGGCAGAATGCGCTCGGAAGTCTCGTCTCCCGTCTTGTGGAAAACCGCTTTGCCGCCGGTCATTACGATCTTTTTGTCATCACCCGGCCGAAAAATAAGGTACTCTTTACCTCCTGCGGATTCTATCCGTTAGCGGAGACAGAGTCCGTTCTGATGCTGGAAAACAAGAAAAATGGACTCGACAATTTCTATAAAAAGTTTCTTGCCGGAACCGAAGATTCCGACAACATCGGCTGCATCGTCATGAACTGCAATCCGTTCACAAAAGGCCATCTTGCACTGATCACCTACGCGGCCAGAGCCTGCGACCTGCTCCACATCTTTGTGGTCGAGGAAAACCGCTCCCAGTTCCCGTTTGCGGACCGCCTGCGCCTTGTCCGCGAAGGAACCGACCACCTTGCGAACGTCATCGTTCATCCGTCCGGCCCATATATGATCTCCAATGCGACCTTCCCGACCTATTTCTTAAAGGAAGGCGAAGACGCCGCAAAGATCCAGAGTGAGCTCGATATCACCCTGTTCGCCTCCCGGATCGCACCGCTTCTTCATATTAAAAAGCGCTTTGCAGGGGAAGAACCGTTCGATCCGGTGACGAGAAATTATAACGAAGCCATGATCCGGATCCTGCCCCGCTATGGGATCTCCTTCATAAAGATCGACCGGATCACCACCGAAGGCCCGGACGGAAAACCGGAAGTTATCAGCGCTTCCCGCGTCCGCAAGCTCCTCGCCGAGCATGGCGTAACGGATGAAGTACTTTCCCTGGTGCCGGAATGTACTGCGAAGTATCTGAAAGAAAAGTTTTCTGCTGAAAGTACACACTAAGGCAGGAATCCGTTTCAAATCGGCTGTGCAGACGGGATTTTTGCCTTCAGACCTACTGAACAGTTACTTCTTTTACAACATGGGAGGTATCCATGAACCTGACCGACGTGATCACCGGCACTCCGGTGACTTCCGAAGAACTCCGCGCCGCAAGAGACCGGCGTATACTGAAAAAGTGGGAGCTGCTCTCCGCAGGAGACGGCTCCTGCCTTGTGGAATTTTCCTTAAATATTGCCGGAGCGGTGAAAGTGTTTCCTTTCGCCCGTGCCGCGTTTCGCGAGGAACTCCGGGAATTGCAGGAAAAACTCGGCCGCTTCTCCATAAAAAATACAAAGATCTGTGAAGAGCCAACCGGCGATCACGCCTTTTTTCTCCTGGATTCCCCGGAAATCCCGGTCAAACAGTTTCTCGTCTCCATCGAGGAGAGTCATCCGCTCGGCCGTCTCTTCAATCTCGATGTATGCGGACTGGACGGAGTTTCCGTAAAGCGGCAGGATCTTCATCTCCTTCCCCGCACCTGTCTGGTGTGCGGAAGGGATGCGAATACCTGCCTGGCCCAAAAACGCCATTCCATGGAACTCATCCAGTGGCAGACGGCAAAACTCTTTAACGATCATTTCAGGGACCGCTCGGCAGACCTTGCCGCCTCCGCGGCGGTCCGCGGGCTGCTCTACGAGGTCTCAACAACCCCGAAGCCGGGACTTGTAGACCGGAATAATTCCGGTTCGCATTCGGATATGGACTTTTTTACATTTCTGGACAGCAGCGCTTCCCTGATCCCATGGTTCCGGGAATTTTTCTGTCTCGGGTGGGACCATGCAGACGAGGCGGACGAACAGATCTTTGAGCGGCTCCGCTATGCCGGGCAGCGCGCGGAGACCGCCATGTTCTCCGCCACGCACGGGATCAACACCCACAAAGGTCTTGTCTTCGCCTCTGCGATCCTCTGCGGGGCGCTGGGAAAAGTCCATGCAGGAAAGAGTCTGCCGCTTCCGGCCGAGGAAGTTCTCAGCGAATGCAGGAAGCTTGGAAGCTGTTCCCTCGGTGATCTGGCAAAACTTTTCAATCATCAGAACAAGCTGTCCCACGCTTCTTCCATTGATGTGAACTCGCAGGATAGCCGGGGTTCTATGCCGATGGACACCAAAAATCATCCCCCACAAGCTGAACCATCCGCCTTGTCGAACGGCGAGCGAATCTTCTCCGCCTACGGAATCCAGGGAGCCAGAGGAGAGGCTGCTGCTGGTTTTCCTTCCGCTGTCCGGATCGGACTTCCGGCACTCAAAAAATGGCTTGCCGCCTGTTTTTCCTTAAACGATGCGGCCGCCATGGCACTCCTCACCCTGATCTCGGAGGTCGATGACACCAACATGGTGCACCGCGGCGGTCCGGAGCTCGCAAAAAAAAGCAAAGAGCAGGCAAAACACCTGCTCTCTGCTGTCACGAATGATTCATTCAAAGAAATATTGTCTTCACTGGACGAACAGTACATCGCCATGCACTTAAGTCCCGGCGGATGTGCTGATCTCCTGGCCGTCAGCCTGATATTCCATTTTCTGGAAACATGCGGGATGATCAGCCCTGTTATTTCATCGTCACTTCCACACCGTCGTCCTCCGTCCATGTGATCTCGTAGGTGTCCGCTGTGTAAGTGAATCCCTGGATCTCCACCGATGCAGTGTCGATCTTCTTTAAGGAAACCGTAAAATCCGTACAGTCATCCGTGTCCTCTCCCACATATTCGTAGAGGAGACTGTCCGGATCATTCGGTTTCTTCATCAGATCTCCCGAAATCGCTGACAGGCGATCCAGGCTGATTGTTCCGGAAAGACCGTACTCCGCCTCGCAGATCTTCAGTGCCTCCGCGATCCGGTGTCCCTTTTCATAAGCTACCGCGTTCTTCGCGCGCTCCACATATCCATTGTAGACTCCGATGCTCACAGATGCAAGGATCACCATGATGACGATGACTACCATCAGTTCCACCAGGGAATATCCGCCCTGATCTTTTTTCTTTCGTTCTCTGAAGTTTCTGAAATCCCATATTTTCTTCGTCATACTCTGCCCCTGCTTTCTCTCTGCCCGGAGCAATCCGATGACGCGCCTATTCTGTTGTCACGAAACCTGCTCTTTCATGTTCTCGCCCCGGTTGATCTTCATCGTTACAGTTTGTTTATAACATATGGTCATATCGCATTCTATTGTCCGAATTCCGTCAATCATTTCGATTCCAGCACTGCCATCGCGATCTTCTCCGGCGTGATCGGCAGCTCATAAAATCTTGTCCCTGTTGCATTGTAGATCGCGTCCGCCACTGCCGGGAGCGGGGTGTTGATCACGACTTCACCGATCGATTTTGCGCCGAACGGTCCCTCATTCTCATAGCTCGACTCAAAATCGACCTGGATCTTTCCGATATCCACGCGGGTCGGGATCTTATACTGCATCAGGGAATTTTCCGCGAGCTTTCCAAGTTTATTGTAGGTAATATTTTCCGTGAGCGCCATTCCGATCCCCTGCAGGATCCCGCCTTCCGCCTGGACTCTCGCAAGATTCGGGTTCACCGGCGTTCCGCAGTCGACGGCGGCGGCATAATCGATGATCTTCGTCTCACCTGTCTCAAGGTCCACCTCGACCTCCGCGGCTCCGACCATAAACGGCGGCGGAGAGATCGGGGAGCTGTTCGTCACGGTCGCCTCGAGAGCGATCCCGTTTCCGCACATGGAGGCGGTGGCGATATCTGCAAGGGAAACCTGCGAAGTTTCTGAGGATTCCGCGGATCCGCTATTTTCCGGACTACCAGCACCGTCTTTTGCAGCCAGCTCAGCACCAGTTTTTATGTCTGTTTCTTCACTCCTGCCCGGAACATTGCTGCCTGCTTCTCTCTTTTTCTCTCTCCGTACAACCTTCCCGTCAAACACGACCTCATTCTCCGGGCAGTTCATCATCTGTGCACCGAGTTTGCAGATCTGTTCCCGAACCTGCAGTGCACACTTTTCGACCGCCTTTCCCGTGACATACGTCGTACTGGACGCGTAGGAACCGGAATCATACGGCGAAGTATCCGTGTCCGCGCCGAACACCGTGATCTCATCGACAGAGCACTCGAGAACCTCCGCCGCGATCTGCGCCAGGATCGTATCACAGCCGGTTCCCATATCGGCTGCACCGATCGACAGCGTGTAGAATCCGTCGTCGTTCACCTTGATCGTGGCACTTCCCACATCGACGGACGAAATACCGGATCCCTGCATCGCCATTCCCATGCCGACCGCGCGGACCTTTCCGTTGCCCATATCGCGGACCGGATATTTTTCGTCCCAGTGGATCATCTCTTTCACACGCGCAAGACAGCGATCAAGCGCACAGCTCGTATTGACCTGACCGTAATAGGCCGGCATCACGTCGCCCTCTTTGATGATGTTCTTCTCGCGGATCTCAAACGGATCCATGTGAAGCTTCGCGGCAAGTTCGTTCACCGCGGACTCCACCGCGAACAGTCCCTGTGTCGCCCCATATCCACGGTACGCCCCGGCAGACATCACGTTCGTGTATACAACATCACTCACAAACCGGAATGCCTTCGCCTTCCCGTAGAGCGGGATGGATTTATGCCCGGAAAGTCCGACCGTTGTGGGACCATGTTCCCCGTAAGCGCCCGTGTTGGACAGCGTGTACATGTCGATGCCGTTGACGATCCCGTCCTTACTTGCACCGAGACGCACATGGACTTCCATCTCATGGCGCGGTGTAGAGGCGGTCATGCTCTCCTCGCGGGTAAAGATGATCTTTGACGGTTTCTTTGTCATCCAGGTCACATAAGCCGGATAAACCTCGCTGATCGATGTCTGCTTCGCACCGAATCCGCCTCCGATCCTCGGCTTGCTGACGCGGATCATGGACTTCGGGATATGGAGCGCATTGGCGATGATCCGGCGGCAGTGGAATACGATCTGGGTGGAGCTGACCACGTTGAGGCGTCCGTAAGCGTCGATCGTACAGAACGTCCGGAATGTCTCCATCATCGTCTGCTGACATGCCTTCGTGTGATAGACATGGTCGATCACAACATCGCTCTCCCTCAATACTTTCTCGATATCTCCCTCTCCCGATTCGTCATGGGCGCACAGATTTCTCTTATTGTCCGCCCCGACCGGAACAAGACTCTCCCAGTTGTCCTCCGGATGCACCAGGATCCTGTTGTCCTTCGCCTTCCTGAAATCAAGGAGCGGTTCCAGGACCTCGTACTGGACTTTAATGAGCTTTAATGCCCGGTCCACACATTTTTCATCGCGACCGGCAACGATCGCGACCACATCCCCGACGTAGCGGACATGCCGGTCAAGCAAGAGTCTGTCATACGGACTCATCTCCGGATATGTCTGTCCTGCCTGCGTGTACCGCTTCGCGTCCTGCGGGATATCTTCCCAGGTATAGATCGCCTCGATCCCGTCCACTTTCATCGCAGCCGTCTTATTCAAGGAAGTCACGATCGCGTTCGCATGCGGGGAGCGCAGGAGTTTTACGATCAGGCAGTCCTTCGGAGCGATATCGTCCATGTATACAGGCTGTCCGGTCACAAGCTGCATCGCGTCCTTTTTCCGGACAGGTTTATTTACATATTTCATAACTTTCGTCCTCTTTCTGTATTTGTAACAGTCTCACATCATTTGTTCTGCGTGTTGTCACGGTCCGACCGTCACACGCGCGCCTCACCGGACCGTCACCCGTTCTTTTCTTTCTTCCATGCGAGAAATGCCTGGATACCGCGAAGCTGTCCCTCGTAGCCGGAGCAGCGGCATAAGTTGCCCGCCAGATATTCCTTGATTTCCTCCGTATCCGGATATTCGTTTTCCCGGAACAGTGCCAGCGCGTTCATAATGAAGCCAGGATTGCAGAATCCGCACTGCTCGGCGCCCTGATCCGCGATAAAAGCGCCGAATTCCTTCGCTTCGTCCTGAAGTCCTTCCAGCGTCGTCACACTTCTTCCGTCTGCCCGCGCCGCAAGAACGGAGCAGGAAAGCACCGGCTTTTCATCTAAAAATACCGTGCAGAGCCCGCAGTTCGACGTCTCACATCCGCGCTTTACACTGTAACAGCCGTGATTCCGCACAAAATCGATCAGAAGAAGGTCTGCGTCGATCTCCTCCGAGATCTTTTTTTCATTTAATGTTATCGTGATGTTCATGTATGATTCCTCGTTTTTATCTGTTTCCAGTTTCTTTATGCTCCATAACGGACTGAGTTTCTTTCAGTCAGACAAAGCTTTCTTCTTTCAAACCGTTCTTCATCCGTCTGTTCTTATTCCCCAAACTTACATACCGCCCGTCTCACCAGCACCCCGGCCAGATGGTTCCGGTACTCCGCGCTTCCTCTCGTGTTGGAGCCGGTCACGATCTGTTCTTTTACACACTTGGCAGCATACTCCGCGATGTTTTCCACATTTTTGTCCTTCATATCCTCATTGGACAGCGCAAAGAGAACCGCTTTTCCCGGTCTTGCCCCGATCGCGAACCGGTATCCGGCTTCTGTCTTTGCCGCGGCACAGGTGAGGACCGGAAAATCGGTCTGCGTGTTGCGGACGGACTGGTAATCAAACGATGCCGCTTCTTTTTTTACGATCAGCCGGACCAGGATGTCCCGGTCATACGGCATTTTTGCGTACTCTCTCAACGGAATGATCCCGCCTTTGTAAAGCTCCACATAGCTGTCCATCGCCAGAAACATCGTCAGCACGTCGGAAAATCCGTATCTTCCGTAAATACTTCCTCCGACCGTCGCGAGATTCCGGAACTGGACGCCGACGATGTGACGCACCGACTCCCGCACAGCGCCGTCCGTATACCCGTTAAGTCCCGAATCAAGTTCCAGATCTCTCAATGTGACCATGCAGCCGATCCGGAACTCGTCCTCCGTCTCCTCGATCGTGTCAAGTCCGAGTCCGGACAGGTCGATCGCCGTACCAATCTGCATCTTTCCCATCTTCAGCCAGACCATGCCGCCCAGGACCCGGTTGCTCTTTTTCTGGTTTAACTGCCACGCCTCTTCCAGGCTTTCCGCTTTTTTATATTCCCTGATGACTCTCATACCATTGCTCCTCATGATCCTTCAGAATATGCAGTTGTTCCCGCCTTTTCCTGCTCTCAAAAAAGTCCGGATCCCTGTATTCTGAAGCGTTCTTCAAAAATTACTTTTATTTTAACATACTTTCTGCTATAATTCCGTTATAGTCGGAAAAATACAACGATATTCCAGCAAAAAAAGATCGAAAGAGGACAAAAGATTATGAAAAAAAATTTCAAACAGCTCTCCGCTCTGCTCTTAGCTCTCGCATTATCTGTGAGCGTAACTGCATGTGGAAGCAACACCGCATCAACAACAACTGCTGCCGCTGAGACGACCACAGAATCCACCGAAGCAGCTTCTGAATCCGCTTCTGAGACTTCCGAGGCCGCTGTCTCCGACATGGAAGTCACCTATCCGGTTACCATCACCGACCATCTCGGCCGTGAGGTTACGATCGAGAAGCAGCCAGAATCCTTTGTCAGCGGCTACTATATCTCCACAAGCCTGATGATCGCGCTTGGTCTTGACGACAAGTTAGTCGGCGTCGAGGCAAAAGCGGACAAAAGAAATATCTATAAACTCAGCGCTCCGGAGCTCACAAGTCTTCCGTCCGTCGGAACCGCAAAAGAGTTCGATCTGGAAGGCTGCGCAGCATTAAAGCCGGATCTTGTAATTGTTCCTGTGAAATTAAAGGATTCCATCCCGGCAATGGAAGAGCTCGGTCTCACCGTGATCGCTGTCAATCCGGAGGATGACGCAAAGCTGATGGAGACGATCGACATGATCTCCACCGCAGCAAACGTAGTAGAAAAAGGACAGACACTCGAATACTGGATCTCTGATACCACTGCAGAGCTTGTCCAGTCTCTCGAGGGAAAAGAAACTCCGTCCGTATATCTTGCAGGAAACAGCGCTCTGTTACAGACTGCTGGTCCGGAAATGTACCAGTCCACTCTGATCGAGCATGCAGGCGGCGTCAATGCAGCTTCTGAGATCACAGATACCTACTGGGCTGATACTTCCTACGAGCAGATCCTTTCCTGGAACCCGGATTACATCATTCTCGCAGCTGATGCAGACTACGATGTGGACTCCGTTCTGAACGATTCCGCTCTTGCTGACTGCACAGCCATAAAAGAAGGACATGTTTACCAGATCCCGAGCGACATCGAGGCACTCGATTCCCCGGTTCCGGCAAGCTTTTTAGGAAGCTACTACGTCGCTTCCATTCTTCACCCGGACGTTGTAACTGAAGACGATTTCAAGACAGCAGAGAAGAATTTCTATGAAACATTCTATGGATTCACTCCGGAAAGTGCAAACTAACTCAAACCGAACCATGGCAATCTTAACACTGGCGATGACTTTTGTGGTCATCGCCTTTGTTTCTGCCCTGAGTACCGGAAAATATCCGATCACATTATCTGACCTGGCCGCCGGGGATCCGATGGCGCTCCGTACCTTCACGGTTCTCCGCCTGCCGCGCGCTGTCATGGGACTCGTCGGCGGTTTTGGACTCGGGATCGCAGGATTCGTCTACCAGACGGTCTTCCGGAATCCGCTGGCATCCCCCGACATCATCGGTGTCTCCTCCGGAGCCAGTGCCGGTGCGGCTTTCGCGATCCTGTTCGTCTCCGCCGCCGCGCCGTCCACAACGCTCTTCGCATTTTTCGGTGCTCTTCTCGCCGTCTGCCTTTCCCTCGGGCTCACCGCTCTCTCCCCGGTCCGGGACCATTCTTCCATCGTTCTCGCGGGGATCGCGGTCCATGCTCTCGCGCAGACCGTTCTCATGCTCTTAAAGCTCATGGCAGATCCGGAAAAACAGCTCGCCTCGATCGAATACTGGATCATGGGAAGTCTCTCCGGCGTCACCGCATCGAAAATCCCGTTTCCGGTCGTGATCATCCTGATCTCCTCCGCGCTGGTCTTCCTGCTCCACCGCCATCTTCTGGCACTCTCGGTCCGTGAGGATGAGGCCCGCATGCTCGGCGTATCTGTCCGGAAAACACGTTTTTTCGTTCTTTTTCTCGCCACACTCACCGTCGCAGCCGCTGTCAGTGTGACCGGACTCATCAGCTTCGTCGGTCTTCTCGCTCCGCACACGGCAAGACTCCTGACCGGGCATAACCGGAAGTCCGCATGCTTTCTCAGCGGTCTCATCGGGAGTTTCCTGCTCCTGACCGCGGATATTCTTGCAAAATCACTCGCCGCAGTGGAGCTTCCTGTCAGTATCTTTACTTCGCTCCTCGGAGCGCCGTTTTTGATCTATCTGATCCTCTCGGAAAGGAGGCGCTGATCATTATGTCTGAACATGTTTCCATTCAGGACCTCTCCGTCTCTCTGGGCGGTCATCAGATCCTAAACCATCTTTCCCTTTCGGTTGAAAATCCCGGGCATATGATCGCGCTTCTCGGACCGAACGGGAGCGGAAAGACTACCCTTTTGCGGGCCATATGCGGAGAGCTTTCCCACAGCGGCCATGTTCTCCTGAACGGGCAGGACCTCACAGCTCTCTCTCCAAAAGCTCTCGCAGGACTCGTAAGTTATATTCCGCAGCAGAGCGGGATCTCCATTTCCATGAGTGCGCTGGATGTCGTGCTCATGGGATTTTACTCCCGGTTGAAACTCTTCGAACAGCCGTCTGCCAAGATGCGGGAGGCAGCCCTCCAGGCGCTCGCTTCCGTCGGAATGGACGATTTTGCGAATCGGGATTACTTAACACTCAGCGGTGGGGAACAGCAGCTCGTGATCCTGGCGAGAACACTCATTGAAGATACTTCGCTCCTGCTCTTTGATGAGCCGGACAGTTCGCTGGACCTTGGGAATAAGTACTGGATGATGGGGCTGATCGCAGATATCGTACAGGCGGCACAGGGCGGTAGATCTGCTTCCCCTGCCTTTTTTCCCTATAAAAAAGAACCTGTCTCGACACATTCTCACACTGGGCCCGATTGTTTGCAACAATCTCACTCTTTGCGTGAATGCACATCATTGGCATGTAGCGCCGATGAACCAGATGGGCTATCTTACTCAACCGGAAAAATTCTCACAGAAAAAACTGCAATTCTCTGTCTCCACGATCCGACACTCGCACTCGCATACTGTGATATCCTGCTGCTCCTAAAGGACGGCACGCTGATCCACACGCTGCATCCGAAGACGGATCCTGTCTCCGTCATGGAGCAGGCTTTTTCTGAGATCTACGGGGAGGTGCGTCTGGTTCCGCTTCCTGATCCATCAAAATGCGCAGGGAATCGACTCGTTCTCCTGCCGGTTTTATAGCTATAGCCCCGTGATCCTGGTTGTATTTTCCATAAAACCGGCTCATGATCCTGTTCATAGGAAACCTCTGGATTTTCCTCATGATCCCTGCGCACCATACCACTGATGTACCCGAAAGAAGGTGATCTTTTCATGAAATCTGACATCCGCGTCTTTCTATGTGACAACGACAATCTCCGCTTCTTCGGTGAAGGTCCCTGCCGCCTGCTCCACCTGATCGAGGAGACCGGTTCGCTGCGGGCGGCAGCCCTCTCGATGGGGATGGCATACACAAAAGCGCTCCATCTCATGAAGCGTGCGGAAAAGAATCTTGGTTTTTCACTGACCGCCAGAACGATCGGCGGAAAAGGCGGCGGCGGGAGTGTCCTGACACCGGAAGCAAAGGAGTTTTTACATGATTATGAAACCTGGCGGAACGCCTGCATTCAGAGCAGCCGCGAGCTCTATACTCAGATCTTTTCTAAATATAGCCGAAACAACAGCGGCGCAGACGGCGCAAGAGAATTCCCTGGGAACTGATAGCGATCCGGTTCCGGTCAAAAAGCGGCATCTGATCATCACCGGAAGCCGCAGAAGTGGGAAGAGCACACTGCTGGGGGAAATTCTGACATTGCCGGATTTTCCGGCTGATACGATTTCCAGTGAAATATCTGAAAGTCTCCGGAATCCTGTCTCCGCCGACTCCTCTCTGCCCGGATCCTGCCTGCCGGTGTTTCACGGATTGCGAAGACATATCTCAGACATTCCGTTTTTGCCTGGTCAAGCCGAATCCCGCCTGCAGATGTTTCCCGGCTTTACAACACATGCTTTCAAACAGGATCGCGTTGAGCTGACTGACAATCTGACCGGAGAAACCTCGCGGATCGGAATTTACCGTCCAAAGTTCTCTTTCCATGCCTTTCCAGCAGATTCTGATTCCGGGAAATCGGCGGCTTCATCCGCTTCTTCCGGCAATCAGATGGTTCCGGATCTCAACGGTTTTCTCGGCGGCGGTCTTGCTTCCATAAAACGGGCGATCGACTCTCCCGCCGCTTTCGCCGTCATCGACGAACTCGGCTACCTTGAAAGCTCCTGCCCGGAATTCTGTGATGCCATTTTCCACCTGTTCGATACAAAGCGGGTGATCGCTGTTCTCCGCAGCCAGTCCACGCCGTTCCTCGACGCCCTGCGTGCCAGAGACGATGTCTATGTCTATGACCTTGACCATCCGGTTCTCCCCGTCGGCTGTGTGATCATGGCATCGGGGCTTGGAAAACGATTCGGGTCCAACAAACTGATGGCTGATTTTAACGGAAAACCGCTGATTACCCGGATCCTGTCCGCCACAGACGGACCGCTCTTCGCGGCACGGATCGTCGTGACGAGATCTCCGGAGGTCGAGTCTCTCTGCCGGGAGCGCGAGATTCCGGTCCTGCTCCACACGATGCCGTACCGGAACCACACGGTAAAACTCGGTCTCTCCGCGCTGTTGGGAAAAAATCCAGATCTCGCCGGATGCATATTTGCACTCGGGGACCAGCCGCTTCTTTCGCGCGAAACGATCGAAGCGATGGTATTGACATTTGCTACTCAAGCTTATCGTTCGTGCGGCGAAATTCTCCGGCTCGCATCAATGGAGCATGGAGAGGTCAAATCCCCCGGGAACCCGATCCTCTTTGGTCGCCGGTATTTCAATGAGCTTCTCACACTCCCGGACAACTCCGGAGGAAATGTACTCCTGAAAAAATATCCGCAACATGTCCGTTATTTCCCGGCTGCCTCTCCGCTGGAGCTTGCAGATGCCGATACACCGGAGGAATTGGAATATCTGAAAAATTTTTAGAAGTCTCTAATGTTTTTTCTTCATGTACCACAACAAGTGAAAACACGCTTCACGAGTTTTCCCCGTGTTATCGCGACAGTCGCCAGGGTCTCGCGCAAGCGCAGACTTTGGCTCGTTGTTCGCGTAAATAAAACCGGAGATCATCCTGGACATACATTCATCCTGGATCACCTCCGGTTTCTTTTTATCATTCTATTATCTTTTTATCTCTGACCTCTACAGGTTCTTATCATCCTTCGGAAGCAGCAGGTTTAACAGGATCGCAACCAGCGCCGCCGGAACGATTCCGGAACCGCCGAAGATCAGCTGGACAGCCTGCGGTGTCTGCGCAAGAATTGCCGTGTTCGCTCCCATTCCATATCCGACACCGAGTGCGACTGACACGATCGTCAGATTTCTCGGAGTCATATGTTCCTTTGTGATCAGCTGGATTCCGCTGACAACGATCGAGGAGAACATCATGACTGCAGCGCCTCCTAAAACAGCCTGCGGCATGATGGAGATGATCGCACCAAGCTTCGGGATCAGTCCGCAGAGGATCAGAAAAACTGCTCCTGATGCCAGAGCTGTTCGGTTTACGATCTTCGTCATCGTCACAAGTCCCACATTCTGGCTGAAGGAAGTATTCGGCAGAATTCCAAATAATGCTGCAAAAGAAGAACCGATTCCGTCACAGATCACGCCGCCGGAAAGTTCTTTGTCGGTTGCCTCCCGGTCCATTCCGCCTTCAATAACGCCGGAAATATCACCGACTGTCTCAACAGCGGTCACGATAAACATGATGATGATCGGTGCGATCGCACGGACATCAAAGACCGGCCTTACCGGAAGAAATTCCGGGATACTGATCCAGCTGGCTTCCGCCACTTTATTCCAGTTTAATACCCATGCTTTTGTATATTCTGCTCCATCCGCGGTAATCCCTGAATTCGGAAGGAGCAGTCCCATAATAACCGCTGCCGCATATCCGGCAATGATCCCGATGAGGATTGCAGAGTTGCTCGCAAGACCTTTCGTCCAGTGTTTCACCATGAGGATTACGATCAGTACGAACAGCGCCAGCAGCAGATTTTCCGCCGATCCAAAGTCTTTTGCACTGCTCCCGCCGCCAAAAGAATTCACTCCGACAGAAATCAGGGACAGACCGATCGATAAAACAACGGTTCCGGTTACGACCGATGGAAAAAATTTCCGCAGCGGCTTGATAAAAGCACCGAGAACTCCCTCAAAGAGACCTCCGATGATCGACGCTCCCATGATCGCGCCGTATGTTGCAACTCCGCCGCCCATTGTATCTGCGACACTCTTAAATACGCCGATGAATCCGGAGCTTGTTCCCATGATGATCGGGACTTTTCCTCCGATCGGTCCGATCGCATAGAGCTGTACCAGAGTCACAACTCCTGCGACAAACATCGCATTCTGCAGAAGGCTGACCTGCAGATGTGCAAATTCTTCACTTCCGCTGATCCCACACGCACCGCAGATGATCAGAAGCGGTGTCAGGTTGCCGACGAACATCGCAAGGACGTGCTGGAGTCCTAACGGGATTGCCTGCTTCAACGGCATTTTTCCATAAAATTCATAGGGTGCCCGGTTGGATGTGTTTTCTTCACTCATACATTTTCTCCTTTACGTAAAGTTCCGGTTCTTCTGTTATCATTCTGCCAGACAGTGAGACCGGATTCTTTTTGTTTTTTCTGCCACGATCTGCGGTCGGGTTCCCATTTCCGCAGTCTTATTAGCAGTATTTATGTAGTGCATCGTTATTATAAGCACAAGTTTGAAAGATGTAAATACGTAAATGAAAAAAATTTCATTTAAACCTTACAACAGTTGTAGAGTCAATGTTTTTATTGCTGGTATAAGCACTGGTAAATCATGGCCAAATATGCTATCCTAAATTGATCAGATACCAGGGTCAAAAGGTCGGAAATCTGATGCAAGCTTGCTTGCGAGAGGATTTTCGAACTCTTGACCCGCCAAAAACATGAATAAGTAGCCATTTTTCGTAGAAAAATGAGCGGATTATGAATGTTTTTGAGGATTGCGGGAGTGCAAAGCACGGAGCAATCCGGTATCATAGGGGGCAAAAGACCTTTTGACCCCAACATCTAGATCATTTATCACGATAACCAAGAAAGGTCTATACATACAATGGAACCATACTACTATAACCACATGGACCGGGAACGCCAGTCCGTCTACCGCGCCATGCACCAGGGACTTTTGAGTCTCGCTGACTCATTTCAGGTCCCGAAGATCGGCGGTCATGCGCTGAGCGACATCTTCTTTGAACTCCGCCTGGACCACCCGGAACTCTTCTGGGCCGCAAGCTTCAAATATAAATATTACGCAGACTCTCCCAATCTGATCTTTATTCCGGAATATCTCTTCGAAAAGAGCAAGATCAAAGATCATCAGAAAGCGATGAATGCTCGGGTAGAAAAACTTGCCCGTCCGGCTGCAAAGCTTTCCGAAATCGAGAAAGAAAAATATATCCACGATTTCATCTGTGAAAACATTCATTACGATAAGCTGAAAAAGCCGTACTCCCACGAGATCATCGGTCCCCTCGGACACGGCGTCGGCGTCTGTGAGGGAATTGCCAAATCCGTCAAGATCCTCTGTGATGCTCTGGGAATCTGGTGCATGATCGCCCTGTGCGGGAATAATCCGGAAAAAGGCATCAAATACCGCCATACCTGGAATATCGTAAAGATTGGAAAAACTTATTATCACCTCGATGCAACCTTCGACAACAGCCTCGGAAAATGCTTCGAGACCGGTGCGGAGATCCGATATGACTACTTTAATCTCGATGATAAAGCCATCTTCCGTGACCATGAACCGCTGATTGCCCCGGCTCCGGCCTGCACCGACGGCGATCATTTTTACTACAAGGAGAAAAAACTCTCCTTCACAAAGCAGGAGGAAGTCTACAAACGTGCCCTGCAGACTGCGAAGAAAAACAGGACCTTCACCTTCCACTGGCGAGGCGGCTATCTGACCCGCGAAGTCTTAAAAGAGCTGATCGAACTCATCGAAAAAGCCGGAACCGAGCAGAATAAGACCGCCCACATCCAGCTAAACTGGCCCCAGGCTGTACTCAGGTTCCACTACGCTGATGATGTTTCACAGGCTGTCGTCACGATGGACGAGGCGAATGAAGGGGAAGATGGTACCATGTTATCTGACATATAAGTTATCACATAATCTCTACTTTCTTGCTAATATCCCGCGCAATATTAGCAAGAAAGTACACTACAAAAAACCGCCCGCTGCCAGCAACTTTACTGGCAACAGGCGGTTTTCGCATACCTACATATGAAATTTTTATTTTCCCGTGCTCTCCAACAGCTGTCCGATCTTCGAGACGAAGAGATCGAACGCCACATCGTTCTTTCCGCTGTTGATCACGATATCCGCGAGAGCTCTCGTCGGCTCAACGTACATGTAGTGCATCGGTTTTACGGTTGTCAGGTACTGGCTGATAATGCCTCTCAAGTCTCTGCCGCGCTCTTCCACGTCACGGACGATCCGTCTTAAAATTCGTTCATCCGCATCGGCCTCCACATATACCTTGATGTCCAGAAGATCCCGGATGCGCTCATCCGCAAGGAGCAGGATCCCTTCCACCAGGATGATCGGCCGCGGCTCGATCTTTATGATCTCGTTTGAGCGGTTGTGCTGGCTGTAATCATAGACCGGACATTCGATCGCTCTGCCGTCCTTCAATTCCTTCAAATGCTCCACCAGAAGATCCGTCTCCAACGAATCCGGATGGTCATAGTTGACCTTCACACGCTCTTCAAACGGAATTTCGTCCTGTCTGCGGTAGTAATTATCATGATAAATAACTGCCACATCGTCCCCGAAATACTGTTTGATCCTGTTCGTAAAGGTCGACTTTCCGGAGCCGGAACCTCCGGCAATTCCGATAATAACACTTTTCATTTCTGATCACCTCATAAAACGAATGTACCCGGTTCATCCCGGGTACGCTGCTATCCTACTGCACAAGACCAAATTCTTCCGGCATAAATCTCGGGCAGATATTCTCCGAAGTACAGATCACGGTCGCTGCAAGTCTTGTTCCGATCCTGCAGGAATCCTGCAGGCTCTTTCCGTAAGTCAGACCGATGCAGACACCTGAGAAAAACGCGTCTCCGGCTCCGGTCGTATCGACAACATCCACTTTTCTTGCCGGATAGATCCCGGTACTTCCGTCTTTATCCACATAGAGAGCGCCGTCCCCGCCCATGGTCACAACCATGCGGGCAATCTGCGCTGAGCGGACGCGCTCCGGAAGGACCTTCGCGAGCTCCGCCGCTGTCATGTGTTCATAATCCTCGGAAAAAAGGATCCCGGCTTCCTGCTGGTTGCAGACAAAACATGCTGTTCTGCGCAGGAAGTCCCGTCTCTCGACTGCGATCGTCATGTTGGACACGAGTGCGTAGACCTCTTTCCCATACTTTTCCGCATACGCAAATGTCTTTTTCACGATCTCCTTATCCGTGTCGATCTCGATCGCGATGCTGTCCGCGTCCTTGAAGATCTCGTCCCCATACTCATCGAGGATCTGCTCGATCGGCTTATGATCCGGTCTCTTGGAAATGGAGGCGACAACATCTCCTTCATGGTCGAAAACGGCAAGCCATGTTCCCATTCCGTTCTCAACCTTTTTCATATACTTTGTCTCAACTTTATGGCGTTTCAGCTTCTCGATCACATCATCACCCATCGCGTTGTTGTCCACAGCGCTGATGAACGTCGGCTTTAACTCGATGTTTGCGATATTCTCCGCCACATTTCTTGCTACTCCGCCATGGATCTGAATGACCGTTCCGGCATTTCTTCCCTGCGGGATATACGGGGATAAGGAATATCCCTTAATATCAATAAAAACATCTCCGATTACAACGATTCCCATCTTATATATTCTTCTCCTTTATCTCTAGCATAACACTTTCACAACATCTGGGGCAGTTTCCCATTCCGTACTGCCCCAGACAAAAATTTTTCCCTAATCTTATCTCTGTCCCTTATCATACGGGATTCCTTCCGCCTTCGGTGCTCTCGACTTCTTCGAAGAAACCGCCAGGACCAGAAGAGAAATGATATACGGAAGCCCGCGATCAGGTCTGTAGTCCGAGCTGCCTGTATTCTCCGTCGTCACCTGGTTCGATCCGCATCCGGCAAGCAGAAATGTCATCATGGACGCCGCAAGAAGCAGCGCTGCCCCTTTTTACATTTTTGCATCCTTCTTCTCCTCCGTTACTCATACTCTTTTTCCAGTCCGTGCAGGAACTGCACAGCCCCGCTGAACAGCCGCTAATATATGCGCTTTACCCAGTATAAAAGGGATTTCGGGAAAAGTAAACAGGTTTCTTCTTTCTGACGAAAAAAGGGACAGATGGATTTTTTGTCCATCTATCCCCTGCCTGTTCCGCTTTTGCTCCCGCCAGACACTCTCTGCTCTTCCAGCTCTGCCACGCCTGTGTCTGTTTTGATTTCTTCGCCATTGTATAACTTCGATCACTTCATTGTCTGATAAGGAAATTCACACGGATATAGATACTTCTCCCAAGTCATCTGACACCCAGGAGCGGCGTACGCAAAAGACTGTACTTTTCATCAACGAAGTGGTCAAGCAAATTCGTTCTCTGAAAAAGCATTACCCAAATATGGATATTCATGTAGACACTCACGGTGGTATCCGAACTGATCAAGAAGCTCTGAACAGTATCCTCTCCCTGCTTCAGATGGAAGGCATCACAATCCCGGAAAAAAATATTCACAGCATTGAATACTCCAGACCTCGCGCTGTTTTTACCTCTGCTTCTGAAATTTTTAAGATCATGAATTTCGTATCCGGCATTCATGAATGTATCTATTACGGACAAACTGCATCGCTGAAGCAGGCGATCGCACCGGAAAAATCCCATTCGGATACTGCTCTTAAAAGCAGCAATAGCGATGAACAGGAAGTTTTAGCAAATATGCAGACGATTGCGGAAGGTATTCAGCTTTGCGATGTTACAAAATTCGAAACTGGGTTAAAGAATCTTTCTGATTCTCTTCCGAAACTGGGAAAACAGAATAATTCTCTCCAGAATGTCGGTTATCTCACAATGTTCCAGGATCTGATCCGTGACAGCTATGGTCATAGTCTTCTGAATAACAAAGACCGCCGTGTTATTGATGAGATCAGATGGTGTACCGAAAAGGGCTTCATTCAGCAGGCTCTTACTCTGGTGGAGAGCAAAATGCCGGCTGTATTTCTGAAAAATGGATTTTTAATTTCTGAGAAGCAGAAAGAAGAAAAAAATGGTCAAAAAGCAGTAACTGCTTTTTCTATCTTTAATTCAAAATCAAAGGATCCCGTTCTGAGTGACGATTTTCTGAGCTATATCACCCAGAAGAATTCACCTAAAAAAGGGTGGGAATCTGCAGAAAACTATATTGTGCAGGCGGTCGGATATACGAAACGTCCTTCCAAGAAGGTCCCATTTGTACCGCTGAAAGAGCGGACCAATTATCTCGCGCTGGAGGCATATAACTCTAATCCGGTTATATCCGTCCTCAATACAAAAGATAATACGTTTCCGGTTCGCAAATATTATATCGCAGAAAATCCGAAATCCTACCGGAAGATCAATATCCTTCTCCGTCTGCATATGCAGTTAAAGGATGAACGAAATAAGACAAATCATGCCGGCAACGACAGCAACCGTCACTCTATTGCGGTCATTTGTCACGCATTGGAATCTTATGTGCAGATTTACGAGGCGATTGAAAAAGATTTAAAGGCTTGATTACTCCTTATATAAAGTCTGCGGTCCGCATCCCGCGCGGCGTACCTAGTCATCTGTAATGATCTTTGTCTTTTCGCAAGCGTATAAAAACATCCCGGTCACATTTCCCACGTGACCGGGATATTTTTATACGCCTATTTCCCCTCCCTAATCTCCACCTCGCCGCCCTCCTCGCTCAGCAGCCGGTTCATCCTCGCCCGTCTGACACTCTGGCACCGATTTTCTATTCTCCCGATCACCTCTTCACTTTTCCGTACCTCCTCCTGGTACTCTCTCGTGATCCGCCGGTAGTCCTCGTCCTGAAAGACATCGTACCGTTCCGTCACGACCGGCTGCTGACCTCTGCGGAAAACAATCTCCCGCCCGACCGGCATGTGCAGCACTTCATTTACCGGGACATTCAGCCGAATACTGATGCTCTTTGCGGTATCGATATTGTTTCCGCCGAGATATACATAGCTGTCGCAGTTATCCAGGATCGTGATCGCGTCGCTCCCATACATCTGGTGAAGCTGCGCCTCCGACTGGAGAAGGATCGTCGAGGACATTCCCTTTTCCCGGAAAATCGAGATATACTCCGGAAAGTTTGCACACCGCCCGCCGGTGGCAAAATCGTCGAAGGAAATATGGACCGGCCTCTTCAACGTACCGGATGGCTTTTTCTCCGCGATCTCAAACAGCTCTTTCACCGCCTGGGAGATGAACATCTGGGCAAGAGCGTGAAGTGATTTTTTTACCGGACTTGTCGTCACGAAGATCACGCTCTTTTCGTTCTCCACATTCTGGAAATCGATAACCGGTCTTGTCTTCATCACTTTGCAGATCCTGGATGTGAACATTTTATCCATCGCAGTGTTTAATGATGTATAAATGCAGCGGGCAGTCCGATCCGGATTCTCCCGGAATGTATTCCAGTATTTTTCGATACAATACTCCGGCCGGCTGGCAGCCGCTTCTTCCATCACCTTATCGAAGCTGGTCGTGATTCCTGCATTTCCTGCTGAATAGATACCCATGCTGCTCTGAAACCGGACAACATCGGCAAAGCAGTCCTTACCAAGTGCCAGAAATGCTGCACACTCCGCAGTGAGAAGCGAGATCGCGCTGTCATCCCAGAACGGGTCCATTTTCGAGTTGCTTTTTTTCGCATTTGCGAGCACGATCGCAGATGCCAGATCTGTGATGTCCTCCTCGGTTTTTGTATATTTTAATGGGTCATAGCAGCAATTCGATTTTTCCGGCTCCGCGAAATTCAAGTCATACACAGTGTATCCGGCATTTTTTAATGGATTTCTATACTTGTCGACCAGACGCCGCTTCGTCGCAACAACGATCATGTTGGAGGATCCGGCTCTCAGAAGCTCCAAAAGCTCCGGCTCCAGGATGGAAACCGTTTTTCCGCATCCGGAACCGCCGACGATCACGCGGTTATTGTTGACTCCTGTGATTCTGCTGTCCGCGCTGTAGGAACAGTTCTTTCCTAAAATAACTCGTTCTTTTTTCATATACGCATACCTCCAAACTATGTAACAGAATTTTAAACTGCATCTTTACTGCACCGGCCTGTACACTCCCCCTGCACGTGCCTTTTTGCGCCGCAGCAGTTCACAGTCTCATGTTTTCTCAGACGTGGATCAAAACCATCCCGCATCTGCTGCACCGATGGCTTTGCCTTCTATCTCCGGGCAAATCTTATTTCCTTGTACTATGGAATCCCAGATAACTCCGGCAAGGAGCATTTACAGAATCGGTTCCAGGATCTTCTCAAATCCCACGATCTCATCGCACAGTCCGAATTCGACGCTTTCCTCCGGGCTGAAAAAATGGTCGTAGGCAGTTGCTTTTTCAATCTCCTCCTCACTCCTTTTTGTGTGCTTTGCAAGAAGACGGTTGATCCGCCCCTTCATCTCCAAAAGTCCCTCCGAGATGGAACGGATCGAGGACGAATTCCCGGCAACCTGCTGCCCAAGCATCGGTTCATGGATCATCATCTCCCCATGCGGCAGGATATATCTTCCATGCGATCCGCACGCAACGATCACGGCCGCCATGCTGTACGCATGTCCGATGCAGTAGAGCTCGACCGGTGCCCGGCTTCCCTGGATCGCATCGTAGATCATGAGACCGGAGCTGATCTCCCCACCAGCACTGTTGACCAGGACACGGATCGCCTTCTCCGTGCTCTCCTGATTCAGGATCAGGATCTGACGGACAAACTCCCCCGCACTGCCCGCATCGATCTTTCCCTCCAGAAAGATCAGCCGATTTGACAGCAGTCTGGAATCTGCCGAAACCTGTGTGATACCGCCTGCGCTTTTCAGTAATGTGTTCATATGCGTCCTCCTTCATATCGTAAAGTGTGTTTTCTGTTATGCTCTGTGATTCTTATTCTATGCTCAGGCTCTCACAATTTTTGGACACAAAAAGGCAGGGGCAGATGAAACACGATTGCTTCATCTGCCCCTGCCTGTGATATTTTTATTATGATGTCTTACATATCAGTTTGCTCTTCCCTATTTCGTCTGCACCACTCCATTGACCGTCCATACACCGTCTGCGTTCACAGTGCTGCCATCAATGACAGTATTTCTCAGCAGTTTTCCGCGGTAGCCATCGGAAACCGGATTGAAATAGTAACATCTCTTAACACCATTTGCATCCGGGATCCATAACCATCCGGTCTGCATTTTACCTTTGGTGTTGTCAGAGATCGGATTCAGGTAGTAAATGTTGCCATCCGGATCAGTCTGTGATGTTTTATTCTTTATGACTCTTGATTCCACTATTTTATCTATTGGTTCGCATTTCTTGTTTTGCTCAATTTATCATGAAATTTTATATCATTCGCACCTTAAGACTGCAAGACTATTGATCTCCCATTTCCCGGAAAATTGATCAGACCACACCGCATGGGCGATTCTTCTGTTAGTGGGAGTTTTTACAGCACATAGCAATCATACCGAATTGCCTTCCCCTTCAATGTATAAGAAGGCTCTCTGCCTGCAAGACATTCACTTTTCAATGGCCGCTTAACGATAATTCTGGACGGACCGACTTTTAGTGCCGCATCAAAAAGATCTGTTTCCTCCGAGCATGGCGGCTCCAGCTTCTGGATCAGCTGAAGTTTTTTATTGATCAGACTGGATTTTTGTCTCGCAGGAAACATCGGATCCAGATAAATCACATCTACCGGATCCAAAAGCTTTGACATGCATTCCACACTATCTGCCTCCACTACTTTCATGCGGCCGGCGATATCCTTTAAAATCTGATTCTTTTTTGCACGACGGATGGCATCCTTCAGAAGTGCAGCGACCACCGGATTCTGCTCATATAATGTCACCTCGTACCCCTGTGCAGCCAGTAAAAAAGCATCTTCTCCCATACCGGCAGTGGCATCGATTGCTTTCCGCCCTTCTTTCTCGGAGCTTGCCGCCTTTACCAGCATCTCATGCTGCAGTCTTCCATTGGTGACTCTATGCATCATTGTCTCCGCAAAGTCTCCCTGATAAGTCAACCCGAATCCTGACAGTGACACTCCCTTGGAATCAAAATGAATCGTCAGATATTCTCCTGGCTTATCCACGATCGGCGCTCCTGTTTTTCTGGCAAAAGACTCTGCCATATCTCTCTGCCCACCTTTTCCGAGGCAGACTACGATCTTGTTGTTCATTTTATTGTTCTCTCTTTCGCTTTCTAGTGAACCTCATTTGCAACTGGAATACTGCTGATTTTTTTCATCTGCCATCATAATCTTTTCCATGTCAAAAAATGTGCGTAATTATAAACTTCCTCCAAAGGATCTGGAAAAGCTCCAAATTCAATAATGGAGCGGGATTCTAAGAAATCCCACCCCAACTATCGACATAGAACCACCGCAACACAGTGCCAAAGTTCCGCCATCTGTGTCAATATCAGCGGTCCTTCCGATTTCAGCCTATATGTAATCCCACACGCTTCTAGTTCTTTGCAGAACATCTCAAAATAGTCCGGCTCTTCCCATTACCGTAATATCCAGGGAAATATATTGTCATCCAACCGGATTTCTCTCAGGCCTTCTTTATAACTTGCTTCCATAGTTCTCTAATTCATGAAAGATTCCCATGACATAGACCGTTCTTATATCTTCATTTACCCGATAAATCATAAGCTATGCCATGCCCGGTATTTTTGCCTTCCGGTATTCCTTTTTTCGAAGCACATAATCGATACATGCTGGAAATTTCCATGGATCTTCTTCCAGACGATCATAAATTTCTTCGATTCCCGAAAGAAGATGTTTGGCTGTCTGATCGCTTTTTAACGGATTCAACAGATAAGCCAGCAACTGATCCAAATGTTCAGATGCCTTCTGCGTAATTTCCAGTTTATAACCCATATTTCTCCCTCATGGATGCAAGCTGCTTTCTCGCATTCATCGTCTGCCCAGCTTCTATCTGGCTCTCCGACTCCTCCAGCTCCTTATAAACTTTTGACAACTTCATCATCCGTTCATAGTTTTCCATACTCATGAGCACCATGTCACCATACCCATTTTTCGTAATAAAGATTGGTTCTTTTGTAGAATGACACATTTCTGAAATTTCTGAAGTGTTTTTTAAATGACTGATTGGAACAATTTGCGGCATAAAAGCATCTCCTTTATGTAGTTTAATTGTACCATAATTATACCATGTATGCAATTTTATATTATTTCATTGGGTATGTGATAAACTTCCATTGTTCATTTGGAACGTCTCCTCTGGTTTTGAGTTTGGCTTGCGACATCATATTGCAGGAGGCTTTATTTAGTTGTCCTCACCGGCTGCACTTATTCCATTCTCCCAAGAACAGCTGAAAGCTTAAGTTTTTCATTTAGATGTAGAGAAAAATTGTTTCAACTCACAATCCACAAGAAGGCTGACTTTGAGGGCGGCAGAAAAGTCGATTACCTGATTTTTGTTTCAACTCACAGCCCCGCAAGGGGGCTGACAATTAACAAAGGGTGCAGAAATATATTCCCGCATCCTCTGTTAACAATAGTATTTTATTCAAACTCTTCCCGAGTTTATTATCGGCAACTCATAAATGCTGATATTTCCCGCATTTTGGACACATCTATTTCGCCAAATATCGCTCTTTTCGCATCGTTTTCAAAACTTTTAGTAGCAAATTAGTTGCAGTATCTGCACCTAAACTTTTTTCCATAGGAATGATATAATCTACTTTTTTATTACTCACAATGAATAAATTCCTGTGGCTGTCAGGTTATCTATTACGCCTGCTGCCACAGCCAAAACGAAAGGAGCATTACCATGAGCAATCAACATAAAAACCCAACCATCAGCTTCAGAATCACTGACGCTGAAAGGAAACAAATTGAAGCCCGTATCCTTGCCAGTGGACTGATGAAGAAAGATTACTTCGTCCGTTCATGCATCTACAATCGTATCTGCGTTGTTGGCAAGAAAGAAAACATCTATCCTCTGGTGCAAACTGTGAATGCATTTTATCTGCAATTACTTGAAATGCAAAAGGCATTTACCTCACCAGACCGCACTCCCGATACTCTTCCTTCTTCGGAAGCCATCAAGGAATTACAAATCGAATACACTAATATGCTAACAGCTATTATCGACCTGCTGGATGATGCAAAATATCTGTGGGAAGGAGACTGTCATGAACAACAATCTTAATTTTCAGTTCGGAATGTACGAACCTTCCACAGACTCCATTATCGTCAATACCGGCGAGAACGCAATTCTTGTTATACGTTGTAAGGAATGTAATTTCTCTGTTATCTTTGATAATCCTACTGATATTGTATATCTATACCGGCTGGCAGAGGAAACCCCTCTGCTATATGCCAAACTGGCATTGAAAGAAAACGGATTGCAGGATTATGTGGATGCTATGAATGAATTTAATTAATTATTCCCCCAGTTGAGGAAATACTCTATTGAGTTAGTCTCATCTTAGTCTCACCAGTCTCATAGTAATTTGAGACTGGTGAGACTAAGATTTACCATTTCTCTAATATATATTTCACTGCCTTTTTTAATCATCACTAATTTCTTCCAAATCATCCAACGATATAACTCCGTCCAATTCCTTTTAACATCCCAATTCTATCTTCCAATCTTCACATTCAAATCAATGAATTCGAAATTCATCTAATAGTACAGCAGCCTTCTCATTTCTTATTTCTGTCAATGCTAATAGTATGTCCTCATATGCATTAATCAGCTTCTCATCCTTTTTTATTTCATCGCTATAGAATATAAAGGATTTTAAGATAATCATATCAACTATCACTTGTGAATCTATTATTTCTTTTGCAAACTGTTCTTTGCTATTTCTAATAGCTTTTGTAAAGCATGAACTAATAGATATCAAAATTTCTGGTAAGAGTTCACTAATATTGAGCAAATATACTGTGTATAGAACATCGTTCAAATGATTGGAGCCATACTTCTCAATCTGTACATTCAGAAAGCACTTATCTTTATAACTATATTCTGCCTTTACTTTGTTTACATCCCATCTGCTATATCTTCCTTTACAAAGGAACAATCTCTTTTCAAGAATATTTCTTACATAGTCCTCTGGAATACTATTTACATAAGTTTCAAGAATTCGAATCTTCTTCTCAATGTCATCTCTCTTACCCTTCTCCCTAAATCCATCAACATATGACACCAAAAAGCCACTAAGAACATCTTCATAAAAGTCCAATGTATCTCTGGTAAATTTCGAAAAGTCAGTTCCTTTAAACAGAATATCATAAACAGCTTCTGGATTTCGTCCTGTAATATTCAATTCTCTTTGAAAATAAGAGGATACTTTATGTTCTTGAAATGTGTCAATTATTTCATGAGCCCGCATTTCTTTACAGTTTTTATGCCATATTTCAATCATACATTGCACAATCGAACTAATAACTATGGCAAATTTCTCATCTTCTGTATTCAATCCACAACATGCAATATTACTGAGAATGTCTATATCATAATCACTGATATCAAACTCAGAAAGATCTACCCCCTTACCATCATACAAATATTCTTGAATTATCTCGGACCTCTTATTTTGATATTCATTTCCATTATTTTCCCGAATCCAATGATCCACACCACATAATTTAGGAACCATATTAGGAATGAATTCATAGTCATCATCATTACGATTATCTTTTATATATGCAGCATTAAACTTCTGGTGATTCATCTCATCTTCTGCAAGCATAATAATTGTATTAAAAATCCTACTTGCATAATTCCTATTTTTTTCCAAAAAATACTTTGTTAATTCTGCTATCTGGCTAATTAATCCTGAATTATCGTCATTAATTATACTCTCTAATATCATTAACAAAATCTGTTGCTTAAGGTCGTTATTTATATCTTTATTCAATTGTTCCCACAATGCAATTACCATATTAACTTCAGCAACATAAGATTGATTTAAAAATATTTTCTTTACACGCCTAATCCACTCCTCGACTAGTTTATTTCGCTGTTCATCCGTAATATCTGGCATTATCAATGCAGACGCAATAAATGTAACAAGTACTTTCTCGAACTGCATTTCAATACGATAATCACCTTTCATCTTTTCACAAAGAGTATCAATCACTGTAATAATTCGGTCAGCATTCGCTTTTTTCTCATTTATATCCTCTATCAGATAATTTATAGTTTCATTCAAATGTAATATTGGTTCGTTTGTAACTTCATTATTCTTAATAATCTTTTGCGCTTCCCCCTTGATCTGCGGTTCGATCATTATTGTCTTTTCATCTATTTTTGTCACAGCAGCATCGCGAAAGTCCATTTTTTGAATCTGTAAATTCTCATTGGAATACGTTTTTTCATCGTATATAGAATATAAGTAATCTAAAATAACATGACATCTGTTTTTTATTCCATCATCTCCATAAAGATACGAATTAGCAAAGTATTGTTGCAAATTACATGCACACTTTTCATCTTTCTCATATCGCCTGGTTATTTCTGGAACTCCCATTGATAGCATTATGTGTTTTTCCAACAATTCTTTTGTCGGATTAGAAATAAATTCGCCACTACGATGAATATCAAAATATATTAATTCCATACTGGATGCTAATTCTAATGCATATCCCGGCATTTCTTTTTGAAAATTCATCCCTATAGCCTCAATAATAGACAAAAGCAATACGTTGTTTGCCTTTTCATATATAGTATTCTTAACGTATTCTGCTAAGCCTTTAATATATGTACTGTCAGAAGAATTTCTCATAGAATTAATAACAGTCTTCTTTATTACAAAAACAATGTCCGTCAATACCACCGGAAGGTTATGTTCCATGATATCTGCCATCCACAACCATCCGTTACCCAAATACACTCTTTTCTTGTTTTCCTTTGGGAAAAAAATTTCTATATTTGTTATCTCATCTGGCTTATTCTCTGCAAATGTCTGTACTGCATTATTAACAAATGATATTGCCCACTCAAGGCCTTTTACGAAGTCACATCTCATAACATACCAAAAAAAAGTGTTATTATACACGCCGTTTTCATTATTGTCGAAGTGATCTGCATTGTCAGATAGACCATACGCTCTCACATTATTATGGTCATATCCATCATACCTAAAATGCTTTCTTGACACTCTTTGTCCCCATAATGTTTCCGCTGATTTACATGCCAATTCGGGTAATTCCATAACAAATAAAAGTGGACATTTTTTCACAACCGCCTTTAGAATCTCTTCAGCAACACTGTCCCTTCTACTAGTCCCAGAGCAATATTCTACTATCATATTTTCAACAAATTCTTTCAGCCATGACTTAGATGACTTGGCCATTTTGGCAACAATAAGAAAAAGCTGCACAATCTCTTCATCATGTTGATAATATGATTTTTCCTCTTTACTCTTTTCTATTAGCTCGTCAATATATCTAATTATTATTTTGTATGCTTTTTCTTCAGTATCCGCAGTTTTATAAAAACAATTTGCATAATCATCACACAGCTTAATAATAGAAGTTCTATTTTTATCTAGACTTATGCGTTCTTCAAAAACCATACCAATTAAATTTTTACGTGCCGCTCCTATCGGTGTTACATTCATTATTAATGCTGGTGAATGATTAATTTTCGCCTCAAATGCATATAAGTTTGTTATATCTAACAATTCTTCAACCACTGTTTCATCGAGCAACTCCTGAAATTCCTTGAAAAACAATCCACAGTATTTTGATTTTACTATTCCAATTTCTGTTTGCTTTTTCCATTTTGCCTCAATACTATTATCCGTTAACAGTGTATATACAAATTTCTCGCGAGCCTCCTGTACAAACAGTTTGTTAGATATCCAAATTTGGTATCGCCTATATATGCAACGCCCGATTTTCTCTATTTCATCAAAAAAAACATTATACGATCCATGACATACATCAAACGCCTTATCTATATATCGTTCAAAACAAATATCTTCGAAAATATCATATTTCAAACGTATCTTATTCCTGCTTTCGACAATAATTTCTTCTGATTTCAATGCTTCTAGAATATCGCTATCTACAATATCACTATCAACACCAACAACAAAACGACTAGCACGTTCAAAAACAATACGCTCAACAGTGTTTCTAACATCACTTTGTAAGACACCATATTTTTTGCACTTGTCTTTTAAGCAGATGATTCTTTCCCATATGAGATTTCTAAAATTATTCTCGTCGTTAATATTTTCTTCTACAAATCCTCCCGATACAATTAAATTGAGATAAAATGGCACACATAATAAATCCGAATATTTTTTATTTTGCTGTAAGGATAAAATAATGGGATAACTTTTAGCAACCTTATCAATCTCCTCTTTCGCCAAATCCGGAATCTCGTATGTTTTGATTCTATATTTTGTATTAATCTTCATAAACGCAGAACTATCAGTAGTTCTACACGAAGTAATAATATATACATTGCTGTATTTATCTGCAAGCCTATATATCTCCTGCAACAACGTAAATGCATTGTCACCACAATCTGCAATAAATTCGATAGCATCAATAAATATATACAGCGGTTTATTTTCTAACCACAGGATTGCATCCTCTACATCACAATCCCACAATTCGTTTACTTTCTTTCCTGTGGACAAATTCTCTGCTCGCGTGACTAATACGTATTCTTTTCCCTTTAACAGTTTTTTGCATACAACTGATTTACCAGAACCAGCATTTCCCTGTATCGATACTAATTTTTCTCGTCCTGCCTGTATCGTTTCAATAATTTCTGACCTGTCAATTTCATATTTACCGTTAATAAGCTCTTCAATATTTTCAAGTTCAATTTCTTTACTTATTTCAATCGCACGCAAAAACTTTTTAATGTTTTCCTTATGAGGTTGTTCTTCTATCACCCCCAGCTTATCCATTATCTTGGAAAAATCCGATGATAGCGTGTTATGTAGTGTTCTTTCACCGCTTGACATAAGGGACTTCGTATACTCATTATATGCGTATAAAATATCCTCAATAATCTGAGTCATTTGCTTCTTTTCCTCATTCCCTATACGCAGCTCTCTATTCTGCTCAAAAAAGCCCCGAATGATTTCTTGTATTTCTTCCTCTGAAAAAATATGATTCTTATATTTATCCCCCATATCAGTTTTAAATCTATCAAGGCAAGTCTGAACTAAAGGATCATCTGAATCCCAATTATTGATATCAATCTCTTTTCTTTTTAACTTGTCTTTTACAATTAATACCCAGCTTCTTCCTGCCTCTTCTAAAGTAACAATAGAGCTAAGCAATCCAATTGCCGCCATTAGATCCATTCGTCAATTACCTTCTCTCTTAATTCTTGTATTCTTATCCTAACCACATTGGTTAAGATGTGGTTAGCTTATTTTCTTACGAAAAGTATTTCTGATTTTTACTTGATGGCTTTTCCGGTATAGTCATCTTTAACACACTATTTTTCAGCATAGGAGTTAAATACTTTCTTCTAAAGCTTGTCCTGCTATCAAAATCAAATTCATCCATTATTTCTTGGACCGACTTCGGGTCTTTACAAAAATCGATAATCAGCTTATTCACATCCTGACCATTTTGGTTAGGATGATGGTCAGGATGCTGACCATCATCTCTCAATAACCTCAAATACCTATCACAAGCCTTGCAAAGAACCATAATTCCAGCCTCATTAATCTCGTATTCCGGCAATGGTCCATCATACAACGCACAGGCTTCCCTAATCTTCTCAAATCCTCTTCCCCAAGCTTCAATCATACCGCTTTTGAAAAAGATATTAGCCAATTTCGGATTATAAGGCTTTGATGAATGCTTCATAAACAACTTGTCAGTAGAATCCAGATTTGGAGGCATCTCTCCATCATTCCAAATATATATCTTGTCCTCGTAAACGCTAATCTGAATTGGATTGCAACCGCTGTAATCCTTATGAACAATGGCATTCAACAAAATCTCACGGAATGCGTCCTTGTGGAACATAAATTGCTCAATTCTCTGGACACCCTCATAATCAATCAATGCCTTCATATATTTCGTGTATACCAAATCTACAGTCTTATCTACCTGCTCTATCAAAGGCCCGTGCACCTCATCCTGATACACCAAATCCGAATCCGATTTTCCAAAATAACCGATTTTGATATAAGAACCTGTTACCCACTTCTCTGGATCCTTATAAAACGCAAGCATTGCTGCTCTTATCAAATATCCATCTTCATCAATTAGGTGCAGGTTATCCATCAAGATAGTATCTTCCACACTGACTTCTTCCTTCGTAAGCCTTCCTCTTTTCACCGCCTTATCTTTGAATAGCTGTATTGCATCCTGCTTTAAATCAGATACTGTCAGTTTTGGTAGAGGCACACCATCCCATGTTCTTCCCTGCGTTTTTAACAAAGCTCTTTCCAATTCCTTTCCAGTAATCTCACGCATGGTACTTCCGGAACGATAATAATATTTTCCACGAAAACTTATTAAAGATGGATATTTATCAACAATTATCTGCAAATACTCAAGTTCGCCTTTATATAACAAATTCACATCTGCAATGATTCCCATTGTGTCCGTAATTTTATTAGGAATTCGCTCTAATAAATCTCTTGCATTATCAATACCTACAACATTACCATTGTCATCCGTACCTATGTATATTGTTCCACCGTAGGCATTGGCATATCCACAAATCCATTTTAAATACTCATCCTGCCATGATTCCTTCCACTCTATGGATTGATGTTCTTTTTCCTTCATATATCCACCAACTTTCCAAATCACTGCTTGTCCACTTCCGTAAAGAAGTATTCCAATGTATCCACAAACATATTATGCTCAAACAATTCCTTAATTTGCTCCCGATTCATCCATGCAACCTGCGCCACTTCATCTGTTGTGGCATTTCCTAAATCAACCTCTCCATCGTAATCAAACAGCCAAACATCAACAATTTTATTAGCCACTTTTCCAAACTCGATTTTCTTAATGTCTGACAAAACAACTTGACCTTTTTCTGGCAATAAATCTATTCCAATCTCTTCTTTGGCTTCTCTAAGCGCTCCTTGCAGACTGTCCTCTCCTTTTACTACAGAACCATCCACACATTCCCACATCAAAGGATGTGTTGGTCTGTTTGCAGAACGCTGCGAGATAAGGTACTCGCCCTTGGAATTACGAATCCAGACATGCACCACCAAATGGTAGCCGTCTATCGGTAACTGTTCTCCTCTGATATGGTCTTTTCCCAGAAGCTCTCGGTTCTCATTATACAAATCCCATATTTCTGCATCCGGCACATACTCCACAATATCCCCAAAGTCTGCATGTAAAGTTTTACAAATTTTACTAAGAATTGTAAGGCTTACCTCTTCATCACGTCGAAGCTTTGTCATCGTGTTAGGGGCAATTTCTGCCTTTTTACGCAAATCCGATTTACTCATTTTTTTATCTATTAATAATTTCCATAATTTATTGTATGATACTGCCATAACAATGTCTCCATTCACCTTCAATAATTATCAATTTCCTATCTGCAATCCATTATCTGTTTCATTAACTCTGAATAGTCTATTAAATTCATTCTACTTTTTATCGTCTGTTGAAATCTACGAGCATCCTTTGAGAAATATGAGTTAGTTACCATTATTCCTGCTGTAACCCTGTCCGCTTCAACAGTTCCATATAGTTGTCTAACAAGTCCAACATTCACAGGATGCCTAGGCGCTTTCTTTTTACATTCAGCATAAATCACCAAATCGCCTAACACTGAATTATTAAGAACAATCAAATCCTTACCACCATCTCTTGTCTGTTTCGTAAGTTGCACATTATATCCTTTTCTTTCAAACAATTCACAAACCAGTTCCTCAAACTGTCTAGGAGTAATTTCTTGAAGTATTTCTGGTCTTAATGCAACTTTATCCACAAGCGAATGCGTTACTACCTTTATATCATTTTTTATTTCGTCTGGTACTCTAATAATTTTTCGTTCTGGAACAACTATCTCTGGATGTTGTAGAGATACACCACCTTTATATGTATATATTTGATGTATATCCTTTTCAAAATCAAGAAAATATTCGTTAAGCCCCTCGCCCTTTAGTTTTGTATGAAGCTTTTCAGCTATCGTTCTAGGCGTTAAATTTTGCTTATCAAGTTCTTTAAAAATACCTTCTACAATACTGTCACTCGAGATACGGGCACCAAGATAATCACTAATAAACAATAATATCTGTTTATCTGTTAATGGCTTTAACCTTATTTCATAATCAAAATTTATATCAAACTTATTTTCTCTAGCAGTGCATATATAACACCCTCTAGCATTTTTAATGTTCTCTACCATTTGTTGTTTATATCTATATATTTCGTCCAAACCATCCACTAAACAAACAACATCTGTAAAATCAGATGAATGTTTCCATATTTTATTTCCCATCTGTGAAAAAACCATCGTTTCATACCAGATTTTTCTTCCTTGTTCCTCTAATATCTTTCCAATTATATTTAACAAAAAAGTTTTACCACTTCCTGCCGCACCTGTTATCAAGATTTTGCCATATGGTTTCATCCTGACAACATCTAAAAGTTCCTGTAACTCGTCCCTTCTTATAATCTCCATACGCAGCTTTCCTTTCGTTACCCAACCGACTTATCCAGCATCTCTATAATCTTTTCTTTCTCGCCACTACCATTAGTCATAAATCTCAGTAATGGAATTTCATACAACTCCATAATATGATTTTTCAACAAATCTCTTGAAGCCTGAACAGTATCCTCTTTATGGTATTCATATCCGTCAACCTCGATCGCCAACACAGGCTTTTTACCAATTCTGTTATAAACCAGAAAATCTAAATGTGTTGCTGGATTCATTGCATACTGACATTCCTGCTCATTTAATAGTTCTGGATTCTTAATCAACATATTCAACGGAAAATGACAAACAACATCCAAGCTTGAATACTTGTTAGCGGAGATAATGTCCTCTATCAATGAATACATCAGATTTTCCGAATCATATTCTGATACTTTTTTGTGCTTCTGCAAGTATGCCCTTCTTTCCTCAGTATACTGCTTGTAAAGGTAATCAAAAATCGAATAAATCTTGCTTTCAGTAACTTCAAAATTATTATATTGAATATAATCAATCAAATCTGTTATATTGCGCTCTTTTGATTGCTCATTTCCAGTTACAACCAACATCAATTTCTTTTTGGCTCTTGATACAGCAACATTGATTAAATATGGATCATCTGCAAAATCAGATATTTCATCATCCACGGTAGATATAATAATATTCTCTTTCTCCTTGCCCTGGAACTTATGCACTGTAGCAGCATCAATATCTGTAATCTCCTTGCTTAAAGCTTCTACCTGATTTTTGTACGGTGCAATAATTCCGGTTTCTTCCGGATTTGAAACATATTTTGGTATAATCTCATTTTTAATAACATCTATCTGGCGCTGGCTATAATGGTTACGCTCATGATTTCCCACTACCGTTTTTACTACCGATAAAACATCCTCTTCACCCTTATCCGTTGTCATAATAATCAATTCACCACGATAGAATTTCTGGTTACAGAAATTGATTATTTTGGGGTGACACCTATAATGTTCCCGCAACAATGTTTGTGTTACATTTGGCATAACATCCAAAATGGATTGCAGAAAACTGTTTGTATACTGATATCCTTCACTCACATTAAAGCTGTCAAATATAACTTTTGCTTTGGCTTTTATATCACCTGTAACAACATTGGGAAGTTGCTTGGTATCCCCTACAATAACAACATTCCTTGCACAGGACAATGCCAACGCACCAGTTGCAATATCTACCTGTGATGCCTCATCCATGATAAGGTAATCATACACCACATCTGAATTCAGGCTGTTTCTTGATGAAAATGTTGTACTTAATATAACCGGATACTCAGCCAATACATCGTATGGTTCCTTCCACAAATTATCTTCACTAAAAGTTTTCCTACTACTATTACCTTCATATTTCCTTGCCAGTTTGTCTTTTAGGACAACCATTGACTGATCGCATAAATCCTCAAGCAAATTCTTATTAACACTATTTAAATACTTTTCAATATCTGCAATTTTCCCAGACAACTCCGCCTGCTTCGCACGATAATACATTGCTTGAAAGGTTGTAATTATCTTTGAAATATCCTGCTTATAAATGCTCCAATCGGTTACTCTATATTTAAATAAGGCTTTTATCTTAAACCAAAATCCTATTGCCGTTTTCTCTTCTGAAATCAACTGGCACTCCTGCCACAATACCATCCATTGCTTTGAAGATAGTTTTTTCTTGAACTTAATACTATCTGTATGAACATCTGATTCTTTAACATATTGATTGAAATATTCCTGTTCAGTAACCAACTGTGAAAGTTCCTGCCTTAAACACGCCAGTTTTTCCTGCTTATCAAAAACACTTTTTAACTGACTGGATTGCTCTGCTATTTCCTTCTGCAAAACACTTTGATCTTCTCCCGTTTTCCACGACGAAAAATCGGGATAAGCGGCATCCTGATGCTCAACAAATAATTTCTTATTTTTAGAACTTCCTAATGTCGCAGCAATAAAACCCAAATTGTATTTTGGAGAAGATAATTTTTCATATACGTTTTCCGTTGCCGAATTATTATTGGATACTATCTGTACCGTTTTCCCTTGCATTAATATATTGGCAATAATATTCAATATCGTTTGTGTCTTCCCCGTTCCTGGAGGTCCCTGTATAACACTAATCTGATTCTCCATGGCATTTTTTACAGCCTTATACTGACTGTTATTGCATCCAAATGGGAAAATTGGAATGTATTCGCGTCCTGTTCTTTTTCCTTGCAATGACGATGGATTCAAATACTTTGCTAAAGCTACATCACTACCCACAAAAGAAATCTTGGCAAACTTCTTAGACAATAATTTTTCACCAGTCTCTTCATTCTTAAGATTACTCAAACCTGCAATTTGCTTTATATATTCAAATACATTTGATGACTGACTCTGGGCAAGACATGACTCTATAATATGCAAGTCGTTCCGACGATAATCTCTTTCACTACCATCGCCAAAACAAATGTGCCAATAAGACTCACTTCCGCTTCTAAATACATATATTGCATTAACATCAAAGAACTCTCGTCCTTCTCTGCTAATCCGATACATGTTAGGATTCAAAACCTCCGGATCAGTCAACTTTTCCACATTCAAATATGCATACGAGTATGTTTTTCCATTATTGAATTTTACATCCCATTTTTGGGTATTTCTATTATAACCACATGACATTATTTCGGATGTCTTTATTTCACCCTTGATAATGACCATATAATATCGTGTATTCATCTATTCCTCACTACTTCTTATCCGCACGCTGATTGCCCTTGAATTCCTTCTCCACATAGCAATGTTCATGTTTGCCAACCAACTTATCGCCTTCAAAATCCAGTTCGATAATATATGGCATCCAATCTATAATTCGCAGAAATTCTTCGCACCCGAAACTATTGTCATAAGAATTCAATATCGTACTAAGGGCAGTACCATGGGTTCCTATAACACTCTCTTTATCTGTATTATCTGCTAAAATCTCGTTCAACGCCTCTATATTACGATTTTAAACCATAGCAATGGATTCTCCACCATCTTCATGATAATCATGGTCAGCCCAGCGTTTCTGAAACATTCCGTAGTTGTTTCCATCAGGACCTTTTTCTCGCTCCCTCAATCTCTCATCTGTTATAATCTCTTTTGTAAAAAAATCTGCTGCCTCTGCAATAGTATCCATACTACGTTTATATGGACTACAATAAAACGCATCTTTTTTCTTGTTACTCAAAAATTCTAACACAACTACTGAATCTTTCTTCCCTTCTTCCGTCAAAGGTCTTGTTCTGTCTTCTTCCCAATCATGCTCCGGTTGTGCGTGACGTACGAAATAAACTCTTGTCATTTGATCAGCTCCATTTCATCTTCCATTTTCACAAATCCATGTCTTTCATACAAAGGTCGTCCCATATCCGTCGCTTCCAACGCAATCTGTAATACGCCCTGTTCCTTCGCTTGCTCCATTTCTTACAGGACTACAATTCGTTACCAATACTTTCATTTTGACCTCCGTTTTCATGTACCATATTTTTATATGATATCACAGAATCACTACATCATCAATAACAATCGCAACTTCTTGCGATTGTTTCCTAGTTTGCAATATATATTTCGGGCGCGTAAAGTGAATCGTGGATATGCAGAGGAATCATCTTCCTCTGTCCCTATTCCTCATCTTATCTTCCATCTTTCCTTTATCAACATCTCTACCAACACTTTCATCATAAATCCTCTGAAATTCCTCATAAAGTTCATCTCCATCCAGTTTTATCCCCAACCTTTTCATCACATCTGAAAACATCCTTATGCTTCCACTCACATCAGCAATATCAAATCCGAATACATCTGCCTTAACAGAATCACTGACATTCTCAAAACCACCAAGCTCTGATATTCTCCTGACAATCCAGCCAACTTCGTCCACAGGCTCTTTTTCTTCATGTTCACCAATTCACTTTTACTTGTCACATTAATTATACTTTCGTCCATTCTTGTCATATTCACATCAGACAAATTAAGAATCTCTGATATTCCTATTCCCTCTAAATCAGTCTGTTGTTTTCTCGCACTATCAGCTTGCTCTTTCTGTCTGCCTATTTCATTCTGATTATTGTCTGGATTTATTACCACAACATTCGTCTCCGGCTCAACAGCCACATCTTTCTCTGACACTGCCTCATCTTCCATCCCCGGTATCTCAACATCCCTGTCTGCAACGATTTCTTCTTTCTCCGACACTGCATAATAAGCCGTATACAAATCTTCTTTCACAATTCCATCAGCAAGCTGTATTTGCTTCTTAATATTCCTTTTCTCCTGCTTCAATTCGTCCAGTTCTTCCTGCACTCCCACATGCCATATCTGATACTCATGATACTGCTCCTCGTTCTCAATATTCCGTTTCCGGCTCGAGCTTTCTCTGTATACTTTGCTCCACCAACCACAAAACGCTTCTGCTCTACAATCCTTAATCTGTATAGCTTTGCATAAAACTTTTTCTGGAATGGTGACAACTACTTTATCTGACATGTCAGATAACTTGGTGTTCAACAGCCCATACAGGATCACAAAATGGAGGTAGCTACACTATGACAATAGGTGAAAGAATAAAGAAAATACAGGTATTCCGTAAAATGACAATGGATGATCTAGGCGGTGCACTTGGCTTTGAAGGAAAAAATATGTCAGTCCGTATATCACAATACGAAACTGGTGCACGTATTCCCGGCGAAGATATGATTTTGAAGCTCACCGATGCACTGCAATTACAAAGCTATTTCTGATTACAGCCTTGGTGCTGCAGAGGATATCATTGAAACTCTTTTCTGGCTTGAAGAAAGTGCAGCTTCACTTCCAGCAAGAGGAAAAGGTACAAGATTTCCTGAGTACACTGCTCCTGGCAATTTGATTCACTTAACTGCAATGACTCCGGCAAAACCATCTGAAACAGTCAGACCAACTTATAACGAAGATGATTATGACTGTACAGGTGCACCTGTTGCATTAACTTTTGAATATTGATTGGTAAATGATTTCCTTTCGGAATGGTGTGAAATGAAAACGAAATTAAATAACGGAGAGATTTCTCCAAATGAATATTTTGAGTAGAAAATAACATGGCCTCATGCGTGAAACATAATGCCATCCGATGTGCACCATCTCGATTCCGCTTCGATTCATCTCGATGTAGGGCGTTCGCCCTATAGGAATAGAAATCTGCTGTCTGTGGAATGCAAGCATTCCAAGCCATCAATTTTCTATTCCTGCACAGCTCACTTTAGTACCAAAATAGTACCACAAGGCAAAAAACAAGCTCGCAAATGCCCATTTTACTAGGCTTTGCGAGCTTTTGAAAATTATTCAAACTCGGCAAATCCAAAGATATTCTTAAATATATTTGTTTAAGTTTTACTTCTTTTTTGCCGTTATTTTATTTCTGTTGCATATATTATTTTGGCTCACTGATTTTCTGTTGCCAATTTGTTGCCAGCTTATTGTAAATGGTGTAGATAAGTTTGACAACATTTATTTTGAGAACACTGCATCATTTCTGGAAAGTAGATACACACAATATTGATTCATGCTGATTCCTTCCCGCTGAGAATGTTCTGCCAGTGATCTGTGCAGACTTCGTGGAATTCTCAATTTAAACTGCCCAGAATAATCTTCCAAACTATCTGGTTCATGAATCTCTACGCCTTCTTCTAATGCAGCTTCAATCCATGCTTTTTTTGCATCCAGTGCATTTGCTACCGCACTCTCCACTGTCTCACCACAAGTAATGCAACCAGGCAAATCCGGATAAGAAACTACAAATCCGCCTTCATCTTTATCTTCCACAATTTCCATACGATAGGACATTGCCATATAATCATTCAGCGTCTTCATCATTCTTCGCCTCGCTTTCTACAATCTGCCTTACCATTTCTACATATACTTTCTTGATTGGTTCGTGCTTTGGTATTGTAATTGGCATACACCCTTGCTTTCTGAAAGTATAATGACTACTTCCATTTCTTGGTGCATTCATTTCGTAACCATAGCTTTCCAATACCTTCCGTAACTCATCAAACCGGAGGTCTTTCGATAAATTGCATATACGTGTTATCAGTTTATCCCACTTTGACATTTATTATACCTCCTATTCATATTATACGTGGTGTCGCATATGGTGTCAATCAATTTATTTATGTACATTCTTTTTTAAATAAAATTTGCATTGCTCCGCACCAATACATCCCGGCAAACCTGAAATCGAACATTCTACCCTACCATTTGGCTTGTTCCGCTTCACATATTGAATTAAATTTCTGCAACTATCTTCCTTTAACAGTTCTCTAGATTTTTTTGGAATATAATGTTTACATGGAGCGTTAATAACTGTACATGGTTTTTTTTGACAGAGACAGATATTTTTGGCATAATAGAAACAATTTTTTTCACTAACATTAATATTTAAGCTATCATTTTTCTCTTTTTTCTCTACCTCTGTCTTTGGCTCATTCTCTATCTTCTCGTGCTCAATTTCAAAATTATTCAAACTCATTTCTTTTTTAGAAGAATCTATATTCTCACATTCCTCCTCAAGTATATCAACAACTTTGAATAATTTTTCTATTTGCTCTTTAAGAATTTGCGTTCCCACATCTCCATCGACAATTGTCAAAGAAAAGTATTGCGGAAGTGAATGCTTCAGTGAATTAATTGCATTTTTCTTAAAATAATATATTTTGTCTTCCTTACTAGGATATATCGCTCCAATTCCTATTACATCTGAAAAAAACTTGTCCTTAGATGCTATTTGTGTTCCGTATTTCAAAACTAACGCTGGAATATATCGCCTTTTCACATTATAGAAATTTGAATATTTAGCATCCAGTATATAATAGTAATCTTTATAATTACCAGATATTTTCAATACAAAATCCGGGGTCCATCTATCATTCCACTTACTTTTTATAAAATTGTAACCTGTTGAATACAAATTAGTACATGCATTACTTCTATCTATCCAAATAGATGGTTCATATAATAATGTTATTTCATATCCATTACCTTCAAATATATATTGGTTATTGATATTTTCAGAATCATCTTCTACATCATATATAATTCGGTCTGAATCTTGCAAAATAAATCCGCACAAAGCAATTGCGTTTTGAATTTTTATCAAACAATAATATTCAAAAATTCGGCTTAGTGTTTTTAGTTTGAATAAATAATTTAAATGATCAAAAGTATAATCCCCTGCTTCAAACCATTTTGCCATACATTCATAACAGATTCGATAATGATATATTTGTTTAAATGTATTCGTAAGCTTAGGCAATCCATATATATCCTCTGGTATACACTTTAAAATTTTTTCATACCTATAATATATTTCTTCCAAAATATCTTTTTTTTCAGAAAATCTATCCACCACGCCTTTATAATAAACATAAACGCATTTTCCTGTAAGCGCATGCGTATTTGGCAATTGTGCAACTATTGATTCAGGTATGTTTTCTACCTCTACAATTTCTTTAGCAAATCCTATAATTTGATTTTCTAAATAATCAATGACATTTTTTAAAAATCCTAATATAACTCTATTTTCATACACATTATAAGAATACTTAGAAATATATGTTTTTATTTTCGATGGCATATAATTGTAACCATTAAAATTTATTCCTGTTTTTTTATCAGTTTTCACAAGATTATCTGGATTGCACGCAATCCACCTTAAACTTTCTTGATTTACTACTCTCATTGATCTTACATCTTCTACACTGGCTACAGGTTCTACAAAGGACTTCTTATGATTAAAAAAAGAATCATAATTCTCTTCGTAAGTCTTTATAATTTCATCTACCAATTTAAGTGTATTCCAAATAGATCTTGTACTGTCATTCTTAAGTCCTGAATTTTTTTTGTTACGACTAAAACATACCTCCAAAAAATTAGGAATATTTTTTTCTATTTCATCTAGCATCTGTTCAACTTGTCTTGTTGTTTGTTTAGTAGTAGCAATTCGAAGAAAATCCGTGTAAAAACGTTCTTCTTTTCCCTCTTTTTCGCTTACCCACACACTTATATATGCCAAATCAAAACAACCACCAAAAACTAAATCTTGATCCGTTTCATACCAATCCGTAGATGCCTTATAATGTATAGGTACTGAATAGTCTCCCACAAATATCTCTACATTCTCATACTCTTCTATTTCACGCAAAATAAATTTGTATTGATAATTTTCAAAAAATAATTGTTCATTATTAAATGCTTCGAAAGATGGTTGACGATCACGCAACAAGATTTCTGCAACAGTACCATCTGGCTTAACTATGCATAACTTCATGTTGACATCCCCTTTATTTTATAAACTAAAGAAACTATAAAATTCATGCTCTGATTTTTCGAGGATTTTAGAAACAATACTTGCACTTTTATTTAATTGATTTTCTTTGCAAATAGTCATTAACCCATTCAAAAACTCTTTATACTGTTTTCCATTTCCGTTAATACAAGGAAGTATTTTCTGGGATATAGCATAATCAAGCGCAACTTCTTTTGATGACATAAACATTTCAGCAACCAGATAATAATGGCTTATTAAGTGAATACTTCTTGCACTTATTGTATGTCCACCTTCTTTCATCTTATCAATTATTCTATCTAATCTAGTCTTTGTAATCTGATTCATTTTTTTATCCTTGACGTTATGCCAATCAAAGATATTGTTTAATGTTTCTAACGAAATTACTTCACTATTATTCTCAACAACCGAATCATCCATCAACCCTGAGACAATAACATCTACAGAAACTGGATTCATAGATATAACCCATGCTCGATCAAGAAATCTTGGTGAAAGATCCGCAGTTGTTTGATCATAATTAATAGTTGCAAGAAATTTTAACTCTGAACCAAATTCATATTTTTCCCCATTTGAATATGAAACAACTTGATGTGTAGGATCATCACAATAATAATTAAAATTAGACCAATAAAATTCTATTGGGCTTAAATTAGCTTCATCAAGCAACACAAGATAAGGTGCTTCAACTATGTTATTCGCATTTTCCTCATTCAATTTTTTCATACACTCTGAAAATCTCGGTTGAGTACTTTCTATCTCTTTAGTTAATGGATTATAATACCCCACTAAATCTTTTGAAGAAGTCCAGCCTCTTTCAACAAGGATTTCTGCAAATCTAGAATCATATAATCCAAGTGCTTTAGCTAACAATTTACACAATGAAGTTTTTCCAGTTCCCGGTTCACCTGCAAAAACAGTTATATAATTTTGTACTATGCTTATCAAATAATTGTAAGCATCATCTTTACTAATTACACGCCCCGCTTCTTCAAATTTTTTACAAAGAATGGCTACTATTTCATCGGCATCCACATCCTTTTTTAAATTAACCATTCTACTTAAAACATTTTCTTCTACTGTTTCTTCTGGCATTTCCAATTGCGAAACTAATAATTTAGTTATTTCTGAAGTTCGATTATTTGCAGCCCATTCAATAATTTTAGTATTTAAATCATTGGATACCGTTCTATATTCATCTTTTATAGAATCACAAGCCCTTTTCCATGTATCTCTATCTGCTTCAAACTGTTTCGCTTCTTTTTTTGCCTTTTCAATTGCAATTTGTACATCTTCTAATTCTTTTCTATTTTCTGATACTAAACTTTCTATTTCTTGTTTTTTCTGCTCAATCGCTTGTTCTCCAAGTTTTTCCAATTCAGCCTGTTTATCACTTAATTTTTGATTTCCTTCCTCTATTTCTGTTACGAGCTCTTCTCTTTTCTTTTCTAAAATATTTAACTCGCTTAAAATTTCTTTTTTCTTTTCTTCGTAATGAACATCTTCACGAACAACATTGGTTAATAATTCTTCATGTGTTCTTAAATACTCTTCTTTATCTGATTTTGCATTAGGGTTGTTTTTAAAATATTCTTCCGTTAAACGTACCTTATAATCACTTAAATCTACTGACGTCTGTAATAACTCACATATTCTTTTTATTCTGTTATCCGTTAATTGACCTTCTTCAGAAAAAGAATCTGCCAATTCCAAAAATTGTTCTCGTATTCCAGCCAAATTATCGATTTCTGATGATTTATTTAAAAGAGTTTTAAAAAAGTCAGCAAGTTCTTCATTGTCAATATACTCTATTTTTTCTTCAGGCTCAATAGCTTTTAAATCACTAATATTATAGATAAATTCTATGCGATCATTTCGTCTGATTGAAAAGTATCCATCCATAATAATTTTTTCTATATCTGAATTTCTATATCTATTTATAGTTCCACTATTTACAAATACTTTAATAGTATAATATGATTCATCGCCATATGAATCTTCGATATCAGAAATCATAAATTCGAATGGTCCATAACAATCCTGTGCATATCTCAAAAGAATCTGTTTATTAGGTCGATGCTTAATCCTGATAGTTCTTTTTGTTTTGTCGTTTATAAAATCCTCAATTGCATAATCAATATCTATAATTTCAACAACTTCATCCTTATCAAAATCATCTATTGCATTGAAAGGAATCTGATATTTATTACTATTATCAGTATAAGGTGCATACCCCGGATGTAAATCTCTATTAAAATCAATCTTAAATTGTAATAATCTATTTTTTATACTTTCTGTATCACTATCAGATATACCAGTAAGTGAAACTGTTCCACCATTTGGAAATTCTCCCCACCTATCTTCAATTCCTCTTAATTTGCCATCTTCCATAATCTCGTATTGAGGACGGATAAAACTCTTATTACCAAATGCTCCCAGAAAATATCTATACATCTTTTGTCCCTCCAAATTAATTATCTTATTTACATTCCAACACTCACTCAATGAATTTTCGTAATTATACACCCCTATTAAATAGGCTTTTCAATGATATAATTTTATCTAAATTTTACCACATTTAGCTTAATTACTCCATTGAATTTTTACAAATACCCAAGAAAAAGAGTGGTAAATATTACCACCCAAATTCTTTATTCACACACAATTTCTTTCAATATCATCTCCTCCGCACAAGCCCGGATATTATTCATTCTCCCAACCCATGCCATCTGATTCTGCATCTTCAGTTCTTCCGTCACTCCCTGCTTTTCTTTCATCTGCTCCACCAGTCTGTCCATCATCTGATTACACTCCTCGTCAATCTGATGCAAATGCTCATTCAACTTCCCGGCAAGCACCAGTTCCAGATATAATCCTTTCCGATGATCTTTCAAATAAGTTTTTCTCAACATTCCATACTTCCCAATCGGATACTCTGTCTCTTCCGGGAGGTATAGGTCTGGATAATACAGACCGTCCTCTCCTAAAGTATAACCGATTCCATTTTCTCCCATAATGTGTTTCTCCATGATTGTCCTCCTATCTTGCTCCCCGGTCTTTATTCTGACTATGGGTATGCTGTTTATTTTTCTGTTCATTCTGTATTTCTTGTTTCTTTTCTGCCAGCTTCGCCCTAATACCATGCGCTACTGGCTCTTTGCCCGTTTCCTTCTTCCATTTTTCTATTGCAGTCCGATACTGGCTATACTCAGTTTGAGAATCCTTAAAATCTTTTAAAAATTCCTGTACACTTCTATAACCGATCTTCTGCACAAGCCTTGGAAGGTAATCTTTCATATCTCTGATCTGGCTTTTCAGTTCATCAATTTCTTTCTGCAATTCTTTTTTCTTTCTTCCTTTAAACCATCCCTTAACCTCTGACAGTTCTTTCTTCTTTACAGAAAGCTGTTTTTGTTTCTGTTGAATTGCACCGTTTTGATCTTCCAGCTCTTTATTCACTTTAAATAGTTTCGGATACTTTGATGCAAGCCTCGTCATTTTAAGTTGTTCCGGTTCTGCCTTTTCTTCTTTTGTTGTCTTGACTGCTGCCGTGCTATTTTCAGCAACATGCTTTGGGTGTTCTGTTTCCGTTTGCTCTGTCTGTTTTGGCACTTCCCTGGGTTTCTTAAACAGCACACTTGCTATTAAAAACTCCAATGCCTCAACAGCCACTGTTACAACTCTGGAAAATAATCGTGGTCTGTTTCCACGCCTGGCAATTGATTCCCTGATTGGCTCCGTGATTTCTTTCCGTTTCACTTCCATTATCTTCGGTTCCGGCACTCCACTAATCAACGCCATATCAACAGCTCTGTTCCATTCCCGGCGTTTTTGGTTATCTGCTTCTATTTCCTGTGCCTTCGGATTATTTTTTCCGATTTTCTTTGTTGCAAGATAAACACTGCCACGCTCAAATACCTGTAGTTTCTGTTTCTCTTCCTGCACATAAATATTGATTAAATCTGTATAAGAATGCTTTACCTCATCCAGAAATGAATTGCTCTTGAAGCGTTCATCTTTCGCAGTAAACAGCTTCTTCTCATAGACTTCTCCTTTCTTCACAATACTGCAGCCTTCCCGAATCTCGCCATCTTCTCCTAATATCTCTTTCTTGGTTCGGACATGTTTTCCATTTTCATCATAAAACATATTTCTGCTGGCAATCTTAATGATTGGTTCATCCAGTAGTTTCCGTTCTGCAAATATCAAATGAATGTGATAATTGGTCTTTCTTTTATTGTGGTGCAAAGCAGCAATACACTCTGTTCCATAATTCTGTTTAAAATGATTTGTAAAAAGTTGCAACAATCTGTCTGGCTGATACTCTGTAAAACTCTCTGGTAAAGCAATGATCAATTCCCTTGCTTCAATGCATTTACCATCCGTCCCACTTTTTACAAATTCTTCCTGATTACATTTTGCAAGTTCCCGCCAAAATTTCCGTTCTGTGGTTTCATAAACTGCATAAAGATTTTCCTGTTTTGCGTGACTGGATATATAAGTGATTCTGCCTTTTACATTGCTTAGTTTTGTCATTTGAATAAATGAATTTCTTCCGATAGGCACTCCCTCCTTGTCCTCGGAAAAATAAATTCCGCCATATCATTTGTGAGTGGATGCATCGGCATCCGTTTACGAACTAACTGCCGTTTCCAGCTACAATAGCTCCCGGCAGGGCGAAATACACAGAGCATAAACGAAGTTTGTGCGATGGGTGTATTTCGCTCTCAAACGCCGAGGGCTTTGTGAGATGCTTCCTACATCTACCATAACTTAGCTTTAGCTTTTCATTTTTGGCGTATCCGCCCTCTTTTTTCTGCCCGTATCCGGGCTTATTTTTTTCACTAACAACAAACCGACTATTACTCTTCCTTTCTGCTTTATTCCGGTATCCTTGCCCGTACATACTCCAGATCTCCACAATATGGTGTTCCAACCAAATACCATTCTCTCGCCAGATTCATTTCCATTCGTGTCTTTACCCACTGATCATCAACTAGAACTTCCAGACATTCTCCGCAGTGAAATCCTGGATCAATCCATAAGTCTGATGACAATAATCCATATCTTTTGTTATAACTGTTGTAACCTAATCTTCCTTCTCTCATGGTGTCATTCTCCCTTCATTTATCATTTCCGCAGGGACGCCCTGAATCAGGGCCCCCTTTTGAAAAGTTTTTTCTTCGCCAATCAACTACCGGCTACACCTTACAAACCTTCTCTTTGTCTGCTATTTACAGGTGCGTGGCACGCTCCTGTCATAAGGTCATCAAACAGAATCTTTACCAACGAAAGTCCTCATGCATTCCGCACTTATCCAAATATTCCTGTCTCGCCTTTTCTCGTTCTTCCTCGGTTGGTGCTGTTTTGAATGTTGTATATAACTGACGCTTTACCATACTGTCTAATTTTTCCATCAATGCTTTTTCTATCTCCGGCAAATATTCCTCGTTCCTGGCAAGATGATACTGGAACAATGCCAGTAATAAATCTTTTGATATCTGTACCTGTGATTTTCTTTCCATGTTTCTCCTTTCCGTGACGGTCGTGACGATAGTGACGATATTTTCACTACCGTCACGCTATATAAAATACCGTCACAACCGTCACATATCGTCACGCTTGTTTTCCAACAAAGGTTAATCTGATCTTTCTTCCATCATGTCCTCGTTCCGCTTTATATTGGATTCCATATTCCAGAATCAATCGTTCCAGGCTGACATTTAATTTTCGTGATAATGCGTTCGGCTGCATTTCCACCTGCAATACTTCCACAAGCTCTGTTGCTGTTCCTGCCCACTCTGGCGTAGTTTCTGTTACAAGTTCTTTGATTTTTTCCAACACTGGATCTTCTGGTTCTTTCCAAAGTTCTGTTTCTGTCTTGGTAAGTTCCCAGACACATCTCTCCCGATTAAAATTCAACCACAGTTTCTGATCCTGCTGGTCACGCCCTGCCACTTCCAGAACTGCTTTATTATCTGTACGCTTTTCTTTCTGCATAACAAATGCTCCATCCGCAGCTCCCAGTAGACCATTCGTACCGGAAATCATATCGAAACTATCTGAAGATTCCATTTTCCTTGTATGATGCACAACCAGAAAACAGATGCCATATTTATCACTGAATGCTTTCATCTTTGTTACAATCTCATAATCGCTGGCATAACTGAATTTATCTCCACCAACTTCACGCACTTTTTGAAGAGTATCAATGATAATCAGTCTTGCGTCTTTATGCTCCGTCACAAATGTTACAAGCTGCCTTTCCAGTCCGTCATTGAGCGATTTTGATTTTGTAGCAAAATAAAAATTCTCACTGCCTTCCATTCCAAACATCTGTGATAATCGCTTCTGCAATCTTGCATAATCATCTTCCAATGCCAGATAGAGAACCGTTCCCTGCCTAACTGTAAATCCCCACAATGGAAGTCCTTTACTGATGTGATACCCGATCTGTGCCATAAAGAATGATTTTCCAATTTTCGGCGAACCAACAAACAGGTAAGTTCCGTTATATAGAAGTCCATCTACAATCGGCAGTTTTGGTGGATATGCAGTATCGTATAATTCCATCATAGAAACGGTTTCCAGATCATCTAAATTCTTTTTATTTGCTGATTTTGCTGTATTTTCCGCATTATTTGTGGCTTGCAGATTGCCCTTACCGGGCAAATCTGCTATACTTTGGTTGGTTAATTTATTACTTGATGGCTGTTCCACATCTGCGCCAACAGATGCAATCGGAGCAGTCATTTTTTCTTTTGCTGTCATTCATTTTCCCCTTTCAATCCATACAATGTCTCAGCGACCAATCTCAGGGTACTCAGCAACTCTTCATTTTCCTCACTGCATTTTTCCAGACGTTTCAATTCTTCATAAATCTCTGCCATCTGATTTCGCAATGCTTTATACACTCTTGGATTTCCCTGTACCACAATTTCCCGATCAGTTAATCGTTTTGTGATATAGTCCTGCTTGCTAAGTCCTGATAATCGGACACATGCATCAATTTGCTCTGCTTCTGCCGGGGATACCCGGAATGCTACGATTTTGTTTCTCCATCTTCCTTTACTGTCCAGATTTTTCTCCATTTAATTTTTCCATCCTTTCAATATCCAGCTGTTCTGCCATCTGTGTCTGCTCACTTGGAAACAAATGTGCATATCGGTAAGTGATATCAATGCTCTCATGTCCCATTCGGTCTGCGATTGCCAATACCGTAAATCCCATATTGATCAATAACGATACATGGGAATGTCTCAAATCATGCACACGAATTCGCTTTACCCCTGACACTTTTGATCCTCTGTTCATTTCATGATGCAGATAAGATTTGGAAATTGTGAAAATCCGTTCGTTCTCTTTCGGCTCATACAGCATTTTCAGATAATCCTGCATCTCATCACACAAAAACTGTGGCATCTTAATGGTTCGATTACTTTTTAACGTCTTTGGTGGTGTAATCACATCTTCTCGATGCAGTCTCTGATAGGACTTGTTAATCCGTAGTGTATGCGTTTCAAAATTAAAATCTGCCGGTGTAAGTGCTAATAATTCGCCCATGCGAAGCCCACACCAGTAAAGTATTTCAAATGCATAATAGGAAACAGGCTTGTCCATCATGACATCTGCAAATTTCAGATATTCTTCTTTTGTCCAGAACAACATTTCCCGATGCTCCTCTTTTCCCATATTTCCTGCTTTCTGCGCTGGATTAGATGGAAGATGGTAAAAATTAACTGCATGGTTGAAAATAGCACTTAACTGACTGTGAATTTTCTGCAGATAAGAGGCGGAATACGGTTTTCCATTTGGTTGCCGGATCGCAAGCAGTTCATTCTGCCATGCAATAATGTCCCTTGGCTCAATTTCTCCTATCTTACGCTTTCCGAAATAAGGAAGAATTTTAGTTCTAGCAATATTCGTTTTCGTTCCCCAGGTATTATCACGAATTCGATTTTGCATATCCTCCACATAAATCTCATAAAAGCTTTCGAAAGTCATGTCCAGTTTGGCTTCTTTCTTCAGCAATAGCTCTCGTTCCCACATCTGTGCTTCTCGTTTTGTAGAAAATCCTCTTTTAGATGACTGGTGCGTTTCTCCTGTCCAATCGGTATAACGATAGACTACTCGCCACTTTCCAGTGGCATTATCTTTATGAATACTCATACAAATTCTCCTCTCTTTCTCTTACATTTCGCTGTAACATACTTTTTTGCGGAAATAATTGGTGTTTACTCTGCCAGCTACCGTAAGATAACCTAGCTTCTTTAATTCTTCATTTAGCTGTTTGACAATCTTATAAGCATAAGACTTAGAAACACCCAGTTCCGCTGCAACTTCTTCTACTGTCATAAAAGTTCTGTTCGTCACATCGCATCTCTCCTCTCTACCTTAACGTCATTTGTTTAAGCCGTTGCATTTGCATAATACTAAACATTTTAATTTAAGTCAAGCATTTTTATGTGAATATTAAATTCTTTTGTTTAAGTTCTTCTTGCTATCCGAAATTGCTCATGCTATACTGAACCTAAACAGAATTGTTTTATTTTCTATCACAATTAATTATGGCAACACGAATGACCACTATAAGGAGGCAAACAAAAATGGCAATTGGACAACGTATCAAATTTTTTCGCAACCGCAAGGGCATGACACAAAAGCAACTCGGAGAGCAACTGGGATTCATGGGAAAAACCTCAGATGTCCGCATGGCTCAGTATGAATCTGAAGCAAGAGTTCCTAAGATTGATCTTGTAAAACAAATGTCTCAGATCTTTGGTGTCAATACTCATGCTTTAACAGTGCCGGATATTGATACTCATATAGGTCTGATGCATACACTATTTGCACTGGAAGATATGTATGGTCTGAAGGTGAAAAATGTAGATGGGCAGCCTCATCTCTGCCTTGACCGTTCCATATCTGCTCCCAGCTCCTCTGTCGATGAAATGCTTCGTGCATGGATGGAACAAGCTGACAAACTGGAAAACGGTGAAATCAGCAAGGAAGAATATGATGAATGGAGATATAAGTACCCTGAACTGGATACTTACCAGAAACGTGCCAAGGTACCATCTCAGGAACTGAGTGATTACCTCGTAAAAGAATTGACTAAAAAAGAAAAATAAAAGAAGAAAATAGAAAAACCTTACCGATATTCAGTTTTTTACTTCTGAAAATCAGTAAGGTTTTCTTTATATACGTTATGAAATAAATTTTCTATCTCTTGAATAATCACAAAATGTTGCCATTTTGTTGCCAATCACTAAGCAAATTTGCTTGCAACCCTCATAAATACTGGATTCTTATGATTGTGTGGATTATTCGAACTCAATCGTAGCCGGTGGTTTCCCTGTGCAGTCATAGAGTACGCGGTTAACATGCGGTACTTCGTTTACGATACGGCTGGCAACGGTTCCGAGAACTTCCCACGGAATCTCAGCGGCCTCAGCAGTCATAAAGTCGATGGTGTTTACGGCTCTCAGGGCAATCGCGTAGTCGTAGGTTCTCTCATCGCCCATAACGCCTACGGAGCGCATATTGGTCAGTGCTGCGAAATACTGGCCGATATTGCGGTCGATTCCTGCCTTTGCGATCTCTTCGCGATAGATTGCGTCAGCTTCCTGTACCATCTTTACTTTCTCCGGTGTTACGGCGCCGATAATACGGATACCAAGTCCCGGACCCGGGAACGGCTGACGGTATACGAGCTTCTCCGGAATTCCGAGCTCAAGACCGGCCTTACGGACCTCGTCTTTGAAGAGGTCGCGGAGCGGCTCAATGATCTCTTTGAAATCAACATAATCCGGAAGGCCTCCGACATTGTGGTGGGATTTGATCACTGCAGATTCTCCGCCGAGACCACTCTCTACAACGTCCGGATAAATCGTTCCCTGTACAAGGAAATCAACAGCACCAATCTTCTTTGCTTCTTCCTCGAACACACGGATGAACTCCTCACCGATGATCTTTCTCTTTCTCTCCGGCTCCTCAACGCCTGCTAATTTATCGTAGAAGCGCTGCTGTGCGTTTACGCGGATAAAGTGCAGATCGTACGGGCCATTCGGTCCAAATACTTCCTCGACCTCGTCGCCTTCATTCTTACGGAGAAGACCGTGATCAACGAATACACAGGTGAGCTGGTCGCCGACTGCCTTTGCGAGCATAACGGCTGCAACAGAAGAGTCAACTCCACCGGATAACGCGCAGAGAACTTTTCCATTTCCAACTTTCTCGCGGATCGCTTTGATGCTGTTTTCAACAAATGCGTCCATCTTCCATGTTCCGGCACATCCACAGACTTCATAGATGAAGTTATGGAGCATCTTTGTACCTTCCTGAGTATGAAGGACTTCCGGATGGAACTGGATCGCATATAATTTCTTCTCCTCGCACTCAGCGGCTGCAACCGGGCAGTCCGGAGTATGTGCGACGATTCTGAATCCAGGTGCTTCTTTCTCGATGTAGTCATTGTGGCTCATCCAGCAGATCGTCTTCTCGGATACATCTCCGAAAAGCTTGCTTGTCTTATCCACAGTCACTTCGATCTTGCCGTACTCACGGACCGGTGCCTTGCATACATGTCCGCCGAGAACGTGGGACATCAGCTGCGCGCCGTAGCAGAGTCCGAGTACCGGAACGCCCATCTCAAACAGTTCCTTGCTGCATGTAGCAGCACCTTCCTCATAAACGCTGTTCGGACCTCCGGTTAAGATGATTCCTTTCGGATTCATTGCCTTGATCTGTTCGATCGGAGTCCGGTAGGAGTAGATCTCACAGTATACATGGCATTCACGGACACGACGGGCAACCAGCTGATTGTACTGGCCGCCGAAGTCGATAACAATAATTTTTTCCTGATTCATCGGGTGCCTCCTGAAATATGTGCATGTACTTCTTGATAACTGCCCGGCAATCCGCATCGATTTGTGCCGGAATGCCGGACAGATATAAATTTTCCTATTTGGAACTAATTATAAGGGATTCATAGAAACTTGGCAAGTGCTTTCCCTCAAAACCTGTACTTTAATAAGTATGAAGGTTACTGTACACGGGTAGGAATTTTCTGAACTGAAAATTCCGTACAATACAGTGGTGGTAGTGGATTTTGCCGATTCGGAATGCGAAGCATCGGCAAAATCCTGTTACAGTGCGCGGGCATGGAGTGCCCGTGTACTGTAACGTATGAAGGTTCCTGTACATAGTCAGGCACATTTGCACCTCGTGCAGGCAGCAACATTATTTCTCATACGTTCCCTTTTTAAGAATTTTCCCGTCTCTCATCATAGGCACGCCCATAGCGATCACCGTATCAAGAGAGAGATCTTCATTCATGATCAGGATATCCGCATCACTTTCTTCCTTCACAGCACCCTTTTTCGGATATAATTCCAGAGCCATCGCCGGATTCTTAGTTCCGAGAGCCAGAAGTTCCTCCAAATCCATATTTTCTTCTTTTACCATGTAGACGATCTGACGGTAGATCGTATCCACATCGGAAACGCCTATCTCCACAAGTTTTCCTTCTGTATCATAGTTAGACCAGCTTCCCTGTCCATCGGAGCTCATGGTCACCTTCTCCATTGGAACTCCTTCTTTTTTCGCTTTCTTGACAGCATCTGCAACAGAGTGGAACTTGCTTTCAGATTCCCCACAGGTGAGGTCGATCGTTCCGCCCATCTTCGCGAACTTAAACGCATCCTCTAAGAGGTTCGCGTTGCGTCCCACGTGAGTCGGCTGAAATGTTTTCGGCGGGATCGAGGTGCGCTCTAATGCCTCAAATACCGGTTTCAATGCTCTCTTGTCTCCGCCCATATGAAGGCAGATAAATCCAGGTTTTCCACTCAGCATTCCTGCGGTGCGGACATCACTGGCCAGACGGATCAGTTCCTCTGTCGTGATATTCGGCGCACGGTGATCGGAGATCGCAAGCTTCACTCCAAGGATCTCATCGATAAACATGATGTCCTTGCTGACACTTCCGGTCACGGTCGTACTCGGATAACCATAGGCTCCGCAGATCGCATAGGCGGAAATTCCCTCTTCTTTTAACGCTTTTACCTTTGCTAAAAGATTCTCCACACTTCTGCTGATTCCGTCAGTTCCCAAAAGTCCAAGTACAGTTGTCACACCACCCTTGATCAGGCTGGATAGCTGGACCTGCGGTGCCTGAGTGTGGAAGCTTCCCTCTCCACCGCCTCCGGTCACATGGACGTGGCGGTCGATAATACCCGGAGTCACGATCTTTCCGGTTCCGTCGATTACTTCACATCCCTCATACTCCGGCAGATGATCCGCAATTCTTTCGATCCTTCCTCCGGCGATCAGGATATCCTTCACTCCGAGATATTCCGGTGCGTAAACTTTTGCGTTTTTTACTAACAGCATGGGCTTATTCCTCCTGTGTGATCCCTGTTTTACATAACTGCCCGACAGCTGGAAATTAGTTACAGGTCAGCCAAACCAGAGCATGGATGAACTGTAATGGAAATTACTGTCGGGCATTTATGTTTTTCTTATTACTTCAGTATAGCATACCGCCGGAAGTATTCCAAGTGATGATTCGAAACTTTCATTTTTTTACTCATCTGAACCGGTATCTCCGTTCTCAAGATACCTCTTGACATACTGCCCTGTATAGGACTCCGGAACCTTCACGATCTCCTCCGGCGTTCCCTTCGCGATCACGGTACCGCCCAGATCTCCGCCTTCCGGTCCCATATCGATAATATAATCCGCGGTCTTGATCACATCCAGATTGTGCTCGATCACAACCACCGTATTTCCACCTTCGGAAAGCTTTCTTAAGATCTCCACCAGCTTATGGACATCCGCGAAATGGAGTCCTGTCGTCGGCTCATCGAGGATATAGATCGTTTTTCCGGTTCCGCGTCTGGAAAGCTCTGTGGCGAGCTTGATCCGTTGCGCCTCTCCGCCGGAAAGCTCCGTTGAGGGCTGTCCAAGACGGATATAGGAAAGTCCCACATCGTTCAATGTCGCGATCTTTCTCGCGATAGACGGCACATTCTCAAAGAACTTTAACGCCTCCTCCACAGTCATATTCAGCACATCGTAAATGCTCTTTCCCTTATACTTCACTTCCAGGGTCTCACGGTTGTACCGCTTTCCGCCGCAGACCTCACAGGGCACATAGACGTCCGGCAGGAAATGCATTTCGATCTTGATGATTCCGTCACCGCTGCAGGCCTCGCATCGGCCGCCCTTTACATTGAAGCTGAACCGTCCCTTTGAGTATCCCTTCGCCTTTGCGTCGGTAGTCGCTGCGAAAAGATCACGGATCAGGTCAAACACACCGGTGTAGGTCGCCGGATTCGATCGCGGAGTTCTTCCGATCGGAGACTGGTCGATAGCGATGATCTTATCCAGCTGTTCCACGCCGTCGATTCCGTCGTGGTCTCCGGGGATCGTCCGGGCGCGGTTCAGTTTTTTCGCCAGCGCCTTATAGAGGATCTCATTGATCAGGGAGCTCTTTCCCGATCCTGACACACCGGTCACGCAGGTCATAATGCCAAGCGGCACATCCACATCGATATTTTTCAGGTTATTCTCCTTCGCACCGCGGATTTTGATCCAACCCGTGGGGCTTCTTCTCTCCTTCGGCACCGGAATTTTGATCCGGCCGCTCAAATACGCACCGGTGATCGATTCCTTACACTTCATGATCTGGGCTGCCGTTCCCACAGCGACCACATTTCCGCCGTGTTCCCCGGCTCCAGGACCGATATCCACGATACAGTCCGCCGCCCGCATTGTATCCTCATCGTGTTCCACGACGATCACACTGTTTCCGAGATCCCGGAGATGTTCCAGCGTTTTCAGCAGCTTATCGTTATCTCTCTGGTGCAGTCCGATACTCGGCTCATCCAGGATATAGGCAACTCCGACAAGTCCGGAACCGATCTGGGTCGCCAGACGGATTCGCTGTGCCTCGCCGCCGGAAAGGGTACCCGTCGCCCGGGATAAGGACAGATAATCCAGTCCCACGTCGATCAGGAAGCTGATCCTCGCCCGGATTTCCTTTAAAATCTGTTCACCGATCATCTTCTGCATCTCAGATAGCTTCAGATCATCGATAAACTCCCTGAATTTTACGATGGACATATTCGTAGCCTCGTAAATATTCAGCCCACCTACCGTCACTGCCAGAGAAGACTGCTTTAAGCGCTGTCCATGACAGGTGGTACACGGTGTGATCCGCATAAAGCTCTCGTACTCTGCCTTGCTGGCCTGGGAGAATGTCTCCCGGTAACGGCGGTTCACGTTCTCGATCAGGCCCTCAAAGACCACGTCGTAAACGCCGGTTCCGCGCTGTCCTGTATAGTGGACCTTTACTTCCTTTCCGCCGGTTCCGTAGATCAGGATATCATGGACTTCCTTCGGATAATCTTTGAACGGAGTATCAAGATCAAAGTGATACTCTGCCGCCAGGGCATCCAGAATCGCCCTCGAAAAGCTTCCCGGCTTCGCGCAGGACTGCCAGCCGAGGACGACGATCGCTCCCTCGTTAATACTCAGGGACTTATCAGGGATCATCAGATCCTCATCAAATTCCATCTTATATCCCAGACCGAAACAGTCCGGGCAGGCGCCGAACGGGTTATTGAAGGAGAAGCTTCGCGGCTCCACCTCCTCGATGCTGATCCCACAGTCCGGGCAGGAAAAGCTCTGGCTGAAGTTGATCGGCTCGCCGCCCGTCACGTCCACGATCATCAGACCATCTGACAGCTTCATCACAGTCTCGATGGAGTCCGTCAGACGTTTCTCGATCCCCGGCTTCACAACGAGACGGTCCACAACGATCTCGATATTGTGCTTGATGTTCTTCTCCAGCGTGATCTCTTCTGACAGCTCATGTAGATTTCCGTCGATCATCACACGGACATAACCGCTGCGTTTCGCCTGTTCCAGAACCTTCTCATGACGTCCTTTTCTTCCACGGACCATTGGCGCTAAAAGCTGGATTTTCGTCCGCTCCGGCAGTGTCATGATCTGGTCCACCATCTGGTCCACGGTCTGCTTGCGGATCTCCCTGCCGCACTTCGGGCAGTGGGGGATACCGATCCTCGCATACAGAAGACGCATATAATCGTAGATCTCCGTCACGGTTCCCACGGTGGAACGCGGGTTGCGGTTCGTGGATTTCTGGTCGATGGAGATCGCCGGGGAAAGTCCCTCGATGCTCTCCACATCCGGTTTTTCCATCTGGCCTAAGAACTGACGCGCGTAGGAAGATAAGGACTCCATATAGCGTCTCTGTCCCTCCGCGTAGATCGTATCAAATGCCAGAGAAGATTTTCCCGATCCCGAAAGTCCGGTCAGTACCACCAGCTCATTTCTCGGGATATCCAGAGATATATTTTTTAAATTGTGCTCATTGGCACCTCGTATTTTTATATATTGCTTCGGCATTGTGTTTCTCCTCTTTGCCATGTCTGCTACTTATCATTCTCGTAAAGTTCCGGTACTATGCGTTTCCAAGTGTTCCGGACACTGTCCCATGTTACGGTCAGTATACCACAAATTCGCCTCATGTGCAAACATTTGTTCGTTTTGTGTTTTACCACTTTTCATCTGCGCAGACGGTCTTTCATAAAGTGAAAAAAACGCACAAGAGACCCTGGCGATAAACTACCGGGATCTCTCTTTTATGGGGTTCTATGAAGTTTTACATGATCTGCGAGTGCTACTTTTCTGCATTTCTCTGCTATGAAGTCTTCCATAGATGAATCACATCCGGTTTTACCTCTGCCGCAATCTTCTTCACCTCAAAGAACGCGGCAATGTCCTTTGTTGGATTGATTGCCCTGCCAAAATTCTTTACTTCAATCAAATGAATTCTTTTATCAAAATAGTCTTTGTAATTTTTCGGCGTTTGTTTCCGCACCGCATATGCAATGTACATATCGTATTTATTTACCAGTTCATTCGCCAAATCTACAATGTAAGTAAATACGCCTCCGCCCATAGCTTCGACTATATATAGTATTTTTTCTATCCATAGGTGTTCTTTCTATCAACTGCTTGATTTTTCTAAAAAAACCTGCATCAAGATTTCCTCATCTCAATGCAGGTCACTCATCCATTCAAAAATCATCATTTTCGGACATCTCAACCTCAAATAATTGTTATTATTTGGACTAAAAAGTAACATCCTACTGCACGTCTTATATTACCATCTTTTCCGGAGAACTGCAAACCCTAAAATAAAATTTAAGGGGTTCTCACTGGAAAACCATGAAAATAATGAGGCTTATCACACATGCAGACAAAATTTCACCGATATAGTCCAATCTTTCTTCCGGGGTTGGATTTCATGAATGGCTGCAAATCACTTGTCTGCATTGATTTTACCATTTAACTGCCTGAATAGCAAGTCTGAGCTCCGATTACCGCTATTTTCCAACTATTTTTATCCAAACATTCCATTTCGTCTCTCCACAACTCCGAAAAGCCATGATGCGAAAACCAGAGCAAGCATCAAAAGCATCAGACAATTCGCAAGAATTATCAGCGTAGCCGAAATTTTCTTGTTATTATAGATCAAATGATTCACATAATAGAATAGACCATACAGCATATTAGAAAGAACCATTCCGATCAATAAAACAATCGCAGCCAAGCGATACACACTGACAGCACCAATGTTTTGCAATACAGAGGTTGAAAATACGATTCCACCAATAAAGGTAAGCACAATCGAGGCAAAGATTCCAAGAATAGCGATATATTCCCGCTGCTGTTTTCCAAGTTCTTCAGATAAAGTATTTTGAACATTCATTGCCTCTTCTATTTTAGGTTCAATCACATTAATTCGAGACTGCACGTCCAGAATTGCCGCTTCACCCGAGGTTTTTCTGTCACCTTCTTCCGAATATGTAATTCTGGCAATGTCCAGACTGACATGGTCGTATAATTTACGTATACTGTCGCTAATATCTATTTTTTTGCCAGTTGAATCTAGGTTTATACCTGGCGTATATTTCTCGCGAATCATCGACAGGTTCTGTCCTAGTACATTGATGTCGCCAAGATCTGTATTTTTTCTTATTGCCGTCAACACAGAGAAAATATCGGAATAAAAATGTCTGAACGGTTTTTCAGATTTCTCTGGCCAGTAGAGAGCCTCCAACCTGGAATACATTTTCGCACGAACACTTTTATCTTTTAACAATTCCTGATTGGAAGCCAGCTCAAATAATATATCCCGGAATTTATTCCGCTGTACTTCTTCTTTTGATGTATCCATTTAACCAACTTTCCTGATCAAATCGACTGGTATTTCCTGATGGTTTCCTCTTCCGTTGGCATATATCCGATCCCAGGCTCCACCCGGCTTATGTGTTTCGTTTACCAGATCCCACGGGAAAAGAGTTCTTTTGTCCTCTACTATTTCGTTGATTTCCATAGTATCTTTTTCTGGCAGATCAGGTGCTTTTTCCAAAATGGAAATTGGCATAGCCCCAAACCCACAATAATAATAATAGACATTCGGCACCACTGGACCAAACTGCCAGGCTTCAATAGTATCTGAAAATGCAGGCTCTCCTTGTTTTAAAAAATCTCGTTGGATATAATACAGAATTTTTTGCAACTGAAGGTTACTAATAGGTTTTCCGTCATTGATACACTTTGTCACAATATATTTTGATAATTCAAGTGCAGAATACATCCATCCACCTCCCCCGCGCCATCTATATTTTGTACCCTCATAGTAACATCATGTCGGCAAAAAGTCAAGTTTTTTCAGAACGTATGTTCTTATTTTGATTTAACACATCTCTATGCTCCTCATGGGTTTTCTCTTAAGTTTTTATTCCATTTTTTCATTCCACCTCCATCCCATTCCTCCCATTATACCTCAAAAGCACCTCCCGCTTCCGATTGATCGACACCTCCGTATAGATCTGCGTTGTGACAATGCTGCTGTGCCCTAAGAGTTCCTGCACATCGCGGATCCCGGCTCCGTTGTTCAGTAACTGGGTCGCGAAGCTGTGGCGCACGGAATGAGCGGTCGCGTTATCGTTGATCTTCGCCGCTTTCTGGTATTTATAAAAGATGTTTTCAATCCCATAGATCGACATGCGTCTCCCGAGACGGCTCGGAAACAGGGAAGAATCACGTATTTCCTGCTCCTCTCCCCACCGCAAAAGATCATGGAGATCGCTTCAATGTGTGTTCTGAAAGGTTCCGCTCGACCTTGAGTTCCCGTCTGAAGTTCTGAATTTCCTGCGCCATTCGTTCCGTATCAATCTGCATGATTTGTCCTCCCGTGAAATGTGTTTGATAGAAACATCTTAGCGTAAATGTGGGGAGGTATGTTTATTTGTTGATATAATGTCCGTTTTTTATCAATATTTTAATATTTCTGTGAATTATCCAAGCCATATTCTTCTTAACGTTTCGAACCTTGGACTTACCGCCTCACTCAGTCCCCCCAAGGTTCACTCCCCCCCCCCGAATATCTTTCCGGTTGCTTCTCTCCCCTCACCGGTGTTATAATTGACTCAGCAAGAAGAAAGAGGAGAAAAGGGATATGGAAAATTATGGGAAAGTATCCGGTGTTTCCAGAGTCTCTTTAGCTGAGCAGGTATATCAAAATCTTGTCGCGTCCATTGCAAATGGGGATCTTCCCGCAGGGACTGAATTAAAGGAACAGCATCTGGCAAAGCAAATGGGGGTAAGTGCTACGCCAGTTCGTGAAGCGCTCCGGCGGCTTGCCAGCGATGGAATGGTTGAAACCGTTCCTTACCACGGCGCTGTTGTCCGTACCCTGAACCACAAAGAAATTGAAGAAGCTTATGCGTGTCGCGAAGTTTTAGAGCATCTTGCGATATCTGAAGCGATCACACACCTGACTGACAAAGATATTGATTACCTATATTCATTGATAGCAGTTTTTGAAAATGCAAGCGGAGTATCGGAGATTTCAGAGGCAAGTCAGCAATTTGATGACTATATCTATGCGCTCTCTGAAAATGAGACTCTCTGTAAACTGCTCGGAATGCTAAAGGGCGTAATTGGAAGAGACCGTAAATTTTCTTCCAGCAGTATTGACCGGAGAGCAGAAATTGCTGAAGAACACAAGAAAATTGTAGACGCCATGCGCGAGAAAGATGTCGCAAAGGCACAGGCTGCAATTTCCGAACATATTCATCATGGTCAGCAATATATCGAAGGTCACTAAATCTATATGTTTTTATCTGTGGGAGCTGTCGCTGGCAATTCCCTGCGGAAAGATAACACCCCGCAGAGCTTGCCGGAAGCGGCTCTTTGCTGATACGGGATAACAAGCGAAAACATGTTTCGCGAGTTTCCCCTTGTTATCGCGACAGTCGCTAAGGTCTCGCGCAAGTGTGGACTTTGGCTCAATGTTCGTGTAAATGAAAAGGAAAAGAGCAATGTTGAAAATTTTCACTCGACATTGCTCTTTTTGCTTGACAATTCTTATGTGATAATATATTCTATAGAATATAAAATATATATTCAGGAGGGTATTATATGGAGAACTTTTACATGTCTCGCGGAGCATCAAAGGTTGTAAATACCTGTGCCGGTATCAAGGCCGGGGAACACGTTTTGATCGTTACCGAACAGTCCCGTTTCAGTATCGCTCAGGCACTCGCAACTGAAGTTTACCGCATCGGCGCAGAGCCAACCGTCTGCATTATGGAACCAAGATCCCAGGATAGTTCCGAACCGCCGAAAGAGATTGCTGCGGCAATGAAGGCCAGTGATGCCTTTCTTTCCGTTGTCGGAAAATCCATCACACACACTCACGCCGTAAAAGAAGCGATCGCAGCTGGGTCCCGTGGTCTCGTATTAACCCAGTTTACGGAAGATATGATGATCCACGGTGGAATCGAAGGTGATTTTGAGAGATTAAAACCAATCTGTGTCGGTATGGCGCAGGCAATGGCCGGAGCAGAAAAGATCGTTCTGACCTCTCCTGGCGGAACCCATCTGGAATACTCCGCTAAGGGAAGACGTGGAAATCATCTTTACTGTATGGTAGAAAAAGGACAGTTTTCCACACTTCCAACAGTCGAAGCAAATGTTTCTCCACTGGAAGGCACTGCAAACGGTGTGATCGTTGCGGATGGAAGTATTCCTTATATCGGAATCGGAGTTCTTGAAGAACCAGTTACTCTCAAAGTGGAAGATGGAAGAATTGTTGATATTTCTGGCGGACGGCAGGCAAAAATGCTTGCGGATGATCTGAAAGCCAAGAATGATCCGAATGTATACAATGTTGCGGAACATGGTGTAGGGCTGAACCCTAATTGTCATTTTTGCGGATTCATGCTCGAAGATGAGGGCGTATTCGGAAGCTGCCATATTGGTATCGGTACGAGCATTACGCTTGGCGGAACGGTAAAAGCAAGCTGCCACTATGACGTCATTATGAAAAACGGAACCATCGTCGCGGATGGAAAAACACTTATGGAGAATGGAGTGGTGAAATTATAATCTTATATTAACTGCTGATGATCATCTGCTCTTTACGAAAGGGGAATTTGTATGGAATTATCGCTCAATGTTTATTACACAATTGCTCTGGCAGTCATTATTCTACTCGTTGGTGATTTCATTAAAAAGCGCTGTTATATCCTACGTAAATTCTGTATCCCTGTTCCCGTTGTCGGCGGTCTCCTTTTTACGATTCTTTTAACGATCACGACGATGACCGGAGTGTTGAAAGTTTCTCTGGATTCTTCCTTTAATGAATTTTTCAGTCTGCTTTTCTATGCAGGCATCGGTTATACGGCCAGCTGGAAAATGCTGAAAAAAGGCGGACCGCAGGTTATCATTTTCCTGATCCTGTCCAGTATTCTTGTAGTTTTACAGAACGGCCTCGGCGTTGTTCTCTGTAAGGTCATGGGATTAAATTCCCTGATCGGACTCGCCACCGGTTCAATCCCTATGGTCGGCGGAAACGGAACTGCTGCTGCATGGGCTCCTATCCTTGAAAGCGCGGGTCTCGAGGACGCGAGCACGATCGCGATCGCAGCTGCAACCTTCGGCCTTGTATCTGGCGCGCTTTTAGGCGGTCCTGTCGGTCGTTTCCTGATCGAAAAGAATAACCTGAAACCATCCGCTGATTCTGAGACAATGCGTCTTGGAAAAGACAGTGAAGCAGTTTCCACAATTACTGAAAAATCTCTGACTGCAGCATCTTATCAGGTTTTATTAACAATTGCGATCGGAACTCTGATCTCCTATCTTCTCAAAAAGACCGGTATCGAGTTCCCAGCCTCTGTAGGCGCTATGACCGCAGCTGCAATCTTCAGAAATATCGCAGACAACAATGAGAAGTTGGAATTAAAGCTCCCGGAACTTGCCATTATCAGTAATATCTCCCTCCTGATCTTCCTGGCACTGTCCATGATGACCATGAAACTCTGGAGACTTGTTGATCTTGCTCTTCCTCTCCTGCTCCTCCTTGTCGCTCAGATTATTTTAATGGCTGTATTTGCGATCTTCGTTACCTTTCCAGTCATGGGCAAAAACTTTGACGCCGCTATCATGACCGCCGGTCAGTGTGGATTCGGCCTTGGTGCAGTTCCTACCGCTATGGCAAACATGCAGACCCTGGATGAGAAATATGGTCCATCCCCGAGCGCATTCTTTATCGTTCCGCTGGTTGGAAGCTTATTTATCAATCTGGTCAACTCTGTAATCATTACAACTTTCCTGAATTTCTTATAGAATACGACAGCGCCTGCTTCCGAAAATGGAAGCAGGCGCTGGTTTTAGTATTTACCTCAGGGCAGATAAACATGGAGCTCTGATACAAACAACTTCAATACATCTTGTATTTTCCCACTCCCATGATATAATCGTTAAAGCAAATAACTGATAGAAGTTTATAATATTATGTCAAACAGCGCAATCAATGGTAACCATCGTGAAGCTTGGATTGACTGTGCCCGTGGCATTGCGATTCTTCTTGTTATCGTTGGACATACCATATCCGGAGTTTTAAGTGGTGCAATCTATTCTTTTCACATGCCGCTCTTTTTTATCTTTAGTGGGATCACTTCAAAATTCTCATCCACGAATGAAGAATTTGCCACAAAAACCAAGCGAAGCTTCAAACGACTTATGGGGCCATTTTTCCTGATCTATATCATTCAGACGGTCATTTACCTGTTGCGCCATCTTTCCAATATCTTTCAGGATGGTTCTTTTCTTACGAACTATCTGGAACAAAGGATTCTTTCCGGTATCTTTTCAAGCGGCGTGTCCATTTCTGTGTTAAATGCCACGGTTTTATATGTCGGAGTTATCTGGTTCTTTCCAGCGATTTTTCTGGGTAAGAGTTTGTTTGACTACCTTCACCTTAAGCTGACAAACCGACAGATTCAGCCCCTTCCATTTTCTTTTGACATTGTATTAGCGATCCTTCCTTTATTTTATGTCGGATCACATTTTGATCGCTTTCAGGTCAAAGAGTCACCCTTTAAGAAATTTTTCCTGCATTCTTTTTTGTGGGGATTATTTTTGATTATTACTTATGCCGCAGCTCCAGAACTAAGCACCGGCAGAGTTAAATGTATTTTTATCCCGACACCGGTAGTTCTTTATGGATGCACGACATACGAGATAAAAATCGGGGCTGTCGCACTAACGTGCGGCAGCTCATTTCATATTCCCAACACAAAACGCCGAGCTTCGAAAAGCCCGGCGTTCGTGGTATAATCAGTTTATGCGACTAAACAAAATAATACAGAGAGATTATACCTCTTTTTC